>JBDLJJ010000005.1:0-51859 GCA_039714435.1 Gemmatimonadota bacterium | reverse complement strand
GCACAAAGGACGAGCCGCCGGCATGTCACCTGGAGCTTCTCGTCTCGGGGGCGGACCAGGAACGGTATCCAATTGCGTAAGAATCGCCTCAGTAAAGCAGGTTCCTTGCGGTATCGGCTCAAATCTACGCGAAATCCGCCTCCGTCCAGGGGCGTGATGCGGTCGGCGGAGCATAGGGCGTGGACTTCGGCGCCCAGCTTCTGAGCCAAGAACAGATAATTGCGGTCGAGGCTGTTCTTCGTGCCTATATCGCCGCCCAGCAGCGACTGCTCTCTCGGGTCCGAGTATCGTTGGCGAGCGCCGTGCTTGTTCACGAACTCGCTACCCGGCTCTGCGCCGGGCGGGGCGAAGCTGATGCCCAGATTGATCGGGCCCCACTCCTCGAGCAGGTCACCGCAGGTCTCCTCGAGTTGGTCCGCTATGGAGTACAGCAGCTGGGTAGCCCTGACGTCGCTGTATGGCGGGTAATCAGGATAGCGTTGAGCGTCGAGCACTTCTTCGGCCCGGCTGTAGAATTCCTGCATCTCCGCCAGTTGGATGGCGCCCGGGAACCCGCTGAAAGTGTCCCTCCGCTTCAGCGTGCCCGCGTACACGTGGGAGCCGCCACCGACCGCCGCCCCGAGCCACGGGATAATGTTTCGTCCCCGCTGGCGCAGTTCGTTCATGCCGAAGCGGTGACGCCGCGGGTTCCAGAAGGCGTCGAAATCGGGCTCGAAGTTTTCCCGGCATATCCAATCGCCGCGCTCGATGACGATTACCGAATGGCCCGCCTCCGAAAAGCGCAGCGCCGCTACTGAACCGCCAAAACCGGAACCGATGACAACTATGTCGGTATCGAACTGCTTTTCTTGCATCTAGGCCTCGTTACCATGGCGCCTGTCTCGTTGGTCGCGACAATAACGCATCGGGAGCGATATTCGATCCCTGCAAACCCTGGACCTACCGCAATGTCCCTCTCTGGCTGCGGTTGGTCCCAACACCCTCGACTAAGCGGGAACGATGGTGCAACGTGTTAGTAGGAGTGGAACCGCACCGGTCAGGACGAATGCCGGTTCGGGCAATGGTTCGGGTTACATCGATTTCTTATTGGGGGAGTGGACGCATGAAGAGAGTATTACTACCGGTCGCCGTGGCGCTCTTGGTTGGGGCATCTGGCACTCTGGCCTGGACAAGTGTGGAGGAAGCAAGCTTCGTAGTCGATCACGAGATTCAGGTTCTCCTCGGCGTTCCCGGCACGGAGGGCATTAGGTACAAAGTGCTGCTCACTGAGCAGCAACTCGCCAATGTCATGGACGGCACCGCCATCGTCGTCAAAGTCGACGGCTCGGATGTCGAAGACATGGTGGCTCAAGTGACCGTGAAGGAGAAAAAGCGCTCACGGAGTGGTACGGCTGCCGGTGCGGGTGGTGGAAGTGGTGGGGACAGCGGCTGGTAGGAGACCTATTAGCCCTGCGTGCGAGGAGCCCCGGCTGGTCCGGGGCTCTCGTGCATCTTGGATCAGAGCAAGCGCCGGCTCGGTCAAGACATACGCCGGGAGCGCCCTGTCTGCGCTAGTGCTGGCTGGCGGTCTCGCCGCATGCGGTTCGTTCGGCCCGGCCAGCGAAGAATCCGTGCGGGCTGACATGGCCGAGGCGCTCCTGGAGCTCGAGGCACGGCTTACGGATCCAGCGGCCCAGGTCAGTCCAGACACAGCGCCGCCGTTCGGCGCAGACCCTGTGCGCGTCAAGCGTCTCAGCGACGGCCGGTTTCTGGTGCTCCTGCGCGGGAGCTCGGAACTGGTTCTGGTGGATTCCGCCTGGAGTGAACTCAGCCGCATATCTACGCCGCAATCGCCCGCTGGCTGGGCATTCGCCGATGACGAGCACGTTTTCGTCGGGGGACGCCGGTCGCCGGAGGTCAGGCTGTTCCGTATCGGGCCAGCCGATCTGAGTCTCGCGGCGCAGACGACCCTCGAGGGCGTCGCCGGCGTGCGCACCATCACATACCTGCCGTCGGCCGCTGCGCTTGTCATAGCGGACGACTTTGACTCGCGCCTTCTCTACCTGACGCTCGAGCCGAACTGGAACGCCGGGGACGGCGGACCTCTGGTGGAGGGGCGGCTGGTCGCGGGGCGTGAGGATATTCCTCTCCACAGTCCGGCGTTGCACCTGCAGTTGGCTGGCTCGAAACTGCTGGTAAGCGAGCTGGTCGGCCACCGCGTGCATGTGGTTTCTCTGGATCCGGGGCCCGACTTCGAGCGGGCCGTGCATATCGAGCTGGACGGCCCGATCTGGGCCCTCGAATCGTGGACTTCGGGCGACACGATGTGGATCGCCGCCGGGGGGGTCGAAGACCGGCCTCTGGATCGAACCGCCGGCGAGTTCGGGTACGTGGACTCGTTTCTCTACCTGTACACGGTGGCCGGCGGTGCGTCCGCTAAGACTCCGCAGCAGGTGACACGCTTCAACCTGTCGGAGCACGGCCTGGTGACCCCGAAGGCGATACGATATGAGCCTTCCGGGCGCACAGCCTGGATTTCCGGATTCGGATCGGGAGTCGTTCTCGAGCTCGACCTGTCCGCCCAGCCGCCGCAGGTGCTCAGAACTCTCCGCGCCCCGCCAGGGACTACCGATTTCACGCTTGCCGGCGCCTCCTCCGCTGATCCAGCAGGCGGATTTCATGTGGTCCTGGCGAACTCATTGCTGGACCGGGTCCTAGTTCTTGATCCGGATATTGAGGCGGATTCTGATGCCGGCTGGAGCACGGCGGCGCGCTTCGGCGTCGGCGAGCGTTCTGCGGAGAGTCACCTTGGAGAGGCTCTATTCTTCACGACTCTCATGGCACCGGACAACATATCGGACGGTTTCTTATCCCGCTTCACCTGCGAGACGTGCCATTTCGAGGGCGGGATCGATGGCCGAACCCACTACACGGGCCGCGGACATGTATTCGCTACGACCAAGACCCTGCGAGGCCTCGGCAATAACGTTCCTGTTTTTTCTCGTGGAGGAGACGCGACGCTGACCTCGATGGTGCTGTCCGAATTCGAGGTCGCCAATCAAGGTCAGCCCGTATTCACCCTGGAGAGATCGACGTTCCCCTGGCTGGAGGATCTTGCCGCGCTGCCCGAGTCCGTAAGCCCGCTGCTTCAGCGTGAGGCTCTGCTGACTTTCCTGGCGGAGTTCAGCCACGAGCCTAACCCGCTGCGGAAAGCCGGCCTGCCGCTCGGCGAGCTGGAGCGTAAGGGCTTACTCGTGTTTCGGGACCGGTGCTCGATCTGCCATAAACCCCTGACGTCGACACGCGAAGATGGGGAATTCGTGCCGTACGACGAGTGGGAATCCTGGCTCAGCGCCCCGCACAAGGATCTGGTTTGGGGCGCGCCCCTGTTCGCCAAGACGGGGGTCGAGCCCTATGTGAGCCCCTCGGGCGCCAGAATCCCAAGCCTGCGCCGAGTATGGCGCAAGCAGCCCTATTTTACGGATGGATCGTCCGCTACGACTGAGGACTTGCTGCGCCGATTCAAATACTCGGGCCCCCAAAGCTGGCATCACCGGGTTGCAGCTTCAGACTCCACCGCCGCGGACGATCCAGTGCAACTGACCTCGCTCAGTGAGCGCGAGATCCAGGCTCTGGACGCACTACTCCGCCTCTTCTGACCAACACGTCTGGCCCGTTCAGTGTTTTGTCGAAGTACCTTCGACACCAGGGCAACAGGTGAGAGCATGAGCGAACGGGAACGCTGGGCTTCACGCGTCGGGCTTGTCCTGGCGATGGCGGGTAACGCTGTCGGGCTGGGCAATTTTCTCCGTTTTCCGGTCCAGGCCGCCCAAAACGGCGGCGGCACCTTCATGATCCCCTACTTCGTTTCCTTCCTTCTACTCGGGATTCCGCTCATGTGGATCGAGTGGACGATCGGCCGATTCGGCGGATTGCATGGCCACGGCACCCTACCCGGAATGTTCGACGTTCTCACGGACCGAAAGCGGCGCTGGGCCAAATACCTCGGAGTGCTCGGCGTCATTCCCCCTCTGCTGTTCTTCATCTACTACACGTACATCGTGTCCTGGATGCTGGGTTTCAGCTTCTTCAGCCTGAGCGGAGCCTACTTCGGACTAGAGAATGTCGAGGGCGTGCGCGAGTTCCTGTACTCGTACCAGAACATTTTCAACTCGTCGGCCCACGGCGGCTGGGTAGCCGTCATCTTCTTCGGAATCACGTTGGCCTTCACAGGCTGGGTACTGAAACGAGGGATCAGCGGTGGAATCGAGAAGCTGGCCCTGATCGGCATGCCGGTTCTGTTTCTGTTCGCGTTTATTCTGATGGCGAGAGTGCTGACTCTACCGACAGCCGTGGCCGCCCCGGTGGACGGCCTCAACTTCATCTGGGACCCTGACTGGACCAGTCTGAGCAGCGCGAAGGTGTGGCTGGCCGCGGCGGGCCAGATGTTCTTCACCCTCTCACTCGGTCTCGGAACGATCCACACCTACTCGTCCTACCTGTCGGAACGAGACGACGTTACGCTGACCGGACTGTCGACGGCGGCTACCAATGAATTCGCGGAAGTAGTGCTGGGCGGAACCATTGCGATACCCGCGGCGGTCGTATTTTTTGGCGTCGAAGGAACCATGGAGGTGGCCAACGCGGGCCCTTACGACCTCGCGATCGTAGCCATGGGTGTCGTGTTCCAGAGCCTTCCAGGACCTGAGTTGTGGGGACGGATCATCGCGTTTCTATGGTATTTCCTACTGTTCATCGCCGGCATCACGTCCAGCGTGGCCCTGGCCAGTCCCGCCATCTCTTTTCTGCAGGACGAATTCGAGACCAGCCGCGCGCGCGCTGTGCGCACGGTGATGATCATGGCTGCTCTACTCGGTTCCCTGCACGTCATCTTCTACAGCCGGCAGTTTCTGGCCGAGTGGGATTACTGGGTCGGGACCTTTGGCCTGGTCGTGTTCGCCACAATCGAGGTCATCATGTTCTCCTGGGTTTTTGGGCTTCACAGAGGCTGGGACGAAATGCACCGCGGTGCAGACCTGAGTGTGGCGCCAGTGTACAGGCACATCATGAAGTGGGTTACGCCGGCCTTCCTGCTCATCCTCCTCGGCTGGTGGAGCGTTACCCAGGCACTGCCCACCCTCCTGATGCACAACGTGGCGGATCCTGAGACTATTCCCGTGCGCTGGTTCAGCCGGGCCGTGATCCTGCTGATGCTGGCGGCGGGCCTGTTCATGATTCACAAAGCCTGGAAAAAGGTCGGCTGACGAGGGCAACTTCGGCGTTCAGTTTTCGGTAGACCCTGGCCGCGGGGGAGTTATCTTGATTCCATGAAACTCGCGAATCTGCCGTCCCGAACTGAAATGATCCGCGCCTACCAGCGCTCGGACACGACCTACAACGGTGTGTTCTTTACGGCCGTGCGAACGACACGCGTATTCTGCCGGCCCAGCTGCCCGGCCCGAAAACCACTTCCAAAAAACGTCGAGTTTTACGCCTGCGCGCGTGACGCCCTGTTCGCGGGCTACCGGCCCTGCCTCAGGTGCCGGCCGCTGGAGTCGTCGGGTGAAGTACCCGAATGGCTGCGAGGCCTGGTGAATGAGATTGAGGAGAATCCGGGCCGGCGCTGGAAGGATCAGGACCTGAGGGACAACGGCCTGAGCCCGAGTCGGGTCCGGCGTTGGTTCAAGGCTCAGCACGGAATGACATTTCAGGCCTATCAGCGGGCGCGCCGTCTCGGCTTGGCCCTGGGAACGCTGCGCCACGGCGCGGCCCAGACCTCGGCCGCGTACCGGAACGGGTACGACTCGTTGAGCGGGTTTCGGACCGCGTTTCGCCTGCAATTCGACGACACTCCGGGCCGAGCCCGAAAGGAAGACGCCATGTTGATGACCAGACTGCTCACGCCTCTCGGACCGATGGTCGTGTGCGCCAACGACGATGGCGTGTATCTGCTCGAGTTCGCAGATCGGCGAATGCTCGAAACACAGATGCAGCGGCTCGTCAAGTACACGGGGTGTGTGGTGGTGCCTGGAAGCCACGACCACATCCAGACTCTGGAGTCTGAGCTGGAGCGGTATTTTGCTGGCGCGCTGACGGAGTTTTCCGTCCCCATGCGCAGGCCGGGTACCGAGTTTCAGATTTCCGTGTGGCGCGAACTACTGGACATCCCGCACGGAGAGACGATGAGCTACGCGGACCTGGCCGTGCGGATCGGCCGTCCAGCGGCCGTTCGTGCCGTGGCGCGCGCTGTGGGAGACAACCGCCTGGCGATCCTCGTTCCGTGCCACCGAATCATCGGATCAGACGGACGCCTGCGCGGCTACGCGGGTGGGCTGTGGCGTAAGCAGTTCCTGCTCGATCTGGAAACGGGCCAGCGCCAGGCCGAGATCGAACCGCCTCAGCCCGCTGCCCAGGCAGCCGTCTGAGGCCGTTCCCCGCAGAGACAGCAAAGCCGTAGATTGCTCCCACCTCTTGCCACGGCGTGGCCGCAAACCAACTACAACGAAGGTGCCCACGATGTCTGAGACAGACACTTCTCTTTCGGCATCCGCAGAACTTGGTGCCGGGATTCACGTTCTGAGGGGAGGAGGAGCCGAGCGGGGCTGGAACGGAATCCGGTATCAGACGGGCCTTTCCGGCAAGAACGTAGGATCCAGTGAGCTATCGATGAACGTGGCCACGATCCCGCCGGGCGGCGTTGCTTTCGCTCATATTCATGTCGAGTTCGAGGTGATGCTGTATATCCTCGCCGGCCGGGTGCGCCACGAATACGGCGACCGATGCCGGCAGATCCTGGAGAATGAAGCGGGCGATTTCATCTTCATCGAACCCGGCGTGCCCCACGAAGTGTTTAATCTCAGTGACATAGAACCGGTAGTCGCGGTTGTGGCCCGATCAGACGCGAGTGAGTGGGAGAACATAGTGACCTACGACAGGGAGACTGGTTCCACGGGAAGTAAGGTTCAGCGGCCGTGAGAACAGATCCGGGCAGGCTGGATATAGCCCGGTGGCGGGCGGAGATCCCGCTGCTCCAACACACGACTCCCATGAACCACTGTTCGCAGGCGCCGCTTACGAAACGGGCCCGGGCCGCTGCGGTTCGCTATCTGGATTCGTGGGACGAAGCCGGCATGGACTGGGACTCCTGGCTGAACGAGGTAGAGGAGGCGCGAAGCAGCTTCGCCGCTCTTATCGGCGCCGAGCCCGGAGACATCGCGCTGACCTCATCGGTTTCGGAGGCGGTCAGCAGTCTGGCCAGTGCTCTGGACTACGGAGGGGGGCGCGACACCGTTCTGATTTCCGGAGCGGAGTTTCCCACCGTTCGGCAGGTCTGGCTGGCTCAGGAAGCCCGCGGCGCAGTGGTGAGAGAGGTTCCTGTTCGGGGGGGTCTGATCGAAACGGATGCCTGGGAGGGCCACATCGACGAACGTGTGCTGCTCGTCTCTGCCTGCCACGCCTACTACCAGAACGGTTTCCTGCAGGACGTTGCGGCTATCGGGCGACAGGCGCATGCCCACGGTGCGTACATGTTTGTGGATGCATATCAGACGCTCGGAACACGCTCCATCGATGTTGGGGCGCTGGGTGTGGACTTCTTGGCCTCCGGGTGCCTGAAGTATTTGCTGGGCACGCCCGGCCTGGCCTTCCTGTATGTGCGGCCGGAACTGGTCGACTCGCTGCGCCCCACGGTGACCGGGTGGTTTGGACGGGCTGAGCCGTACTCGTTCGAGAGCCGTCCTCTCGACTGGGCGCCCACGGCGAGGCGGTTCGACACCGGTACCCCGCCGCTAATTAACGCCTACGTGTGCCGGGCGGGCATGGACATCATTCGAGAGGTAGGTCCGGATGTTGTGCAGGCGGCGCACCTGAAGCTTTCTCGCCAACTGCTGGAGGGGGGAGTCGGGCGAGGCCTGGCCCTGCACGGCACCGCAGACTCCCTGCGCAAGACGGTGTCCACCGCCTTTGTGGTTCCGCCTGAGAGCGGGTTCGATTCTGAACAGGTGGGCCGGCGTCTTCTGGACAGAGGAATAATCGGGGCCCCCCGCGGCCCGGCGATCCGATTGGCACCGCACTTCTATACGACTGCCGAGGAGGTAGACATGGCGTTGGACTCGCTGGCGGACATCCTGACGTGACGAACTCCGGACCAGACCACACGGGACGCGAAGGCCAGACCTTCGTTTCGCGCCTGGGCATGGTGACCGTGATGATCGGTGTCGCGGCGGGCCTGGGTAACGTCGTGCGCTTTCCCTACATGGTTGGGAGGTTCGGCGGGATGGCGTTTGTTCTCGCCTATCTGGCAGCGGTCCTGTTCATCGCCGTACCGGCCCTCATGGCGGAGTGGACGCTGGGACGTCACACGCGGCGCGGACCGGCGGGGGCGTACGTTCTGGCCGGCTTTCCGATGGGACGGGCCGTAGGCTGGCTGCTATTCTCCATTACGGCTGGCGCCGCAGCCTACTACACAGCGATGATCGGCTGGGTGCTCTTCCATGGGCTGGCCGAATTTGCCCGTGGTCTGGGGTTGTCCGTGCAGGGCCATGATATTCTCCCTCCTGGTGAAGGATTCGTGGCCCGTTCTTTTCTCCTTCAGCTCGGGGCCACGGGCCTCGTGTTGATCATCGCGGCGCTGGTTCTGGTGAAGGGTATCCGGGCCGGCACCGAACGCGTCAGCCGAATCCTGACCCCGGCCCTGTTCATTTCGCTCCTGATCGTGGTCGCGCGGTCGGTTACTCTGCCCGGGTCTTTCGAAGGGGTGCGCTACTTCTTGTTTCGGTTCGAACCCGCGAGCCTGACTCCGGCGGCTCTGGCGGCGGCCCTGGGGCAGGCCGTGTTCTCAATGGGCCTCGGAGGGACCCTGATGGTGGCTTACGGGTCATTTCTCCGGCCCCAAGACGACCTGCGCAATCTGGCTCTGTGGACCGCCGGTGGAGACACGGCGGCTGGCATGCTGGCCGGACTGGCGATTTTTCCGGCCGCCTTCGCCCTGGGAGTGGAGGCCGGCAGTGGTCCCGCACTCATATTCTCGACCCTGCCTGGGATCTTTGCCGCCATGCCGGCCGGGTGGGTGATCGGCTTCGTTTTCTTCGCCTCACTGTTTGGCGCCGCTTATCTGTCTGACATAGCCGCCTTTGAGGTGCTGGTGTCAGGAGTAACGGACAATACGGGCCTGACTCGTACGCGGGCCGTGTGGATGACGATGGGACTGATCTTTCTCCTTTCTATTCCTCCCACCATCAACATGAAGGTTTTTCTGCCCTGGGACCTGATATTCGGCTCGGGCATGCAGACCCTGGGAGCGCTGCTGGGCGTCCTGGCCGTGGGCTGGTTCCTGAAGCGTTCCACAGTGCTCGCGGAGCTGGGAATCGGTGAAGAGGGTGGGCCGCCGGCCTGGCTCTACTTCTGGATGCGCTATGTCGTTCCTTTGGCTATCGTGGCGGTAGGTGTCTGGTGGGCGCTCACGGACCTCCTGGGAATCGTCAGCGGAGTGTGAAGCAGTATGAGCGATTGGACGGATCGCATCGACCTGGCCGCGATTCAGCTTGGCGGCCGCGTGGTTCGGGCCAACGACGAGTTTTTCGCCTCGAAGGAGAATCTAATAGAGCCTCACGATCCGGTGTGGCTGGAGGGCGAGTATACGGACCGCGGGAAATGGATGGACGGCTGGGAAACGCGACGCCGCAGAGAGCCCGGCCACGACTGGTGCATTATTCGCCTCGGCCTTTCCGGACAGATCAAGGGTGTGGTCGTAGATACGACCCACTTCAAGGGCAATTACCCGGAGGCCTGTTCGATCGAAGCCTGCGCGCTGGATCCCGAAGTGGGGGAGGCCTCGAGCGTTCTGAAGTTGCCCGACGCCGTGGATTGGGTCGAGCTGGTTCCCCGAACACCGCTAAGCGGCGACACTCGCCACGAGTTGGCCGTGTCCGATGAGGGCCGCTATACACATGTACGCCTGAACATCTACCCGGACGGAGGCGTCGCCCGGCTGCGGGTCTTCGGCGACGTCGTGCCCGACTGGGAGGCGATCTCCAGGCACGGCGAGCCCATCGATCTGGCCGCGGTGGAGCACGGGGCGAGACCCATATCATGCAGTGACAAGTTCTTCAGCGATCCGAGGAACCTGCTCATGCCAGGCAGGGGAGAGAACATGGGTGACGGCTGGGAAACGCGGCGCCGGCGCGGTCCAGGCTACGACTGGGTCATCATTCAGCTCGGCCGGCGCGGTGTAATCCAACAGGCCGAGATCGATACTTGCCATTTTAAGGGCAACTATCCCGACACCTGTCGGCTGGAACTCTGCGATGCGGGCGACAGCCCTGACTCCGAGGAGCTCGCGGCGAACCTGGCCCGGGGTGACGGCTGGCAGGAACTGCTGCCACAAACGAAGCTCAAGGCACACCACCAGCACTTCTTCACGGGCGAGCTTGCGGAGTGCGATCCTGCTACGCACGTGCGGTTGAGCATTTACCCGGACGGAGGAATAAGCCGCCTGCGACTGGTCGGCCGACCTAGCGAGGCAGCTGACCGCTCTTGAAAACCTCGGAAAAGAGCAGCCGCGCCATCACGTGTTCGCGGTAGTGGGCCGAGGACCGAATATCGTCTATAGGGGACACGTCGCTGCGCACAGCGCTGAGCAGGTCCTCAGGAGCTTCGATCAAGGCTCCGCTTTCGAGCAGGGCTTCGATGGACGGGCAGCGGCACACGGTAGGCGCCATACTGCCAGCCACCACGCGCCAACCAGCTTTGGAGTTGACCACGGCCAGCCCCACCTTGGCGATGGCCTGGGCCCGGCGCGACCCCACCTTGAAAAAGCGCTGAAAGGTGTGTTCGCGGCGAGGTAGCCGAATCTGAGTGATAAGTTGGTCGGGCCGGCGCTTCATCTCCTTGTAGCCCACATAGAAGTCGCTCAGAGCCGCAGTCTCGGACCCCTGAGAGGATTCGAGGACGAGGGTCGCGTCGTAAGCCATCAGAACCGGAACGCCGTCCGCCGCCGGGGATGCATTCACGACATTGCCGGCCCATGTTCCGCGCGCCTGAATCTGTACGGCTCCGACCTGTCTGCCCGCCTCCCGGAGCAGCGGAAACTCCACTGCCGCCCTGGGATCCTGGACGATATCCCAGAACGTAGTGAGGCCGCCAAGGATCAACTCGTCGTCTGTCCAGGTCACGGGGCGCAATTCGCTCAGAGCCGACAAGTCCAAGTACGTCCTGGCGTGCGCCTCCGAGTGCTGTGGCCAGTGGACGAGAAGGTCCGTCCCGCCGGCAATCGGGATGGCGCCTGACCCGTCTCCAGACAGCATGTCGAGCGCTTGCCGCAGGTCGCCGGGGAGCAGGACGTTCAACTCTGGCTCTCCTTCAGACCTTCTTCGATGCTGTCAATGATCCCGTCGTAGCCCGTGCAGCGGCACAGGTTGCCGGCCATCAGCTCCCGCAGCCGGTGCGTCCGGCGCAGGTCCGGGTTGGCCAGAATCCAGCGCGCGGTCATGACTACGCCGGGCGTGCAGGCACCACACTGCGTGGCGCCGCCTTCCAGGAACGCTCCCAGGGTGCCGCCGTCCACGGATTCGATCGTATCGACCCGGCGTCCCCTCACCTGATATGTCGGTACGAGACACGAGTCCACCGGAAGACCGTCGATGAGCACGGTGCAGGCTCCGCACTCGCCTTCGCCGCACCCCTCCTTCGTGCCGGTCAGGCCGAGCGTGTAGCGCAGCGTGTCGAGCAGTCTGTCGCGCGGGTCGAACTCGACAGACACGGTGTCTCCATTGAGTGTGAACTCGATGCTGATCATCGTGCCGCCCCGTTCAACCGCGGCGTTCAACCGGCCCGCTCCAGTTCCGGATGAACGAGCAGCATGAGGCGTTCCGGGGTGAGCGGCACCGAGGTTGCCTGGACCCCGAGAGCCATGGCAACCGCGTTCAGAATAGCGGGCGCCGGGCCGTCCATGGGCAGCTCGCCAATGCCTTTGCAGCCCCAGGTTCCGAACGCGTAGGGAACCTCGAGGAAGGCGACCCGGATCGGCGGAACATCGTCACTGGTGGGAATGATGTAGTTGGTCAGTTGGTTGTTGAGCATGGCCCCGTCACGCCAGACGAAGTCTTCCAGAAGTGCCCACCCTATTCCCTGTACGACCCCGCCCTGGATCTGGCCCCGCGCCAGCGTCTCATTGAGCACCTTGCCCACTTCCTGGACTGCGACGAAGTCTCTAACCTCGACCCCGAACGTCAGCAGGTCGATTTCCACGTCGGCCACGTACGCGGCCCACGCGAAGGAACCGTAAGCGTCACCCCGGTACGTCTCATCGTCCCACTCGATATTCTCCGGCTTGATGTATCTGGCTTTGCCAATCAACTCCTGCCCCGGATTTCTCGCGTGCCAGCCGGTTATGGCGCGGACCATGGTGTCACCCTCGAGCGGCTGTACGGCAGCATCGGCGCTGGCTGTGTTCGCTGGCTCAGGCAACTCACCGGCTGGCTCAGCCACCTCAGCCGCTGATCTCCTCACCTGATCACGCAGGTCGTCACAGGCGCGCTCGACCAGGCCGGCCACGATCATGCTCGTGCGCGATGCGACCGTCGGCCCGCTGTTGGGCACGATCGCCGTGTCCGGGGCGCCAATTCGAATGTGCTCCACGCTCAGGCCGAGTCTGGCGGCGACTACCTGAGCGAAAATCGTCAGCGCGCCCTGGCCCATCTCTACGCTGGCCGTCCGCACTTCCACGCCTCCATCCGGCAGGCCGGCCACGTGAGCGGCGGAGTCCAGATACACTTCGCCTCCGCCCGTGAACCCGGCCCCGTGGTAGAACGTGGCCAGCCCGATCCCGCGGCGCTTAGTCTGGCTCGTCCGGTTGAATTCGGTATGGCTCTCGATCTTGGCCTCATAATCCGAGAGCCGGAGCGCTGTATCCAGAACCTCGATTCGGTCGGCTCCGTCCTCGATAATCTGGCCAGTGGCGGTGGAGTCCCCGTCACGAATCAGATTGCGCCTCCGGAGCGCTACCGGATCCATTCCGAGACGATCAGCGATCACATCCATGTGGCGCTCGACCGCGAACAACGACTGCGGCGCTCCAAACCCGCGGAAGGCACCGAACGGCACACTGTTGGACAGCTGCGCCCGCCCGTCGATTCGTACGTTATCGCACTGGTACGGGCCGCCGGCGTGAATGATGGCCCGGCTGAGCACGACGGGAGACAGGGTGACATACGCGCCTCCGTCCAGCAGAACTTCGATATCCTGAGCGAGCAGGCGTCCGTCCTCGTCGACGGCGGTGCGATGGCGGACGCGGGAGGGGTGCCGCTTCGTCGTGGCGGCCATGTCCTCGCCGCGCTCGTACACGAGCTTCACGGGATTGCCGGCTTTCAGGGCGAGTAGAGCCGCGTGCAGGGCGATGCCGGAGGGGAACTCTTCTTTGCCGCCAAAGCCGCCGCCGGTCGGGGTCTGGACGATCCGAATCTGAGACTCGTCCCGACCCAGAGCCTTCTTGAACGCGTCTACGATGTAGTAGGGGCACTGCATGGAGCCCTGAACAGTGATGACCCCGTCCTCTTCCCAGGCCAGCATCCCCTGAGTCTCCAGATAGACGTGCTCCTGCGAGCCCGTCTCGTACACGCCCTCGATCACAATGGGGGCGGCGGCCAGAGCCTTCTCCACATCGCCCTTCTCGATGCGGAGATGCTTGAGCACGTTGTCCACGCCGTACTGGATTTGTGCCGGGTCGGGAGGGAGCCGGAAGTCCAGGACAGCCGGCTCGGGATCGACGATAACCTCGACGGCAGTGGCGCCGCGCCGGGCCATGTCGCGTGACGGGTGAGCGAGAAGAAGCACCGGCTCGTGGACGTGGCGTACCACTCCGTCGGCAAGCACCGGCTGATCCTCTTCCATGAGGTAGATGGTGTTGGAGGCCGGAATGTCGCCCGCGTCGACGATCACGAATTCGTCCCAGTCGAACTCCTCGGAGAAGCGGATTTCGCGAATTCGGCCCCGGGCCGCCGGGCTCCGCACTGTCGCGCCCCACAGGCAGCCGGGGACCGGCAGATCGTCCACGTACTGCTCACGACCTGAAAGCTTGGACAGTCCTTCCATTCGCTGCATGCAAACCCCTTAGCCGGTTTGGGTTTGCAACAGTAACAGATTGCTCAGACCACCGCACTCACCCGCCAGCGGGGCTCAGAACTGGTGCGCTTCGGTCGAATCGTTCAGCGCCAGGGTAGACGCCGAGCCGGCGGACAGAACTTCCTTCACGCGATCGAAATAACCGGTTCCCACCTCACGCTGATGACGAGTCGCGGTGTAACCGAGCTCTTCGGCACCGAACTCTTCCTGCTGGAGCCTGGAGTAGGCGGTCATCCCCTGATCGCGGTAGGCGTGCGCCAGGCGGTACATGCCGTAGTTGAGCTGGTGAAATCCAGCCAGGGTAACGAATTGGAACTTGTATCCCATGGCGCCGAGTTCGCGCTGGAATCTGGAAATCGTCACATCGTCCAGTTTGGCCTTCCAGTTGAACGATGGAGAGCAATTGTAGGCTAACATTTTTTCGGGATGCTCTTCATGAATCGCCTCGGCGAAGCGCCGCGCCTGCTTCAGGTCCGGCGTGGATGTTTCGCACCAGACGAGATCCGCATACGGCGCGTAAGCCAGCCCCCGGGCGATGGCGCAGTCCAGGCCCCCGTGAATGTGGTAGAAGCCCTCCGAGGTACGTTCGCCGGTAAGAAACGGGTGATCGGCCGGATCGGCGTCCGACAGAAGTAACCTGGCGCTGTCCGCGTCTGTGCGGGCCACGAGCACGGTCGGCACGTCCAGGACGTCGGCGGCAAGCCGGGCGGCGACCAATGTGCGAACGAACTGCGCCGTCGGGAGGAGCACTTTGCCACCCAGGTGGCCACACTTCTTCTCGGACGACAGTTGATCTTCGAAATGTACGCCAGCCGCCCCGGCCTCGATCATCGCTTTCATCAACTCGAACGCGTTCAGAGGTCCGCCGAAGCCCGCTTCGGCATCGGCCAGAATTGGAGCAAACCAGGTACGGTCCGGGTCACTGGAGCCTTCCGCGTTCTCGATCTGATCCGCGCGCACCAGAGCTTGATTGATGCGCCTTACCAACTGCGGCACACTATTGGACGGGTACAGGCTCTGATCGGGATAAGTGTGCCCCGACAGGTTGGCGTCAGCCGCTACCTGCCAGCCGCTTACGTAGATGGCCTGGAGCCCCGCCCGCACCTGCTGCATGGCCTGATTGCCGGTTACGGCTCCGAGCGCCGCGACGTAGTCGGTGTTGGACATCAGATTCCACAGCCTCTCGGCTCCGATTTCGGCCAGCGTGTGCCGAATCGGGACCGAGCAGCGCAGCTGCTTTACGTCCTCCTCCGAGTACGGCCGAAACACGCCTTTCCAGCGGTCTCGCGCTCCGATCGCGTCGACTCTCTTTATCGGCTGGTACATTGTGCCTCTCCTCTCGACATCTATTCTTTCTTGAGCAATTCGTAGGCGGGAATCGTCAGGAATTCCTCCAGCTCCGGCTGCGTGCAAAGTGTCCGAAACAGCTCGCTGGCCTCTCTGAATCGGCCCGTCCCCGCGACCGCCTGCATCTCATCTTCGATGATTGCGTCGAGCAGGCCGCGGTCGACCGTCCGCCCGTCATCCAGTTCCGCTCCGTGCCTTATCCACTGCCACACCTGAGTACGCGAGATTTCGGCCGTCGCGGCGTCCTCCATCAGGTGATACAGAGGCACGCAGCCCACACCGCTCAGCCATGCCTCCAGGTATCGAATGCCGACGCGAACGTTCTGCCGCAGACCCTCTTCCGTAATGGTCCCGGTGGGGATTTCGAGCAGGTCTTCGGCGGACACGGCTACGTCGTCGCGCTTGAGGCCGATCTGGTTGGGTCCGCTCATCCGGGCCCCGAACGCGTCGCGGGCGATCTGGACCAGGCCGGGGTGGGCTACCCAGGTGCCGTCGTGCCCGTCCGCCGCCTCACGCTCCTTGTCGGCCCGCACCCGCGCCAGAGCCGCCTCGTTCGCGTCCGCATCGTCCTTGATAGGGATCTGCGCGGCCATGCCGCCCAGGGCGTGCGCCCCGCGCCGGTGACAGGTTTTCACGGCGAGTTGAGTGTAAGCCCGCATGCAGGGCTGCAGCATCGTTACCTGTGCCCGATCCGGCATGAGCGCGGCGGGATCATCCCGCAGCGACTTTATGAAGCTGAAGATGTAGTCCCAGCGGCCGCAGTTTAGGCCGGCTGAGTGCTCCCTGAGCTCCCACAGGATCTCATCCATCTCGAAGGCCGCGGGTAGCGTCTCGATCAACACGGTGGCCCTGATGGTGCCGGCCGGAATGCCGAGCACCGCCTGCGCGTCGAGGAAGATGTCATTCCAGATGCGTGCCTCTAGATGACTCTCGAGCTTGGGCAGATAGAAATAGGGTCCGGTTCCTCGGGAGATCTGCTCCCTGGCGTTATGGAAGAAGAACAACCCGAAATCGAATAGAGAGGCGGGAACCGGCTGCCCACCCAGATGCGCGTGAGCCTCTGACAGGTGAAACCCGCGGGGTCTGACCATCAGAGTGGCCACGGTGTCGCCGAGCTTATACTCCTTGCCGCGTACGGTGTCCACGAACTGGATCGTTCCGCGGACCGCGTCGCGCAGGTGTATCTGTCCCTCCACGATGTTGGCCCACTTAGGAGAGTTCGAGTCCTCGAAATCAGCCATGAATACATCGGCGCCGGAGTTAAGCGCGTTGATGATCATCTTGCGCTCCACCGGGCCCGTGATCTCCACCACGCGCTGGCGAAGATCGTCCGGCGCCGCCGCCACCGACCACTCGGATTGTCTGATGCCGCTGGTCTCCTCGAGGAATCCGAGGCGATTACCGGCGGCCAGCCAGCGGCGTCGTTCCTGGCGGCTGCGCAGGGCGGATCGAATCGCACCTCCGTGCCGCGATACCAATCCCGCCACAAACTCCAGCGCCTCCGGGGTGAGAACGGAGTCGTACCCCGCCCTGGCCGGGCCGGTAACCGTCAGCGTCGGTGCCAGCGACTGTCTCGTTGTCATCCGGTTGTGCTTCTCCGTGTTGCGTTGCTCCAACAGCAACCCCTGCTGCTTGCGGCAATCGGGACGAGCTCCATAAGTGCCCATGAAACTGGGCCATAAAGGCTCTCGCTCGAGTGCCGCGCATGGTGCCGCGGTACGTGCGTTACTCGCGCCAGCGCAGGAAGGGGCAACATCCGGACCCGGTGTCGACAACGTGAGGTGAGGGCAAAAGAAAACGCCCGGACATGTTTCCATGCCCGGGCGCGCGTTCTCTACGGAACCTGAAAGCCGAGGGCTTCCTTAGCCGACGCGCCGTACGAAAATGACGCGCGGCCGGCTCTTCCTATATCCGCTTGCAAATAGCATCCCGTCCTCCCCTCGATCTATGTAAAAGGCGGCCACCCGGCCACCTGTTCGTCTCCTACACCTGGTTAGACGAGTGCTGGGCCAAAAAAGTTGCAAACCAGTTTCGCTCGCTCCCGGCTCCGCCAGGAATCCGCGCCAGCTGGCCTCACGCGACCGCGCCAGCGGCCTCCCGTGACCCCGTCAGCGGCCTCCCGCGACCGGTCACCGCGTCCCGAATCCGGACAGTTTCCCCCAGGCAGCCTCAGGAGTGGTCCGCCCGAAGTGCCTTGAATTCAATCGCTTAGGATGGCGGCCAGCGCACGTCGCTCGCGGCACCGCGCTTGCCTGTCTCACACTCATGTCTGATACACACTTTTCTCACCCGAAACCCGTGGGTACAAACGTCATGGCACACTCCCGTATTCGCTCGCCGGAATCCTACCCAGGTTGGGTTCCGATTCTTGCCGCAGTCATTCTTGCGCTCTCGACTCCGGCTTCCGGGCTAGCCCAAACCGCGCCGCCGGTATCCGAGCTGGGTGCGCTCGTTCAGGTCACGACGCTGACTGACACTCTGGAGGGACGCGTGGGCGGGGTAACGATTGATCGCCTCGGGTTCGTCTACGTGGCCGACTTCGGTGAGCAGATCTGGAAAGTCAGCCCCTGGGGCGACGTAGAGCTTCTCGCCAAGACCATGTACGGGTCGTCCGGAAACGCAGTGGACGCCCAGGGCCGTGTGTACCAGGCGAACTTCAACGCCAACCTCATCAACCGTATCGGCCGTGACGGCACCGTAGAGCAATTCGCGGCCGGATTCCGTGGGCCGGTGGGGATAACGTTTGACGCCGCTGGAGACCTGATCGTCTGCAACTGCCAGGCGAACACTCTGAGCCGGGTGACGCCCGCAGGCGAGGTATCTCAGTTCGTGTCCAGTGCGCTGCTCAACTGTCCCAACGGCATCACGCTGGATGGACAGGGCAATTTCTACGTGGTGAACTTCAGCGACGCTCGCATGCTGAAAATCACTCCCGCAGGTGAGGTGAGTGAGTTCGCCACGATCCCGGGCGGCGGAAACGGTCACGTCATTTTCGCGGGTGGGGAGTTCTACGTAACGGGCTTTCGCTCCAACCAGCTCTACCGGGTCACCGCGGCAGGTGAAGTAAGCGCCGTAGCAGGGACCGGCGTGCGCAGCGCGACGGACGGAACAGGCGACGTGGCCACGTTCTCTTCACCGAACGGCATCACGTACGATCCCCTGCGTGACATCCTGTATGTAAACGATCTTCTGACGCCTCTGCGGGGCCGCAATACAGCCCGCAACAAGAGTGTCGTACGGCGAATTCAGCTTCCGGGCATGACGGCACAGTTCAATGCGGCGCTGGCTTCCGGTGGGATCGATGCCGCCGTAGCCGCCTACCACGCGGCCCGTGCCGCGCGTCCTGGCCGCAACACGCAGGCCCAGACCAACGCGCTGGGCTACCAGCTAATGGGGAGCGGTCAGGTTCAGGACGCCATAACCGTGTTCAAGCTCAATGTTGAAGCCTATCCGAACTCGTTTAATCCGTACGACAGTTTGGGAGAAGGCTACATGACGGCAGGGGAGACTGAGTTGGCGATCGAGTTCTACGAGAAGTCTCTCGAGTTGAATCCACAGAACACGAACGCGGTGAGCAAGCTGAACGAGCTTCGGTCTCAGTAGCCGGCTTTCGCGGCGGGCCGGTCGGGGGCATCCTGTCTCATGCCTATAAGAGCCGCCGTTATGAAGGGTCCGGAGCAGCCGCTCGAGGTGTGGGATCTGGACGATCCCGATCTCGAAGCCGGCGGCGCGGTGCTGGAAACCGTTGCCAGCGAAGTCTGCGGCACGGACGTCCATATTCACCGCGGCCGTATGCCGGGCGTGCCGTGGCCCATCGTGCCCGGGCACGTGAGTGTGGGCCGACTTCTCGAAAGCAGCGGCGTCTCAGCCGACGCGCTCGGCCGGCAGCTGGCTCCAGGCGATCTCGTCACCTTCTACGACGTGCACGAGGTGTGCGGGTCCTGCTGGCACTGTCTCATGGCACGCCAGCCGAACCGCTGTCCGCAGCGCCGGGTGTACGGAATCACCTATTCAGCAGAGGATGGGCCTCTGGGTGGCTGGGCCGAGCGCATCTACCTCAAGCCCGGAGTTCGGATTCTGAAGCTGCCGCCCGCGCTGTCGGCTGATGACGTTATCGGCGGCGGCTGTGGGCTGTTCACCGGATTCGCGGCTGTCGAACGGTCTGACCTCGGCATGGGGGATACGGTCGTAGTCCAGGGATGCGGACCCGTGGGACTGGCCGCCGCTGCCTTCGCCTCGCTGCGGGGCGCGGGGCGCGTATGGCTGATTGGACAGCCCGCCGCCCGGTTGGAGCTCGGCCTGCGGCTGGGTGCCGACCGCACTCTGCCGCTCAGTATGTCACCGGAGGAACGCGAGGCGGCGGTACGCGAGGCTACCGGGGGACGGGGTGCTGATGTGGTCATCGAAGCGACCGGCAACCCGGCCGCCGTTCCCGAGGGACTGGACATGCTCCGTGACGGCGGCACATACGTTGTCGCCGGTCACTACGCGGACGCCGGACCGGTGCCCATCAATCCGCACCGGCAGATCAATAGCAAACACGCCCGCGTTCTGGGTCAGTGGGGAACCGACTTCCATCACGTTGTCCGCGCGCTCGGCATGCTGGAAAAACACGTCGAACGGCTCCCCTTCGCTGATGTCATCGGAGGTTCCTACACGCTGGATCAGGCCGGGCAGGCGCTCGCGGATGTTGCTGATCTGGCAGTCACCAAGGCCGTGATCAGGCCCAACCCGTAGCCTGCTCACCCTCGCCCCGGGGGACGCGCTTGCACGGCATCGCCCCCGCTGCGCATCATGTCGGGCAATGAAGCCGACAGACGTTTCTAATCCGGCCTACTACCACAAGGTCGTGGACTGCCAGTGGGCCTGCCCGGCCCACACGAACGTCCCCGAATACATCCGTCTCATCGCTCAGGGGCGCTTCACCGAGTCCTATCTGCTTAACCGCGCTTCTAACGTTTTCCCCGGAATTCTGGGCCGTACGTGCGATCGCCCCTGTGAGCCCGCCTGCCGCAGGACACGTATCGACGGGAAGCCGGTGGCCATTTGCCGGCTCAAGAGAGTCGCCTCGGATCTGAGAGGCGACATCTCCGGCCAGCTCCCGGCCGCTCCCGCGCTCAAGAACGGAAAGAAGATCGCCCTCATAGGTGCCGGGCCGGCATCGCTCACCGTGGCCAACGATCTGATGCCTCTCGGTTACGAGTGTGTTCTGTTCGAGGCTCTGCCCAAACCGGGCGGTCTGATGCGGACCAACATTCCCGCCTTCCGCCTTCCGGTCGAAGTTCTCGAAGAAGAGATCGACATGATTCTGGATATGGGCGTCGAGGTGCACTATGACACCCGGATCGAGAGCATGGACAAGCTGCTCGGAGAGGGCTGGGACGCCATCTTCGTCGGCACGGGCGCGCCCAAGGGAAAAGACCTGCAGATTCCCGGCCGCGAGGAGGCCGCCGACCGGACTCACATCGGGATCGAGTGGCTGGAAGCGGTCCATTTCGGCCATGTGGAGTCGATCGGTGAGCGAGTGCTGATTATCGGAGCGGGGAACACTGCCATGGACTGCTGTCGCTCCTCCAAGCGGCTGGGCGGCACGAGTGTCAAAGTCATGGCGCGTAAGCCCCGGTCTCTGTTCAAGGCCTCCGACTGGGAGCTCGAGGATGCGGAAGAGGAACTGATCGAGATTCTGGAGAACCACTCGCCGAAACGTTTCGTCCTGGACAACGGGCGCCTGACGGGGATGGAATTCGAGATCGTCGACTGGCATCCCGACAAAGACGGCCGGCTCCAGAAAGAGGTGCTGGATTCTATCGAGATCCCTTGCGACGACGTCATTCTGGCCATCGGACAGGACAACGCTTTCCCCTGGATCGAGCGCGACATTGGAATCACCTTCAACGACTGGGATATGCCCGTCGTCGACAGGGTCACCATGCAGTGCTCGCGCGACGGGGTGTTCTTCGGCGGCGACGCCGCATGGGGGCCCGAGAACATCATCTGGGCCGTCGAGCACGGCCACCAGGCGGCGATCTCGATTCACAGCTACTGCCAGGGCGAGTCTCTGACCGAGCGCCCGCCCCAGGGCCAGCACCTGGTGTCTACCAAGATGGGCCTGCACGAGTGGACCTACAGCAACGACTTCAACCCGTCCTCGCGCCAGAAGATGAAGCACGTGGAGCTGACAGCCCGTTTTCGGGAGTTAGCGGTCGAGGTGGAGCTCGGGTTCGATCCCGGACAGGTAGCGCGCGAGGTCGAGCGCTGCCTGAACTGCGACATTCAAACGGATTTCATCGCCCCACTGTGCATCGAGTGCGACGCCTGCATCGACGTGTGCCCGCTCGATTGCCTCACCATGACCGCTAACGCCGACGAGGATGAGCTGCGGCTCAATCTGACTGCTCCGGCCGAGAACATGGAGCAGGATCTGTACGTGTCGGCGCTGCTCCCCCAGACTGAGCGAGTGATGGTCAAAGATGAAGATCTCTGCGTCCACTGCGGACTGTGCGCCGAACGCTGTCCGACGGCCGCCTGGGACATGAAGCGATTCGACCTGCTTTTGCCATATGCGGGACGTGAGGCATGCGCGAGCCAACCGTAGACCGGACGAATGACTTCGCGTTCAAGATCGCCACGGTCAACGGAACAGGATCGGCGAGCGCGAACGGCCTCATCATGCAGGCGATCTTCCGCATGGGCATTCCCATTTCGGGGAAGAATCTGTTCCCGTCCAACATCCAGGGCATGCCTACCTGGTACGAGATTCGGGTCAACAGGGAAGGCTACACGGCGCGGACGCCCAGATTCGACCTGATGATCGCCATGAACCCTGCCACCTACGCCCGGGACATCGCCGAGGTCTGCAGCGGCGGGTGGGTGGTTCACGACTCCTCGTGGCCGCTGGGCGAGGACATGGGGCGAGAAGACATATCCTTTCTCGGCATACCGCTGGGCCAGATGTGCGTCGAGCAGTTCACGGGGTCGCGCGAACGAATCCTGATGAAGAACATTGCCTACGTAGGAGCCCTCGCGGCCCTCATTGACGTCGACACGGATGTCGTACGAACGATGATGGAGGAGAAGTTCTCCCGAAAGCCGGCCCTTGTTAAGTCGAACTACAGAGCGCTGGAACTGGGCTACGATTACGCGAAAGACAATTTCGAGTGTCCGCTCCCGATCCGCCTGGAGCCGATGTCGGCTACCGACGACTCGATCATCATCGACGGAAACATGGCTGCGGCCCTCGGCTGCGTGTACGCTGGCGCCACGGTCGGCGCTTGGTATCCGATTACTCCTTCGACGTCGCTGATGGACAGCTTCGTGCAGTTCTGCGAGCGCTTTCGGGTGGATCCCGAGACTGGCAAGAAGAATTTCTTCATTGCCCAGGCCGAGGACGAGCTGTCCGCCGCCGGGATAATCATCGGGGCCGGATGGGCTGGAGCGAGGGCGTTCACGCCCACGAGCGGGCCCGGTATCTCGCTCATGAGCGAGTTCATCGGGTTCGCGTACTACGCCGAGATTCCCACTGTGTTCTTTAACGTCCAGCGCACCGGGCCTTCTACCGGTATGCCCACGCGCACGCAGCAAGGCGATCTTCTGCTGACGGCGTATGCCTCTCACGGCGACACGAAGCATATCGTTCTGTTTCCGGCCGACCCGGCGGAGTGCTTCTCACTTAGCGTCGCCGCCTTCGACCTTGCCGATCGTTTTCAGACTCCGGTGTTCGTCTTGTCCGACCTGGACATCGGCATGAATGACTGGGTCTCACCGCGCCTGGAATGGGACGATGCGTACAGGCCAGACCGCGGTAAGGTCCTGGGGCCCGCCGAACTCGAAAACATCGAGAACTTCTATAGATACGTCGACTCTGATGGGGACGGAATCGCGGCGCGGACGCTCCCCGGCACTCACCCCAAGGGTTCGTACTTCACCCGGGGATCGGGGCACGATCAGTTTGGTGTCTACACGGAGGATGGCCCGCAGTACCAAGAGGTAGTTGACCGAATCGCTCGGAAGATCCAAAGCAGCGCCATGGCCGCTCCGGCGCCGCTGTTCGACCTACAGAATGAGAGCGCCGCGGCACCTGTCGGTCTCGTCACTGTCGGCGGCTGTGACGGCGCGGTGCGTGAGGCTCTGGCCTTGCTTCGAGCCGAGGGCCAGGAGCTCGATTATATGCGGATTCGAGCCTTCCCCTTCGCACCAGCAGTGTCTGAGTTTCTGGAATCGCACGAGAAGTGCTACGTAATTGAACAGAACCGGGACGGCCAGCTGAGGACCATGCTAGCGCTGGAAACAGGAGTGCCCGCGGAACGGCTAGTGGCCATTCTGGACTATGGCGGAACGCCGCTGAGCGCTGACACCATCACGCGGGTCCTGTCGCGGTCGCCGGGCGACCAGCCAGCCGGGCCGCCGCTTGTCGAGGTACGCTCATGACTTACATCAAGAAACCAGCGGTGCGGCACCCTGGCTCGCAGCGCAACGAGGTGGGCCTGACGCGGCACGATTACGAAGGGTCCATGTCCACGCTGTGCGCCGGTTGCGGACACGATTCGGTGACGGCGGCCATCACGCGCGCCTTCTTCGAACTCAGCATCGAACCATACAGGGTCGCCAAGCTGAGCGGCATCGGCTGTTCGGCCAAGACTCCGACCTACTTCCTGGGCGAAGCGCACGGGCTCAACGCCGTGCACGGGCGGATGCCATCCGTGACGACGGGCGCTAGCGCGGCCAATCGCGATCTGGTGTGCATCGGTATTTCCGGAGACGGCGACTCGTTGTCAATCGGTCTGGGGCAGCTCAGCCATGGCCTGCGCCGGAACGTGAACATGCTGTACGTGCTGGAAAACAACGGCGTATATGGCCTGACGAAGGGGCAATTCTCGGCCTCGGCCGACGTTGGCTCGAAGGCCAAGGGCGGCAAGGTGAATATCCAGCCGCCCATCGACCCGGTGCTGCTGGCTCTGAATCTGGGCGCCACCTTCGTAGCGCGGAGTTTCTCCGGCGATAAGGAGCAGTTGGTGCCGCTCCTCAAGGCCGGGTTGGCCCATAAGGGCCTGGCCCTCATCGATGTGATCTCACCCTGCGTGACCTTCAACGATCACGAGGGCTCCACGAAGAGCTATCTGTACACCCGCCAGCAGCGGCAGGATGTAGCCCCGATAGATTTCGTTCCGCTACGGAGTGAGATCGAGACGCAGATCGAAGGCGGATCCGTGCGTCACGTGCGGATGCACGACGGCAGCATCGTCCGTATCAGGAAGATCGACGGCGCCCACGACACATCAGACCGGGCCGCCGCCTATGGTTACGTGCAGGAGCGGCAGGCGGCGGGAGAGGTTCTTACAGGTCTATTTTTCCTCGACGAGACGAGCGTTGACATGCACGACCGTCACGGCACCACAGACGTTCCTCTGAGTCAACTTCCGTTCGGCAGCCTGTGTCCTGGGTCTGAGGCGCTGACGGAGCTTCAGAAGGAGCTACGATGAAAGCGGGCTCTGACGCCTGAGGCGCCAGAGCCCACTGACCCGAGAGGGCAGAGCATAGTTCCACCCCACCTCACATCATCCCATCACCGTCCGCTCACGCCCCCTCGAGCACCTGCTACCTCAAGCTTCTGCTTCGGTGCTCAAAGAGACACAGGCGACAGGCCGGCCGCCGCAAATCTGCGCGGTACGAGCCTGCGTACGGCAAGCGCTGACGTGTCAGCACCGCCGTCAATCCGCTCCAGAATTCCGGTGCGGTCCGTCTCGCTAAGCAAATCTGAGTCCGCCAGCTCTCGCGCCAGCCGTACCGACTGGCGCTTCTTGCCTCCGTACCCCTCGCGGCTGGCGATGAAGGCAACGTCGACAGCCACGTGCGCCGAGGTGAGCACGTCGCCGGTCGCCATCGCAACCTTCAGCGCCTCTTCCATGGCCCGCCGCGACTGTCCGAATTCGCCGGCGTAGTAGAAAAGCCGAGCCGCTCTATCGAAACCGCCGAATGACTCAACCGCATTGTCTCGCTGGCTCTCGGCGGCCCTCAAGTGAAGCTCGGCCGCCTCCTCCCAACGCGCGGGTTGGTCATACAGCGCGACTGCCTGCTCATGGAGCGCATCCGCGCCCGTCATGATGTTGACCTCGATCGGCGCCAGCTCATACATGGCCCTGTCCTGGGCCAGTGCCGGACTCGCAGAACCAAATGCTGCCATACCAACCGCAGCTGACAGGATCATCTTCATCCCTCTCATCATCCACCTCCCGTTCATCCCCGCTATCTATCGTCTGGCAGAGCACCCGTGCCCCGCTCCTACCCGATTAGAAGCATCAATCGTACCAATGGTTGCAACCTCTATAACATGTTGTACCAAATACTGTTGCGTAGTCATGCGAAATACCTGAAACCGGTGTTTGTGTCCGCTTTCGGCACGACCTGTGCGCTACGGGTACACAAGCGCAGCCATACTAGGGCGCCGCTGGAGCCTCCTCCGTGGCTGCGGGCGGATCGACCTCCGGAGCCGCGCTGAGCGGATTCAGTCCCAGGCCGCCGATCTTCCCATCAGGCGTGATCACCCAGCGCAGCAGGAGCGCTTCGTCGAATTCTGTAAAGATCGCTGTGTGCCAGAACTGCGGCATGCCGCCGCGCATTATGTATTTCTGCTCGATGACCTCGGCTTCGATGCCGGCCATGGCCAGGACTTGATCCATTATTCCTCGAATGTCGTCAACCGATCTGCGCTCCTGAAAATCCGGCGTGAAGTGCGCCCACAGGCTGTCCGCTTCTCCGTCGCTGAACCACTGAGAGTACTTGGCGCCGATCTCCATGGAGTCAGCTGGCAGATGGGGTGCGGCAGGCAGCGCAGCCTCGGTCTCCACCGCAGCCTCGGCCTCCGCCGCAGCCTCCTGTGCCCACAGGTTGCCGCCCGTGACCAACAGGCTCAGTCCCAGACCCAGTCCCAGCGTAATTACTCTTCGCTTCACGTGTCCCTCCGCTTCGGTTATAGTCTGAGAGTACCTACGGAGGGGTGTAAGCGGTGGTTTCACGCAGCCGCTTCGGATCGCACGCTGGAGCTGAGCGCGGGTCAGGAATCGTCGGCCGGTTTCCAGCGAAACGTATTCAGGTCCACGCGGCCTGACGCACTGAAGGCGATCCCTTCCTCTTCCAGCAGAGTCCGCTGCCAGCGTTCCCACTCACGGTCTCCCCGCCGGCTGATTTCGCCGCGCGCGTTGATCACTCTCTGCCAGGGCACCGAATCATCGCCCGACAGAGCGTTGAGGGCATACCCCACCATGCGTGCCTGGGAGGGGTACCCGGCCAATCGGGCGATCTGACCGTATGTGGCGACCCGGCCCCGCGGAATACGCCGAACTTCCGCATAAATCGAATCGTACGTGGCGGCTGAGCGGCTGCCTGGCACGGTCGTGGACGGACTGCTAGGGCGAGAATCTGCTCTGTTCGAGGAGAACCGCGACGCTCTCGGTGAAGAACGTGAAGATGGCCTGGAACTCTCCCTTAACACCGACATTCGCTCCCTCAGCCGGAACCGCCCGGTCCTCTGAGATCACGACCAGAGACCCTGTACCGTCGTCGAGGCGATATCCACCTCGGCCTAGCGCTCCGACTGAGCCCGTAACTTCGCCCGCCACGCTGACAGTCTTGCCGTCGTACCTGCCCGGATCAGCCAGAAGATCGTTAATAGGTGTCGTACCGCGGCAGGCCGAGCCGACTATGAGCAGGGCGAACAGAGACGCCAGGCGGGGCAGCAGGTGCCGTGTGCTTCGAACCTCAGTCATCGTTCCTCCACAGGTGGCATTTCAGAGCGGCAGCAGCCGTGCCTGAACCTAATCGATTCACAGAGTGAGCGCCGGAACTTGTTCCGCTTCGGCTGAGCGGACAGATTGGCAGCCCGTCAGACAGCCTCTCTTGGGTCAGGAAGTGCATGCAACGCATTCTGGTTACGGGCGCGGCCGGTCAGCTCGGTACAGAGTTGGTGTCAGCTCTACGACAGCGATATGGCTCCGACGCGGTGCTGGCGACAGACATTCGCGAAGCGCCGGGCGAAGCCGGAGGTCCCTTTCAGCACCTCGACGTAACCGATCAGGAGGCGGTCAGGTGCACGGTGGCCGCCCATGAAGCGGACACGGTATTTCACCTGGCGGCCATTCTCTCGGCCGCCGGAGAACGCTCACCGTCTCGTACGTGGAACGTGAACATGAGCGGTCTGGAGGCTGTCCTCGAGGCGGCGCGTTCGCTGGGCTGCGCCGTGTTTACGCCAAGCTCCATCGCCGCCTTCGGCGCCTCGACTCCCGCTGATCCGACCCCGCAGGACACCATTCAGCGGCCCTCCACCATGTACGGGATCACTAAGGCGGCGGGCGAGCTTCTGTGCGAGTACTACCATTTCCGCTTCGGCGCCGACACCCGAGGGCTCCGGTATCCAGGCCTCATTTCCTACGTAACGCGGCCTGGGGGTGGGACCACGGACTACGCCGTAGACATTTACTACGCCGCGATCGAGTCCGGCCGTTACACCTGTTTTCTGGCTCCTGACACGAGGCTCGACATGCTGTACATGCCCGACGCCATTCAGGCGGCCATTCAGCTCATGGAGACGGACCCGGGCAGGCTCGTGCACCGGAACGCGTTCAACGTGACGGCGATGCAGGTTACTCCAAGTGAGATCGCCGCGGCTATTCAGACACACATGCCGGAGTTCGAGATCGAGTACGACGTTGATCCCGTACGGCAGGCGATAGCTGAATCCTGGCCCCGCCGGCTTGACGACTCCGCCGCGCGCAGCGAGTGGGGCTGGAGTCCGGTATACGATCTCGAGTCCATGACGGCCGACATGCTGGCCAAGCTGACGGCGAAACTCCAGGCCAGCCCCGTTTCCGAGCAATCACGATGAAGAGCATGGCTAGATGAACGAGATGAGTCAGTCCCGATTCAAGGTACCTAACACGCTGGTGCTGCTGTTCGGAATGATCGTGATCGCTTACCTCCTCACGCTCGTTCTTCCGCAGGGATCGTATGAACGAGTCGTCAATGAGCACGACCGCGAGCAGGTAGTTCCGGGAAGCTTCGAGGCTATCGAAGGAGCCAGCCGGCTCGCGCCCACAGCCATACTCACCTCGGTCCCACACGGCTTTGAAGCCGCGGCGGAGATTATCTTCTTCGTGTTCCTGATCGGCGGAGCCTTCGGCGTATTTCGAGCCACCGGAGCGGCGGATGGCGCAATCGGCACGTTACTGAGGAGGTTCGGCGACCGGCCACGACTCCTGACGGCGGGCGGAATCATTCTGTTCGCGATCGGTTCGAGTACGATCGGAATGGCCGAGGAATATCTCCCCTTCGTGCCCATGCTCGTGGCTTTGACCGTGGCCCTTGGTCTCGACGCGATCGTCGCCGTGGGTGTCATGTGCATCGGCTACGGTGTAGGCTATGGCACCGCCCTTATCAACCCCTTCACGGTATTCATCGCCCAGGACATCGCTGACATTCAGCAGGGCTCTGGTCTGGCGTTCCGGGCTGTGCTCCTCGGGATCTTTCTCGCTGTCGGGATCCATCATGTCTGGAGCTACGTGCGCCGCATCCAGGACGATCCGGCCCGCAGCCTGGTAGCCGGAGTGAAGGCGGTCGGCGGCGCGCCTAGCTTGGAGGAATATCCGGAGATAACCGGCCGGCAGAAGTTGGTCCTCACCGCCGTTCTGGCCGGCATCGCCTTGCTCATCGTCGGTCTCAAGCTGTGGGGCTGGTACCTGATCGAGATGGGCGCCTTGTTTCTCGGCCTGGCCATCGTGCTGGGCCTAATCGGCCGTCTGTCGGTAGACGATACGGCGCGAGAGTTCTCGCTTGGCGCCGCGGAGCTGACGACCACGGCCCTGCTGATCGGATTCGCGCGGGCCATCCAGGTCGTTCTGGATGACGGCCAGGTAGTAGATACGATCATTCACGGCATGGCCCGCCCCCTCCAGAGTCTGGTGCCGGAGCTGGCCGCAATCGGAATGTTCGCCATGCAGAGTGTGTTGAATTTCTTTATCCCGTCTGGCAGCGGGCAGGCCTACGTGACTATGCCGTTGATGGCGCCACTGGCGGATCTGGTCGGAGTGTCTCGGCAGGTCGCCGTCCTGGCCTATCAGTTCGGCGATGGATTTACCAATATTATGGTGCCGACCAATGCGGTGCTCGTCGGGATTCTGGCCATGGCCGGGGTGCCCTTTGATCGCTGGCTGCGTTTCGTGGTCCCGTTCATGCTGAAGGTCTGGATCCTGGGTTCCATCGCGCTCGCGGTCGCGGTAGCGATCGGATTTGGTTGAGTAAGGGGGACGGAAATGGATGAAGCAGGCCGAAAACAATTTTTTGAAGTAGTGAAGCGTAGTGAACCGGCGAAGTTGTGGCTCCCGGACCAGGAACCCCGCGAGGTACAGGTTTTCCTCAAAGAGCACTCCCAGTGGAGGGCCGGTCCGGAGCTCCCCTCTGATCTGTTCGTGGACGAGCGGGTGTACATTCCGGTGGATGATCCGGAATGGGGTACGGTGCTCATCAAGCGAGACAGTCTCATGGCCATGACGGTCGCTCTCGATCAGACGCCGCCCGTGCCGAGAGTCGATGAGTCACCTGGAGAGACGCCTGGAATTTACCGCGTCTCCGTTTTCCTCACGGACGGCACGATGCTGGAGGGTGAGCTCACGGCTGTGCAACATGGACAGGTTATGAGGCGTTTGCAGGATTATATGAACCTGGAGGAGAAGTCATTTATTCTACGGGACGGCGCTGAAGCTCACATCGTAAACAAAGCCTGGACGGTCGCCGTGCGGGATTCCGAGGAGACGCTCAATACCTGAACATATTGCACATCGGTATCTGACCGTGCGGCCGGCACCCTGACCTCCACTGGTACGGATCGGCTCAAACGGCTGCAGATCCACAAGTTACGAGACCATGCATACTCCTCACTGATACGGTACGATCGTTGCAATCTCTCTCCTGGGCTCGAAGGCAAGAAAGCACCGGGAGGAGTTGGTTACGATGCACGCGAGAAACTCACGAAGCCGGGCTGCCGCACTCCTGTTGGCGTGCGCGGCGCTCATATTGATTCCAGAGGCCGCGGCCGCTCAGGACGGGTCGCCACTCCGCAAGAGCGATCTCATACGCATGCTTGCGGCGAATACCTATTCGGTGGGCGAGGTAGCAGATCTGGTCAGGAAAAGCTGCGTCGACTTCGAGCCCACAGCCCGGGACCGTAGCGATCTGAAACGCCTGGAGGGCCAGCCGGTCCTCGACGTGATCGCCAGCTGTCGCACCAAGTCCGAGGCGCGCGAGAAGACCATTATCAGAGGAACACCCGTCACCCTGGCCCCGAGCGACACGCCGGATGTGGGCAGTACGGGTACGGCCCTGGCCGGCGAGACCAGGCTGCCCACGGACCTGCAGCCGACCGGCCGCGCCTCCGAAAGTGCTCCGGGACCCAGCCGGCTGGTCCAGGGCTCTGAGCTGACCGCCATCTCCTCAAAGCCCCGACTGAGTAATCCATCTGAGGTTTCCCAGTGGTTGCTGGACAATTACCGTCCGGCGATTCGGCGCTCTGGCAATGTCGTCATCCGCATGTTTGTGGATGTGGACGGAAAAGTGAGTCTGCCAGAGATCCTTGAGACCAGCGGCGATGCATCGATGGATGCCACCGCGATAAGAGCCGCCGAGGTGATGACTTTCACGCCTGCCGAGAGCCGCGGAAAGCCGGTCGGCAGTTGGACGATTCAGCGAATAGTTCTCCAGGCGCGGTAACCGCGGAAAGCCAGTCCCACGCAGCCACGGATCAGCCTTGTAGTCCCTTCGGACTAGGCCTCCCGCTCGACCGTGATCGAGCAGTTGGTCACCAGGGCCGCGACCGCACCAACAGCTGCCCATACCGGTAGCAGCAGCGCCCCGACGAGGCCGAAAGTCAGAGGAATCTCGATCAAAGTTTTTCCCTCGTCGTTCTTGATCGTGATGCGTCTGACGTTTCCCTCGCGGACCAGTTCTTTGACGCGCGACAACAGGTCGTCTCCCTTGACCTCGTACTCCTCTGTAGACGTGTCCCGGTCCTCAGATGTGCTTTCGTCCGACATTAGCTCCTCCTCGTGTTCAGATGCCTCACCTTACAGTGATGCGTCGCGCCCGTGACAACGTCCAGCCCCGTGGTTAGGATCGTGACGTGACACGGCGGCGAAATCCAGCTAGTTCGGCCTGCCGATAGAACACATGACGCATCCCGGATCGGAGGAGTTTCGTGGAGTGGCAATGCTACAACCGTACCGGTCGTGTCTACGCAGCTCCGTTTACACAGCCCGGCGTGCTCAAGACGCCGGAAGGTTCGGTCGAGGTCAAGCCCGGCGACTACATGGTCGTCGACCAGGAGACCACCAGGGCCTGGCGGTTTCCCGGATGGCGCTTCAATGAAGCCTTCGTGCCGGGCGGACGCACTGTACCCTTCAAGACGCTGGCCAGATTATCGGAGATCGTGTCCAGCCATGTGATCACGACCTCGACGACAGGTGTCGTAACCTGTGTCCGCTGCGGAAAAGAAGGCTCGGCGGAGTTGTTTGGGGACAGGCGTACATGTCCTGACTGTGCGCTGCAGATCCGGGCCGAGCGAGAGGAAGCGAAAGTCTGCCACGCTGACGGAACCAAGATGGAAAAACACGTCGTGGACCAAATTATCATCGATCGCTGTCCTACCTGCGGTGGGGTGTGGTTCGACGGGGGCGAGATCCAGGTGCTCGGGTCCATGCTGGAAGAAGCCGCGGGGGGAATACCGGCAGAAGTGGCGGCGGCGTTCCTGACCGGTCTTGCGGCCAGGTAACAGCCGCGAGATAGCGGCCTGGGCCTCATACGACTGGGCCAACTCAGCTTTTACCACACTAGTCGTAACGTTCATCTATTCCGCGTACTTCAGCAGCGCGTTCGCTTCGAACCCGGAACGCGGAACGCAGCTGTGGTCGTACGGGATCGTTGTCAGCGCGGTTCTGATAGCCGTCCTCTCGCCGCTTCTGGGAGCCGCCGCGGACCAGCGCGGCCGCAGACGCCGATACCTTTTGATTGCTACGATTATTTGCGTATCGTTCACCGCGCTCCTGGCCTTCGTACGGCCCGGCGCCTCCTACTCCGTCCTCAAGGCCCTGTCGATTTTCGTGGTGGCAAATGTCGCCTTCGAGGTCGCCATGGTCTTCTACAACGCTTTTCTGCCGTCCCTCACGGGTCCGGACAGGATAGGCCGGGTCTCGGCGCTCGGTTGGAGCGTCGGGTACGCTGGAGGGCTCGTCTGCATGCTGGTCGCCCTGGGGGGCTTCGTGTCAGACGAACCGTGGTTCGGACTGTCAGCGGTGGGGGATTTCCGCTTCAGAGCCACGAATCTGCTCGTCGCCGCCTGGTTCGCGTTGTTCAGCTTACCCATATTCATCTGGGTCAAGGAAGAGCCTGACTCTGGCTCAAAGCTTGGCATGCGCGCCGCCGTGGCGGCCATACGGGACACGTTTCACTCCATACGTAACTACCGGATTACGTTTCGTTTTCTCCTGGCGCGGTTGATCTACAACGACGGGATGGTCACGATCATCGCCTTCGGCTCGATCTACGCCATGGGCACCTTCGGGATGAGCCTTCAGGAGGTCACGCTATTCGGCATCGTGCTAAACGTGGCGGCGGGCCTGGGGGCCTTCGCGTTCGGTTTCGTCGACGACAGAATCGGTGGGCGCAACACCATCCTCATCAGTCTCGTGGCGCTCGCTGTCGCCGTCACGATCGCGGCGCTGGCGCCCAGCAAGCTCTGGCTTTGGGTCGCCGCCATCATCATCGGACTGTTCCTGGGGCCCAATCAGTCGGCCAGCCGCTCCCTCATGGGGCGGTTCACGCCGGAGCGCCACCAGAGCGAATTCTTCGGGTTCTACGCCTTCTCCGGAAAGGCCACCGCGTTCGCCGGCCCCCTTATTCTGGGCCAACTGGCGGTTCAAGCCGGCCAGCGAGTCGCTCTGACTTCGATCATCGGCTTCTTCGTTATCGGCGGGCTGCTGCTGCTCGGCGTGGACGAAGCAGCGGGCGAGAGAGCCGCCCACGGCGCCGCTCACTAGCTCGAGGGACGCTGCCGCCCGTTAGCTGGCGGGACGCTCCGCGTGGAGTAGAAAGCACATGGGCGGGACTGCCTCCGCCTTCTCCAGGCGGCCGTAAATCCTGGAGATATCGTGGCCGAACTCTCGGAGTGACTTCAGCGCGAGTCCTGCTGCCAGACAGGACGATACGATGCTCCCCAGGGTGTGCTGAAACCAGAAAAACGCGGACGACTCGTATTGAGTGCCTGTCCAGTAGTCGAGTCCGGTAGTGTCCGAGAACGGATCGGCGGAGAAATACGAGTAGCTCGGCAGCGTCACCGGTTGCCCGGGATCGGCAGCGCGATCGGGGTCGAACATGCCCAGGACAGGATGTAACTCGTAGATAACGAGCCGCCCGCCCGGCTTCAGGAGTCTGTGCGCGACAGCAAAGAATCCCGCCAACTCCGGCATCCAGCCGAGCACGCCGACGCTGCTGTAAACGACGTCAAACGTGCGATCATATCCGGTGGGGATATTATACAGGTCGGAGACCACGAACTCGCAGTCGGCCCCTCGGCCCGCCCGCTGTGCCAACTCGACGGCCTGTGCGATGAAGCCCTCCGAAATATCGAACCCCACTGCGCTGGCGGCTCCCAGGGTCAGCATGGAGAGCACTTCGCGGCCGTTGTTGCAGGCCAACTGCGCCACATGACTGCCGGCGACTCCCGCTTCCCGGAGCGCGTGGGCCGCCGTCGCGTCCAGGCACGAGAAATCCGGCTGGCCGATCTCGTTTTGGAGCTTCTCCAGTTCGGTTGCGGCGTGTACAGGAGCCGCTTCGTTCCAAGCGGCTCGATTGCACGCCGTAAACTCGTCTCGCGATCTATCGCCGTGCATTCTCATCCCCATCATGCCCTGGAACCGTAACTTGGATTCCCGCTAACCTTGGGCGCGGGCGAGAAGCGAGCAAGGCTTCCTGTGCCAGACTGGAACACACGGCTGCGGTCAGGGTTTGTCTGTCGTGAGGCGTCTGGTGGGTGGGGCGGAGTATCGCTAGCCGAGAGGCGCAGCGAACGGGATCTACCAACTCTTCGGGAGCCGTCTGTGGTCGAATGCAGGCAAGGCCGGTCGCTCGTCGTGTCCCTGGCCACATCCATGGTGCTGCTTTTGCCAGGCCAGCTGTGCGCGCAGTCCAACGGAACCCTGCTCGGCCGGGTAGTGGACTCCGAAACGGGGGCGCCACTCTCCGGCGTACAGGTGCGAGTCACCGTTCCCGAGCGCACTGCGGTAACATCGGCCAGTGGCCGCTTCGTCCTTTCTTCCCTGCCTCCCGGACCACGTACACTGGAGCTGCGGGCGCTGGGCTACGCCGCTCTCACGATCGAGGGTATCGAGATCGCGGCTGGGCGGACCCTCGAAACCCGGGTCGAACTGACCGCGTCCGCGGTTGAGATAGCTCCCATCATCGTAGCGGCCGACAGAATTCCGCTGATCGAGCCGGAAGTCAGCGTTACGCATGAGGTTCTGCCGGCCGTAGTGCTGCGCGAACTCCCCGTGACGAACGTCGCCGATGCAATCGAGCTCACGGCTGGCGTGTCTGAAGGCAGGTTTCGCGGCGGCCGAGTCGGACAGGAGACGGTCGTGGTGGACGGCCTGTCGATCAAGAACCAGCTGGAAGCCTCGTCGACGGGACAGGGCGTCGAATATTCGCCCAACTCTCTCCAGGAGATCGATGTAATCACCGGCGGCTTCGGCGCCGAAGTGGGCTCAGCTCTTTCAGGTGCGATTCGGTATGTGACGCGCCGCGGAAACCAGGAGAGGTGGAAGGCCGAGACGAACTGGCAGACCGACTCCTGGGCGCCCGCCTCAGTCTCTCCAGGGTTCAATGAGCTGGGGCTTACGCTGGACGGACCTCTGCCGCTGGCCGGTGGCGCCACTCTCTTCGTAGACGTCCTGGCCCAGGGTCTGCTGGACGCCGACCCCCGTGCCCGAGGCGCCACGTGCCTGCGTCCGAGTGACGCAGATTCAGCCCTCGCAGCTTCCGTTAGAAGCCTGGAAAGTGATCCCCGGACCGCGCACCTGGTGTGTCCGTTCCAGAGCGAGCCGCTTCCTCATCAGGCGGGTGACAATTTCATCGGCTTTCTACGAGCGGATATTCCACTTGCAGCCAACAAGAACCTGACGGCCACCTTACACCATAACCGCCGTCAGAGTCAGCTTTTTACGCCTGAGCTCAAGTACAACAACACCAGCCAGCTCGGCCAGCGAACGACCAGCACGACTGGCATGCTGAGCCTTGAGTTCGCGTCGCAGGGCGCGGAGCGTGCCACGGCGCTGATCGTCCGGCTGGCGGCCCAGCGTCTCGACCGCCAACTGGGCGCGCTCGACCTGGCCCAGGTCGACGAACGTCTCGAGATCGGCGGATTCGGCTTCTCAGACCAGGATTTCGCCGGCGAGGATTTCATCCGCCTTCCCATCGAGACGCAATTGGACACCGGCCTGGCGGTGCCCGGATACCGGGCGCCGGGCGGCTTCACCGGATCCCCGTTCGGCCCGGCCGCGGAAGGGATCTTCAACACGTCCGGAACGACCGGAATCGCCGCCTGGAGCAGGTCAGACTGGTTGGGAGCGGATGTCACCGGGGAGATCCAGACAGCGGAGCGCAACACTTACCGCGCCGGCGTTACGTCCCGGTTTTTCCGGGCTGAGAATTATGAGCGCATCCGAAGCTATCTGGCCGGATCCGCGCCCAACTTTACCCGCTTCTTTCCGGCTCTCCTGGCCGGCTGGGTGGAAACGACGCTTCGGCCCGAGGAATTATTCACGCTAACGGCGGGCGTTCGTGTGGAAGGGTTCAAGTCCGGCCTTTCCTTCCGGCAGGTTCGGGCTGATTTCCTGTCGCCTGAGATCGACACACGGTGGCGCTTCAACGTGACCCCGAGGATCGGGATCGCGGGCGCTTTCCGGAACTCCGCCGGCAGGTCCTCATTCCAGGTCAGCTTCGCCCGCATCGCGCAGCCGCCAGATTTTCAATTCTTTATCGACAACGCGATCGGGGACTCTCTGCGGATCGATGTCCGCAGACAGGGCAACCCCAATCTGGCCTTCGAGCAAGGCCGATCGATCGAGTTAGGCTTCAACCATCTCTTTACCGAACAAGTCGGGGTTGGAGTTACGTTCTACAGGCGCGAGCTGACGGACCTTGTAACGGGCAACCTCCAGGTCGGAGGCACAGAAGCCGGCCAGTTTTCGACCGGTGACCGCGGAACCGTGAACGGTGGAATATTTACGTTGAGAGCCCGGCTTCCTGGCGCCCGCGTGCGCTTCGGATACACGGTTCAAGAGGCGACGGGACTGACCTCCGGAGCCATAGATGACACTACCAGCGTCCCCTTTACCGAGGCTCTGGAGTTTCCCCTCGCCTTCGACAGGCGCCACTCCATGAACGCGGTGTTGCTTCTGGGCCGCGCCGCGGGTGACGTCGACCGCTCATCCGGCCTGGGCGGCAGTCGGTGGGGACTGGCCCTGGCCGCCACGGCGGAAAGCGGGTTTCCGATCCAGCGGGAGATACAGGTCCGGAGTTTTGGAGAAGCTCCCCCGGCGATCCAAAGGCTTCCCTGGAAACACACTCTGGACGTCAGGGCCACCAGGGAATTCGGAGCGCTGCCCGGGTGCACGCGGTGTGCCCTGCGGATCGTATTCGAAGCGCAGAATATTCTTGGCCGCGAAAACATTGTGGCCCTGCGCCGTGATACCGGGACCCTGGCCCCGTCGCTGGAGTCAGTGCAGGAACTAGCCTCGGAGCCCATTTCGGCGTCGTTTCCGATACCTCGAGAATCCCAGCGATACAGTGCCGCAGCCGATCTGGACGCGAACGGGCTTATCGATCAAACCGAGTTCAGCACAGTTCGCTTCGCGGCCGCCCTGGACCGCAACGATCCGTCGCTGCTATTCGGTCCCCCAAGACAGCTGCGGCTGGGAATCGGAGTGAGCTTTTGAACGCCCAGCGCCGTAGCTTTCTCGTGCCTGCCGCCATGGCTGCGGCCGTGGCCGCGCCGCTGGCCTGCCGTGATGCGCCCGGCGGCTTTGTCCCCACTGAGGCTTCCGGGCCTGAGTCCGTGATCGATAGGGTGACATTCAACCAGGGAGACGACCGATTTCCGAGCTGGTCGGCCGATGGCGAGTCGCTGCTCTACTCCGCCGAGGGATTCGGCGACCTGCCGCAGACAGAGGGACTTCTCTTGAGCATTCCCACCGTCAGCGGTCCGTCCGAAGTCCTTTTCCCTGTCGTACAGACGGTCACTGGCCCGGAGCGCCGATTTTTCGCCCCAGCGGCAAGCCCGACAGATGACCGCGTGGCCTATGTACATGTGATTCGGATACTACCCGGCACACTATGCGGCAACGTCCCGGTGGACGAGTCCGTTTTCGAAGACGGGGGATCGGAGCCTAACATCACCCGCTGTTCGCCTAATGTAACACTGGACCCACTGCCACGGTTGGACCAGATAGCGGTGCGCGTGCGTCGGCCGGGGACTTCCGGGATCGTGGAGTCCGATCCGACTCTCGCGATAGATCTCCCTGGCCGGGTCCAGGACGAGAGCCGGATGCAGTTCGGCATCAGAGGCTTTTTTATCGTCGATCTGCACCCTTTCCATCGTCTGTTCAACGACGAAGGTACGATTCCCGGTCGTCCCAGTTGGTCTCCGACCGGCGACCAATTGGTCTTGAGCGACGGGCTGAATCTTCTCCTCTGGCGGCCAGGTGAGAATACAGCGGACACCATTCCGGGCACCGCCGACGGTATCAGCCCGTCTTGGAGTCCCGACGGTGCTTGGATTGCCTTCTCTCAACTGGAACGCGGACCCGAGAGCTTCACAACCTGTCAGCACTTCACCCTGCAGGATGGCCTGGAGGTTCTCAACTGCGTCGAAGACCGAACCGACTGGCCCATCCTGCGGCGCCGACTGGTAATCGTGCGCCCGGACGGCAGCGAGCCCACAGATCTCACCGAAGGTGAAGAGCCGGCCTGGGATCCGACCGGCCGGGTCTTGTACTTCCGCCGCGGCGACCGACTGTGGCGCTACGATCGCGACTCTGCGTCGGAGGAGCCAGTCCTGGGTACGGTAGGCGGCCGCGATCCGGCTGTTTCGCCGGACGGCCAGTGGCTCGCCTTTTCAAGGCCCGATAGCAACGATGAGCACGACATATGGATCGCCGAACTACCCTGAGCCTGGCAGCCGCCAGCGCCATCATGGCAGGCACCGCCTCCGGCTGCGGAGAGCCCGTGGCGGTTCTGGGCGACAACCCGGGCGTGATCCGAGTCGTGGCCGGCATTCCCGAAGAGTTCGGGAATGTCACGGATTCGCTGGCGCTTAGGAGCCACCTTAACCAACCGTCTGGAGTAGTCGTCGCGGAAGACGGTGTCGTGTACGTGGCGGACAGGCGTAATCGTCGCGTTGTTGCCATAACGTCATCCGGAAGGTTTCGGATCGTTCTGGATCACCTTCGCTGTGTAGGTGAATGTCTCGTTCAACCTCTGCATCTGGCACTCGACGGCGCCGATGGTCTGTACGTTTCGGATCGGCTCGGGCAGCGCATCTGGCGCATCGATCTGGTGACCGGGGCGGCAGCGGTCTTTCTCGGGACGGGCGAAGCCGGGGAGAGCGCTGACGGCAGCCCCGTATCTCCAGGCACAGAGATCACCGGTCCGCGCGGGATCTCCGTGGGGCCGGCCGGCGACCTGTATTTTGCCGAGAGCCAGCTGAACCGCATCCGGGTAGCGAGGGCTGACGGAACGCTTGGCACCGTCGCCGGAACGGGAGAGCGAGGGTTTACCGGTGACGGCGGTCTCGCGCCGGAGGCTAAGCTGGATTTTCCCACTGACATCGCGGTTTCCGGTCAGACGATGTACGTGATGGATGCGGGGAATAACAGAATTCGCGCCGTCGACTTGCCTGGGGGCAATATCCGAACCATAGCCGGCAGCGGCGTACGCGGATTCGGAGGAGACGGCGGCTCCGCTCTGGACGCGCTGTTCGATGTGCCGGAGTCGATCGCGGTCTCACCCGAGGGGACCACCCTTTACATCGCGGATTCCCGCAATCACCGGGTACGGGCGCTGCAGATCGAGAGCGGAATCATCTCGACTCTGGTCGGGAGTGGTGACACGCGCTTCGGAGGTGACCTCATTGATGCGGGCGCCGCGTCCCTGGAGCTTCCGTTCGGGGTAGCTACTTCAGATTTCGGCTTGCTGTTCGTCGGCGATACCGGCCACGAGATAGTCTGGCGGATGCCGGTCAGCTTCTAGCGTTGTTCCCGCTTCTAGCTGCGTCTCAGCTTCTAGCGGCGCGTCAGCTTCTAGCGCCGTCTTCAGCTCCTAGGGCTTCCATAGCTTTGTTTCGGGCCTGAACACCACCCAGGCAAACCAGAAGTGATTGCCGTGTGGCACGGGCGCGAGCTTGTTTCCGGCCAGCGGCCCCTCGGTCGCCTGGCCAGCGAGGTTCCAGCGCGATCCTGTCTGCCGGTCCGTGAACGAGCCGTCTTCCCATGTGAAGTCGAGATTCCTGTCGCCCACAGTTCGCTCGAACACCGCTGTCTGCCCTACGTCGCGGCCGTTCGCGATCTGGCTATCATCCAGGGCGCTCGCCGCGCCAGGCGTCCAGAACACCGCGACCGTCTTCCCGCCGACCGATGTGTTCGCCACCCGTTGGTCCCGCAGGCTGCTGAAGGCCACGGCCCAGCCGTTACCCACGTCGAGCCCTACCACCCGCTCCATCGCCTGAAGCCTCGCATCGGACCGGGCTGAGAAGAAGCGGGCGAACGGCCTGTTGCCGGGCCGATCGTAGCCCTCGTAGGGGTTTCTCCCGTACCGGCCACTGTCTCGATAGCGGGGGAATCCGGTGTCCCGGGATAGCACCTGAATGCCCGGATAGAGCCCCTTTGCGGTTTCCCAGCCGAAGGTATTAGCAGCAACGAGGTCGAGCTTCTCCCCGGTCAATACGCCTACGATCGCCTCCCCCACGGCCTGCTGCCACCATGTCTCAGTCTGCCTGTCGTACATGACGAGGTCGGACTGCCGCAGCCGCCCCGTGGTGCCGAAGTCGAGCACACGTCCGCCCAGCCTACGGTCGAAGGCGAGAGCCGTGTTGCACAGGGGACAGAACGTCACGGTCACCGGAACGCCGCCCACATCGTCGTTGACGATCTCGTGCCAGATGAGGATGCTGAGCGGGTACCCCTTTACTACTCCGCCCTCCTCGATCACGACGACCGGGTCGCGCGACCCGAGCCAGTTGTCCGCCGCCGCGGCGTCTTCGAAACGGGGACGGTCGACGGCTGGAATCCCGTCCTTGCGAGGTCCGCCGGACACTATTTCATGCAGTGGCACCGCCGCCCGGCTGAAGTCTGTTCGCCAGGCGTCGCGACCGCTCAGTCTGCGGACGTCTGCTTCGGAGTCCTGGGCGCAGCCCGGCTGGACGGCCAGCAGGAGAAGGCCGGCGGTGCCCGCCGCGGTCCGGCGCCAACGTATAGAATTCCGCATTCACGTCCTTTCGTTTCAGCCCTACGGTAAACGGCGCCGGCCTGGCCCACGTTCCGCGCCGCCGTGGGCCCTTAGGCCGTCCTGGCCAGAGCTTGCCTGGGCAGGCAAAAGATCCGACAGTGTGATCTGCTGCCGTGAGGCTCACCTTCCACAGAGGACCGAAAATGAAGCTTCAAGCAGGAACAGCGCTGCTGGCCGGCGTCTTATTGGCTGCGAGCCCGGCCATGGGGCAGGACATGGCCGACGCTCAGATCCAGGCGGAGCACGTCTCGGGCGGCATTCATATGCTCATAGGGCCGGGTGGGAACATAGGTGTGTCAGTGGGGCCAGACGGAGTACTGATCGTGGATGACGAGTTCGCGCCGCTGGCCGACAAGGTGAAAGCGGCGCTAGCCGAGCTGGGCGGCCCCGGCGTGGGCTTTGTTCTCAACACTCACTGGCATCCGGATCACATCGGTGGCAACGCCGCTTTCGGCCGCGAGGCGCCGATCATCGCCCACGTGAATGTACGCCGAATCCTGATGTCAGGAGCAAGCGTCCTGGGCCAGGATGTTCCCCCTGCCGCGCCAGAAGCGCTCCCGGTTGTAACGTTCGCTGACTCCCTGTCATTACATTTCAATGGGGAAGAGATTCGGGTCGTACACTATCCGCGCGGCCATACCGATGGGGACGCCGTGATCTTCTTCCTCGGTTCGAACGTCGTGCATATGGGTGATAATTACTTTGCAGGCATGTTTCCCTTCGTAGATCTTGGGAACGGTGGAAGTGTGCAGGGTGTGGCTGACATCGTGGCGGCGCTGCTAGACCGTATCTCGCCGGACGCCAGGATCATTCCCGGCCACGGTCCCGTATCCGACAAGGATGGCCTTCGTGAATTCCATGAGATGCTGACCGCATCTCTAGCACTGGTCGGCGAGGCCATCGAGCGCGGGGAGACTGTGGAGCAGGTGCAGGCGGCCGGCGTGCCGGAGCGCTGGCAGGTGTGGGGCAGCGGCTTCATCAATACGGACCACTGGCTGGCCACCGTATACGACAGTCTCTCACAGGACTGAGCGGAGATGCAGGCCTGACGTGACGAAATCGAAGCAGGATCCGCTGCTGTCAGCCGCGGACGGCTACAACGCGGGCTACGCCGAGCAGATGGCGGAGCGGGCGCTTCGCGAGCGCGGCCTAATTCCGCCCTCGCTGGTGGACATGCTGGAAAGCGGCGCTGCCGGCGTCGCCCCAGGATCCGCGGCCGCAGGCGCCGGGCTGGCCGGCGCGGCCGCTTCGGAGGACAGGCTGCGGCTGGCGGCAGTGGCCGGCGCCCTGGTGGAAGACTACCGAGCCCAGGGCCACCTGGACGTGCAACTCGACCCTCTGGGCAGTCCGCCGCCCGGCCACCCGTCCCTGAAGCCCGAGTTCCACGGCATATCCGAGCAGGAGTTGGGTTCACTTCCCGCCGCTGCAATCGGCCTCGAGCGTCACGGGTCGAGCGCCCTGGACGCCATTCACTCCCTGCGCGGTGTCTACTGTGGTCCGATCGGCTACGAACTCGACCACATGGAGAACCCGGCTCAGTGGGACTGGCTGGTGGACTACATAGAGTCGGGACGACACCGCAGGGCGCTGGCACCGGAGCGCGCCCGGCAGCTCTTGGCCCGGCTGTCCGAGGTCGAAGGGATGGAGCGCTTTCTGCACCGCTCCTATCTGGGCCAGAAGAGATTTTCGATCGAGGGTCTCGATATGATGATACCTTTGCTGGACGAGGCGATCCGGCTCGCCGTGAGCGGCGGAACGCAGAGGGTGCTGATCGGCATGGCTCACCGTGGGCGCCTGAACGTACTCGCTCACATCATCGGACGGTCGTACGAAGCCATCATGGCCGAGTTCGAGGGTCAGGTGGCGCGGGGCCTGCAGACCACGCTGCCTGAGACCGCGTCGGGCGACGTGAAGTACCATATCGGGGCTCGCGAGAGAGTGGCCACGTCTGTCGGCGATGTCGAAATTTCACTGGCTCCCAATCCAAGTCACCTCGAACACGTCAATCCTGTTCTGGAGGGGATGGCGCGGGCCACGCGCGAGCAGATCGCTGGCCGAGTCGCCGGCCACCAGGCGGAGGAGGGGGCTGTAGTGGACGTGGTCCACGGCACAGCCGTGCTGCCCATCCTCATTCACGGTGATTCCGCTTTCGCCGGCCAGGGCGTGGTGGCCGAGACGCTGAACCTGTGCCGACTTCCCGGTTACGAGACAGGCGGAACGCTTCACATCGTCGCCAACAATCAGCTCGGGTTCACGACCGATCCGGCGGATTCCAGGTCCACCAGGTACGCCAGCGATCTGGCACTCGCTTTCCGCATCCCGATCTTTCATGTCAACGCGGATGATCCCGAGGCGTGCGTCGCCGCCATGCAGCTCGGCATGGATTACCGTACCGAATTCGGGGAGGACATCGTCATCGACCTGGTCGGCTACCGGCGCTACGGCCACAACGAAGGTGACGAACCCGGTTACACCCAGCCCCTGATGTATCAGAAGATCAACTCGCATCCCACGGTTCGGGAGCAGTGGGCCGAGACGCTCGTCTCGCGTGGCGTGGTAACCGAAGAGCAGGCCTCCGGCATGGTGGACAAGGTGGCCGAGCGCCTGGTCCGGGCGCGTGTTTCGGTCAAGGAAGGCTCTTCCGCCGGCAGCGCCTCCGGCGACCCGGCCGAAGGGACTGGAGCGCCGGTGGAGAGGCGCCTCAGGCGGCGCCCGTCCACACTCACCGAGGAGGGGCCGGCTGATCGGGTGGAAACTGCGGTTCCGCGCGAGCGGATCGAGAGGCTGAACGACGGCATTCACGCCTGGCCGGAAGGTTTTCATCTGTTCCAGAAATTGGACCGGCAACTGACGCGCCGAAAAGAACAGTTCGAAGAGAACATCGATTGGGCCCACGCGGAGACGCTGGCCTTCGCCAGCCTGCTCACTGAAGGCGTCCCTATCCGCTTGAGCGGAGAGGACTCCGAGAGAGCGACGTTCAGTCAGCGGCACCTGGTGCTGCATGACACGGAGACGGGCGAACGGCTCACTCCATTGCAGCACCTCAGCCCCGACCAGGCGCCGTTTCAGGTCTGGAACAGCCCGCTGTCGGAGGTCGCGGTCCTCGGATTCGAGTACGGATACAGCACCGTCGCCACGGAGACGCTTGTGCTGTGGGAGGCGCAGTTCGGTGATTTCGCCAACGTGGCCCAGGCTATTACGGATCAGTTCATCGTCGCCGGCCGCTCCAAGTGGGGCCAGGAGTCGCGCCTGGTTCTCCTTCTCCCGCATGGCCATGAGGGCCAGGGTCCCGAGCATTCCTCCGCCCGCCTGGAAAGATTTCTGGACCTGGCGGCCCAGGACAACATCCGGGTGGTTAACTGCACCACGCCGGCCCAGTATTTTCACTTGCTCAGGCTGCAGGCCTTGCGAAAGGCTCACCGGCCTCTAGTAGTCATGACGCCCAAGAGCCTGCTCAGGCATCCCGCGGCCCGTTCGGTGGCGGCAGACCTTTCCAGCGGCGAGTTCCGGCGCGTGTTTCGAGAAACAGATCCCCCTCCAGCGGAAGAGGTGCGGCGGCTGCTTCTATGTAGCGGCAAGGTCTTCTACGACCTCATCGGCCAGGATTCGAGGGCCGAAGGAACAGCCATCACCAGGCTCGAGCAGCTGTACCCGTTTCCCGAGGAAGATCTCCTGGCGGAGCTCGCGGCGTACCCCGACCTGACGGAGGTGGTGTGGGTTCAGGAAGAGCCGGCCAACATGGGAGCCTGGCGGTCGATCGCGCACCGGTTGAACGCTGTGGCTGACGTACCCGTTCGCTATATTGGCCGGCCAGACCGGGCCAGTCCCGCGGAAGGATACGCCGCCGCCCACGCGCGCGAGCAACAGCGGATAGTCACCGAAGCACTGGGGCTCTAGTCACCGAAGCACTGGGGCTCTGGTACCGGCCCCGACGACCTACTCTCAACGAAAAGCGTAACAGACATGGCCAAATCACAGTCATTCGATGTCGTGTCGAAGATAGATCTTCAGGAAGTAGACAACGCCCTCAATCAGGCTCGGGCCGAGGTCGGCCAGCGCTACGATTTCAAGGGTTCCACGACGGAAGTGTCCCTGGACGTGGAGGCGAGTGAGATTCACCTCTTGGCCAGCGATGAGTACAAGCTTCAGGCCCTTCGCACAGTAGTGCGTGAGCGCCTGGCTCGGCGGAAGGTTCCGCTGGGGAACCTGTCCGACGGCCAAATCGAGCCCGCGGCGGGCGGTGCCAGCCGCATGAGTCTCAGCCTGCAGCAGGGAATTCCGGGTGAGACGGCGAAATCGATAGCCAAGTTCGTCCGCGATCTGAAGCTCAAGGGAGTTCAGGCGCAGATCCAGGGCGATCAGCTCCGGGTGCAGGGTCCTAAACGGGACGATCTACAGGCCGTCATGCAGCATCTGCGCGGCGAGGATTTTGGTCTGGATTTGCAGTTCGCCAACCTGCGGAGCCAATAGCTAAGCTTGCGCCGGATCTCCACCTAAGCGCTAGCCGTGAACCTTCCGTGTCTGTGATGCGTTACGGTCACACCACCTGTATCCGGGAAATCGGAGGGAGTTGAAGGACTGAAGATGAGTATGGAGTGCGATCGCGCGCGGGAAATGCTGTGGCCCATGGCCGGCCCCCGCGCATACACAGAAGCCTCGCAGGCCGCAAAGGCCCACGTCGATGATTGCGCCGCCTGCGCGGCGTTCTTCGGGCGCGACGAGCTACTAGGCCGGAGACTTTCCGGTCTTGATTTTGCTGAGTCTGCGCCCCAGGAGCTTCACGCGTCGATCGCGGAGGAGATGTCCCGGTCGCCCGCTGACGTTGCCGGCGACGTTCGCGTGAGCGGGACGGGTTTCCAGCGGTTCAGGCGCTGGCGTCTTCCGATGGCTGCTGCGGCTGTGCTGGTCGCCTTCCTGGCCGGGCTCGAGATTTCGCAAGTAGAGTCAAGGGCGGACCGGGCGGACTTGTTCGCGGATGATTTCCTGCATATGGCGGCCGCATCTCCAACCAACACGGATCCTGCCTCGATAGAGAATTTCTATCAAGATCAGATCGGTGAGGAAATCCGTCCGGTGCAGGTCGCGAACGCGACTGTGAACAAGGCCCTGGTATGTGACATTGGCGGGGCCCGAGGCGCCACGATCGAGTATGAACTGGATGGAGAGCGGCTGGCTCATTACAGGATTCCGGTCAGACAGATGAAGAGCAGACCGACCGGAGCAGTCGAGATGTCCGATGTTGGCGATGGAGTTCACGTGGCCCGCTGGGTGGATGATCAGTACGAGCACGCGCTCGTCGGAACTGTGTCCACGGAAAAAATGGAAGAGCTGATCCGAAACGAATTCGGACAGGACACAGACTTCTAGCGCGGCATCACAGCGTTACGAACGAGCGGCGCGCAGCATCAGGGGCCGCAGATGGGAATCAGGGGCCGCGGCCGCGCTCCCCGACGATCAGGGCCTCTCGAATCGGGAGTTTCGGCAGCAGGCTCGAGACGAGTGAATACCCCAGGCCGAACATTCCGACGAAGCCGATCGTGATCGTTATCTCCGGGAGGCCGAACGGAACGCCCTCTCCCTTCCACGTCGATGGCACTACCGCGTTGTATCTCTCCAGCCAGAATCCGACCAGCAGAATGACGGCTACCAGCGAAAGGTGCCGGGAGCTCATCTTGGGCCTGCGTGCCAGGAGCAGAGTAAATGGGATAGCGAACACGAGGGCCATCTGCGCGTAAAACAGCGGAGCGAAGTCCCCATACAGGCGCTGCTCGAAAAAGATCGTCTCGCGGCCGATGTTACCGTACCAGATCGGCAGGTACTGGGACCACCACATGTAGGACCAGAAAATCGTGAAAGCGAACATCAGCTTGCCGATGTCGTGAAACTCCCACTTAGTCCACACGTCGCCGAGGTCGTGCTGCTTCTTGAGGAAGTGCGCGAGCAGTGCGATAAGGCACAGCGCCGGCAGCCAGCCGGCCACCACGAACAACCATCCCCAGATGACGCTGACGAAACCCGGGATAAGCGACATCGTGAGGTCGACGCCCAGGAAGCTGAAAAGGAACACCCAGGCTACTACCAGGACGGGCGCGAGCCAATTCAGAATACGGCGTGAGCGCTCCGCTTCCTCTTCATCCCCACGCCAGCCGCTGGCCAGGCTTGCCATCAGGCGCCGGCGCCATCCGGTCAGCCGCTCCGCGATGAGCGGTGCGTCAGGCCGAATCGAGAGCCGAAGGTAAACGGTGCTACCGGCCAGCAGAATCAGCAGAAGCGCTCCGTTGCGCAGAAATAAGCCGTCCACCGTCAGCCAGTCCCGGTTGATGTGACCCTCCACCGGTCCGACCCAGGGGAACACGTGCTCCGCGCCGAATGACATGCCGAAGAACACTAGCACCGCGATGGGGAGAAAACCGTACATGGCCTCGGCGACTCGCCGGAACGGCTTGCCCCAGTGGCCGCGCGCCGTAACGAGTACCGCCCCGAACATTACCCCGGCCTGCGCGATAGTGACGAAATAGATGAAGTTGATCCATACCGCCTGCCACACGCGCTGCGGCGCTTCCTGAACGCTGAGGAAGAATCCGGCCGCTCCCACCAGGATCGCGGCCAGCCACACCGCCAGAATCCTGCCCGACAGCTTACCGCTAACGGTGTCCAGGATCCGTTCCGGCGCGAGTTGTACGGTCTCTGAGCTCACGGCTCCCTCTACTCTTCAGCCGGTGGCGCGGCCTGCGCCTGAAGACTTCTGACGTAATTTACGATCAGCCAGCGCTCGTCCCGCGGGATTCGGCGGTACGACGGCATGACGCCGCGGCCATTCTCCAGCATGCCCCACATATAGCCGTCCGACAGTCCAGCTGCTCGCTCCGTGAGCAGGTTCAGGAACGGGAGTGGTGGCAGCCGGTTGGGACCGACGACCGGTCCGTCGCCCACGCCCGATTCCCCGTGGCAGGGGAGGCAGAACTCGGCGTAGGAGACTTTGCCCGCTTCCAGACCTTCATCCGATGGCGTGGTCGGGTTGGTGAGCAGCGTATCGGCTTCAGCCAGTGTGTACGCCGGCCCCTGTCCCACCGCTACGGCGCCCTCGGGCGCGGCGGGCGGCTGCCCTTCGTACGTCTGGACGGCCACCTGCTCGGTCATCGTCCGGAACCACGGCACGCGCTTGACCTGGTCGTCGCAGCCTCCGAGGCCGATCGTCAGTAGCGCGACCGGAAGCAGGCGCGCGGCGTGCCGTAACGGTCTCATCGTGCGCGCGTGTTTCACGGGGTCATCTCCACGTCTTCCGGGCCCGTTTCACGCACAAGCTGTTCGGCGGCCGCGGCGTCCTCGGGGCTGATCACCAGGATTCCGAACCGATCTACGGAGAAAGCCTCGCGATATTCCGCCGCCAGGCGGCGGGCCGGCTTGCGGGTGTGGTGCAGCAACCCGAGGAGTCCGAACAATCCCGTGAACAGGATCGTCATCTCGAACATGATGATGAAATAGGCGGGCAGCGAAACGATCGCCTTGCCCTGAGTAACCAGGGGGTAGGCCAGGGCCGTCAGGGCCGTCAGCGCCACCGCGGTCACAAACCCCGTAATTCCGCCCACGAGCGCCCAGCGGCGCACTGGACTAGACGTGATCCCGAGGGCCTCTTCAAGGCCTGGGGCGGGAATGGGCGAGAACACCTCGAGATCGTGGTAGCCAGCGGCGCGCAACCGCTCGATGGCGCGCTGCGTATCGCCCAGGCTGCTGTACTGCGCCAGTATCCCGCTCATCTACTGATCACCGTGATGGGCTATGTGCTCCTTTACCTCGGCGATGCTGATTACAGGCAGCGCCTTGGTGAACAGCAGGAACCAGAAGAAGAACCAGGCGAAGCTCCCGATCAGGATGGTGATCTCGGTCGCCGTCGGCACATAGATACCCCAGCCGGCCGGATCGTATTCGTGCGCCAGCGACGTCACGATGATCACGAAGCGCTCATACCACATTCCGATATTGACCAGAATGGAGACAGCGAACAGAGCCGCGATGCTGTTCCGGGTGCGCTTGAACCACAGGCTCTGCGGAACGATGACGTTGCAGAACACCATAATCCAGAACGGAAGCGCGTAGTAGCCGCTGGCGCGCCAGCGGAAGCTCTCCTGCTCGATCGGATCGGCCGAATACCATGCTATGAAGTATTCCATGGCATAGGCGTAGCCGACTATGAACGAAGTCAGCAGGAGCAGCTTCGCCATGTTGTCGAACTGGTATTTGTTGATGTAGCGCTCGAGTCCGAAGGCCCAGCGCAGGGGAATCAGCAGCGTGATCACCATGGCGATCCCCGAGAAAATTGCTCCCGCGACGAAGTACGGAGCGAAAATCGTCGAGTGCCAGCCGGGCACTATGCCCATGGCGAAGTCCCACGAAACGACGCTGTGCACGGACAGGACCAGCGGGGTGGCTATCCCGGCCAGGTACAGATACAGCCGGCGGTAATGACTCCAGTCCCTGACCGTCCCCTGCCAGCCGAGCGCGAAAATGCCGTAGATCTTCTTCTTGAACCCCGTGAACTTGTCGCGCAGCGCCGCCAGATCTGGAATCAGGCCGACGTACCAGAACACCAGGCTGATGGTGAAATAGGTTCCGATAGCGAACATATCCCACACCAGAGGCGACCTGAAGTTGGGCCACAGCAGCCGGCTGGAGGGATAGGGTATCAGATAGTAGAAGTACCACACGCGGCCCAGGTGAATGAGCGGAAACAGGCCCGCGGTCATGACGGCAAAGATGGTCATGGCCTCGGCGGCACGATTGATCGTGGTTCGCCAGCCGGATCGGAACAGGTACAGCACGGCGGAAATCAGCGTGCCGCTGTGCGCGATACCGACCCAGAACACGAACGTGACGATATACACGCCCCAGCTGACCGGATTGTTGATTCCGGTGACGCCCATTCCGTTGCGTACCTGCCGGGCCCAAGCGAATGCAGCCGCCAGGATGCCGACTCCGCACAGGCTGATCATGAACCAGAAACGCCAGGAAGGCGCTGATATGGGGCGGCTGATATCCCGGTTTGCGTCCGCTAGCGTCAGCGGAGCCTGGTGGGTGTTCGGAACGTCTCTCTCGGGCGTCGCCATATCAGTGACCGGCTTCCCCACCGTGGCCGCCGGCCGCGACCTCCGCATGCGTGACTTTCGGTTGATACGTGACGCCAGGTCTCGTGTTCAACTCATCGAGCACGTGGTAGGACAGAGCGCTCTTGGCCTTTCGCGAGACCGCGCTTTCCGGATCCTTCAGGTTGCCGAACGTGATCGCGTGCGTGGGACACGTCTGCATACACGCGGTTACGACCTCTCCATCGGCCACCAGACGGCCCTCCCGTTTGGCTTCGATCTTGGCCCGATTGATCCGCTGCACGCAGAACGAGCACTTCTCCATCACGCCCGTCTCGCGCACGGTCACGTCCGGATTGAGCTGGAGATTCAAGGGGTACGGGAATTCGTACGTATACCAGTTGAAGCGGCGCACCTTGTACGGGCAGTTGTTGGCGCAGTAACGGGTGCCCACGCAGCGATTGTAGATCTGACCGTTCAGGCCTTCGGGGGTGTGGTACGCGGCGTAAACCGGGCACACCGGCTCGCACGGAGCGTCACCGCACTGCTGGCACATAACGGGCTGATAGACGGTCTGAAAATCGCCGTCGTTCGTCTCCTCGTAGAACCGTTCGATCTGCATCCAGGACATCTCGCGGCCCTGAGCACAGAGAGTCTCGCCCACCACGGGGACGTTATTCTCGGCGTAGCAGGCCGTTACGCAGGCCCCGCAGCCCGTGCAGGCGTTCAGGTCCACGCTCATGCCCCACCGGTACGGGCTCTTGGGGTCTGAGTCGTAGGCTTCCTTGACGAGCTCCGACAGGTCAACGTGATGCTCTCGGATCGCTGCTCGAGCCTCGGCGACGCCTACGATCTCCGCTATTTCGCGGCCCAGGTCAGTGTCGCCGCCTTGCATAACGGCTAGCGGGGAACGCTCGCCGGTGGCGCGGATCTCGACCGAAGTTCCGGCGAAGGCCAGTGCGCCGCTGCGCTCGTCCACGTCAGCGGCCAGCAGATCGAGTGCATTGACCCCGCGGCCGGCGGCGTAGCGGCCGTAGGCCGTGTGCCCCTGTCCGAGCGGAATACTCACCGTGTCGGGCCTGATGCCACGGTAAGTGTACACGGAGGCCTGAACGGAACCCGACGCGGAACTGACCTCGACAACATCGCCTGTCCGAACACCGAGTTCCTGTGCCGTGTCGGGATGCATTTCAACCCAAGAGTTCCACACGACCCTGGTTACAGGGTCGGGCAGCTCCTGCATCCAGGATCGGTTCGCGCCTCGTCCGTCGTACATCTGCACGGTCGGCGAGACCACCAGCTGTGTGCCTTCGGATGGAGACAGGGCGGCGAATCTGTAGTTGGTCGCCGCCTCCCGGAGCTCGGGGGCCGCATCTGCGGCAATCGCCTGGCCGGAAAGGCGGTCCGCCGCCTGAGCCGGTTGAGCGCCACCGGCCTGGACTACTCCGCGCCACCAGCGCTCGAAGGGGCCCGAGCCCGCAGGCTGCAGCGCCCTCCACGAGTCCTCCAGAAACGTCTTGAAATCGCCAGGCAAGCCTGTTTCGGAGCCCTCGGGACTCATGGCCAGCAGGATGTCCTCCGCCTGTCGAGTATCAAACAGGGGCTGCATCGCCGGCTGAGCCAGAGCTCGCCAGGATGACCGCACTTCGATATCGCCCCAGGCCTCTAGAGCGTGATGCGCCGGTAGAATCCAGCCGGCCCCGGAGGCTGTCTCGTCCAGGTGGGTAGCCAGTGAAATCACC
>JBDLJJ010000004.1:0-52436 GCA_039714435.1 Gemmatimonadota bacterium | reverse complement strand
GGTCCTCTGGATGTGTGCAACACGGCAGCCCTGGATGTGCCGGGCAGAGTAGGCTGAAAGCTACCCGTAGCCATAGATACGGGCAAGCAATCCGGGCTGTTTCAGCTGGCTTGCCGGTTTCGCTCCCGACCGCCATTGTCTCAGCATGCGCGACCGGGCTGGGGTAATTGGGACGGCGGGAATCGTGCTCCTCATCGTAGCCGGGTGTGCTCCAGGAGCCGAGCCCGGAACGCCGGAGCCGGTGGCGGCGACCGTGCCGGAGCCGGTGACGGCGCAGTCTGATATTTCGGACGCGGGCGCCGCCTCGGACTCTCCGTCTGAAACGGATGACGGAGCTGAGCCGGTCCTGTTCGGTGGCGCAGCCGAGCCCAGACCAGTCCCGATTCTTCCGGCCGGGCTGTCCTGGTCCCCCGCCGAGCCTGAAGAAGGGTCGGCCTTCGGAATTCGGATTTTGCAGCCAGCCGCAGGCCAGCTCGTCACCGACGTCGAAGGCTGGATCGCGGACCGGCCGCTCCATTTTGCGCTCCTGGCCGATCGCTGGTTCGCCATGGCCTCGGTTCCCGTCGGGACGTCGGGAACGGAAACCCTGCGCGTGACGGCGACCTACGCCGACGGATCTCAAATGGATCAGGAGACAACGATTCGGTCGCGGGACAGAGAATTTGCCTCCAGACAGCTGACAGTGGCCCCGCGCTTTTCCTCCCCCCCACCGGAAACGCAGGCGCGGATCGCCCGGGAGCGACAACGAGTGCGGGCGCTTCTGGCCGGCGTGACCCCTGAGTGGCTCCTGGAGAGGGACTTCGAACCGCCGCGGCCGATAGAAGTGACGAGCCCGTTCGGCCAGCGGCGAGTGTTCAACGGGGAGCTTAGAAGCCGTCACTGGGGACTCGACCTATCCGGGCTGACTGGTGCTCCGGTGGTGGCGGCCGGACGGGGGCGCGTGCGGCTGGCCGGGAACCTGTACTTCGCCGGCAACGCGGTCTACGTGGATCACGGCAGCGGCGTGTTCACAGCCTACTTCCATCTGTCCAGGTTTGACGTGCGAGAAGGCGATCTGGTGCAGGCGGGCCAGCTGATCGGGTTGACGGGTGACACGGGCCGGGTCACCGGAGCCCACCTGCATTGGTCAGCCTACGTGGCGGGCCAGCCGCTCGATGCGAGCAGCTTCCTGGCCATAGAAGTGCCTGGCAACTAAAAAGGCCGCCTGCCCTCCTTCTACTACCGTGCGGCGAGGCTCGGACCGCTTAGGATTCGAAGAGACAGACGGCCATTTATTAATGGACATCAACTATGTCTGCTCTTCAAACCCCGCCGACCATCGGTCGGTTCCCGGGGGTGGATCAGCCCCGCATCAGTCCACCGGTTCGAACGCGGCTACGCGGCCCTCGAAGGCCGAGGCGACTGTGGTATACGGACTCGCCAGATAGACCTTCCCCGGACCGCTGCGGCCCGGAAAGTTCCTGTTGATCGAGCTGACGGTGACCTGGTCGGGGGTCGAGCTCACGCCCGGCCCGGCGTTGATGCAGGCTCCGCATCCCGGCGCCAGAACATTGAATCCGGCTTCCCGGAACAACTCGTCGAAACCCTCGCTTTGGGCATACTCTTCTACCTCCAGCGAGCCATACTGGATGTAGGCCGTAACTCCCGGCGCCACGCGCCGGCCGGCGTCTACCATGTGGCGCGCCACGCGGGCGGCCATCTGAACGTCGTCCTGCTTACCGCCCGTGCATGAGCCGGCGTATACGATGTCCACCGGGGCGTCCTGGCCCAGTTCAGCGACGGCCTCGCCGCGGCCCGGATCACCGGGCCTGGCCACCATGGGGCCAAGCGCGGAGGCGTCTATCTCCAGCGTCCACTCGTATTCGGCATCCGGATCACTGAACATGGGCTCCACGAGCGCACGAGCTGTGTCCCGGTCCATGCCGCGGCGCTCGACCAGCCACTCCACGGTCCTCTCATCAGGCGCCACGATTCCGGTGAATGCACCGACCTCGGCCGCCATGTTGGTCATCGTGGCCCGCTCATCCACGCTCAGCTGCTCGACCGCCTCGCCGCAATACTCGAGGATTTTTCCGATCGCCTCGCCGTCGCGGACGTAGGGGTGCCTCAGAACCTCCAGCATCAGATCCTTGGCGGTGACGTTGTCCGCGACCTGGCCGCTGATCTCGATGCGTACGGACCGCGGCACCTCGAGCCGTACGTCCCGGGTGGCCCACGAGTTGACGATGGCGGTGGTGCCGACGCCGAAGGCCACGCAGCCCAGAGCGCCGGAGTGCGGCGTGTGGGAATCGCTTCCCACGATGACCTGACCCGGGATCGCGTACTCGTCCAGGACTTTGACGTGGCAGATGGCCTCACTGCCTACCCGGTCCGGCAGCTCCCCGTGCAGGCGTATGCCCTTTTCCGCCGCGAATTCGCGCTGGCGGTCGTGCAGGGCGTGCGCCGCATCCAGCAGCCCCATCTTCTTTTTCTCTTCACTGATGACCTGGTCCAGGAAGGCCAGGTGGTCACGAAAGAAGTAGATACTGCCGGGGTCGTTGAGGTCCGCGTCGCCGCCGAAGTCCTCCCAGAAAGTGGACGCCATGGGAGTCACGTACTCGTGGCTGAAGCGGATATCGGCCCGCACGAACCCTGTATCGCCGGGCTGTACCGCGGGCACGCCTATCTCGTCGGTAGACACGTCTTTGGACCAGTGCGCGGCCAGGATCTTTTCCGCGATCGTCATCGGACGGCCGGGCTCGGTTACGACGACGGGAACCTGGACGATGCCCTTCAGACGCGCCACGGCGTAGTCCAGCAGGCCGCCGTACTCGATGATGTCTCGCTCGATCTGTCCGGCGTCTCCGATAAACGTGTCCAGCGGCATCTCCTCGCCGCGCCGTATGCGATCGATGACGGAGAAATCAGTGGTGGTCAGTACGCCGAGATTCTCACAGTTCTCGCCGTATATTCTCTCGATATTCTCGGCGATGACGATGCGTATTCCGGCCGCCCGTTCAGCGTATGGAGACGCCTCCCGGCTCGATCCTTTGCCGCGCCTTTTTCCAGAGACGGAGGCCACGAAGCCGCCCCCGGCCACGTCGCCGCGCCGAATGGGATGCTCGCCGCCGCACTCGAGACCGACGTACGGATACTGGCCCAGTGTCTCGTCGTAGTAGTAGCACACCCAGGCTGGCGTGATCTCGTCCGTACTGATGTCGTTTCGCAGCGGCATGGACGGATCCCAGTCGAGATCTTCGCCGGCCAGCTGTCTCCGAATCAGTTCCGGATCTTCTGTGAGAAAGAGAATGCGCCCCTGAAGGCGCACGGTGTCGGGACGTCGTGCGACGTCGCGTTCGAGCAATTTTGTTAGCATCGGGTCCGGGGTCTGGTTAATGGTCGTGGCCAATCTATCCAGCCAATTGAAGCGTAGCGAGTTTTGGCCGCGGTGGACCGGCCTGAACTTCAGGCGTCCAGCCCGGCGAGCACATCCAGCGCGTATTTGACCCGTCCGAAGGGCGCGCTCACCTGAACGCCCTGCACACGGTCGCTCACCGCGGCGACCATCTCCCGCGCTATGGCGCAGCCCTCTTCCCGGGCGAACTCAGCTCCCCGCTCCTGCGCCGCCTGCATGCGGGCCATAATCGGCTCCGGAATCTCGATACCCGGAACCTCGTTGGCCAGAAATTCGGCGTTTCGAAGACTGGTCAGCGGCCAGATGCCGGCCACGATCGGGATACGCGTTCCCTCGTCGATCTTATCCAGGAACGCGAGCAGGCTGTCGACGTCGAACACTGGCTGCGTGACTGCGTACTCGGCTCCTGCCTCCACTTTCCAGTACCAGCGCTCCAGTTCGCGGTTCATATCCGCCTCGCACGGGTTCACCCCCACGCCGATCACGAACGATGTCTGCCCGCCGATCTCGTGTCCGCCTGGATCCAGGCCGCGATTGAGGCCGGACACCAGATTGGTCAGGCCTATGGAGTCGATATCGAACACGGCGGTGGCGTCTGGATACGGACCCATGCGGGGAGGGTCGCCGGTGATGAGAAGGAGATTGCGCAGTCCCAGAGCCTGTGCGCCCAGCAGGTCGCTCATCATCCCGAGCAGGTTACGGTCGCGGCAGCAGTAGTGGACGACGGCTTCGATGCCGGCCTCACGCTCGATCAGGCACGACGCCGCTATCACGCCCATGCGCATCATGGCCCTGGCGCCATCGGGCACGTTGACGGCGTGGACGCCAGCGGCGGCGAGCTGTTTGCACGCTTCGACCATCTGGCTGGGATCGGCGCCGCGGGGGGGCACGATTTCCACGCTCGTCACCGGGAGTCCGGCGGCCAGGCGCTGGCCCCACGCGGACCGGTCCGCCAGTGGCACCGGCTCGGTCGCCGCAGGCTGGCTTTCCGCCGGCTCGGTCGCCGCTGGCTGGGTATCGACGGCCGGTTTTGCGGACGAAGACTCTGTAACGGTGGTGGCGCGAAGAGCCACGGCCCTGATCTGGCTGGCCATTTCCGCAGTGTGCTGAGGGCTGGTTCCGCAGCAGCCGCCCACGATCCGGGCCCCCGCCTTGATCAGCTTACGCGCGTAGCTGGCCATGTAGTCGGGCGAAGCCATGTACATCTTCCGGTCGTCTACGTCCCGCGGGAAACCAGCGTTGGCGATCGCGGCCAGGGGCAGGTCCGTAACCGCGGCCATTTCCTGGACGACGTCCACCATGACGGCGGGCCCTACGCTGCAGTTCACGCCTATGGCCTCGACGCCCATCGCCGACATTATCTTAGCCATGTTCACGGCAGACTCACCGTAGGAGGACAGGCCACCCTCACTTACCGTCATCATGGCCAGGACGGGCAGGTCACACACCGATCGGCACCCTTCCACGGCCTCGATCAACTCCGCCAGATCAGAAAAAGTCTCCACGCTCAGCAGGTCGGCCCCGCCGGCCACCAGGCCGCCAGCCTGCTCGGCGAACATCTGGCGGGCCTCTTGCTTGGATGTCGGGCCGAACGGTTCCAGACGAACGCCAAGCGGTCCGATGCTGCCAGCCACGAAGAGTTCGTCTCCCGCCACATCGCGAGCCAGACGCGCCGCCGCCTCGTTGAGCTCCCGAACCTGCGAATCCAGCCCGTGCGCCCGGAGTTTGAGCCGGTTGGCTCCGAACGAGTTCGTCTCCAGCACCTGTGCGCCGGCAGACCGATAGGCCTCGTGAATCTCGCGTATGAGCTCCGGAGAAGATCGGCACAGGTCATCGAAGCAGACGTTGACAAAGACGCCGCGGCGATAGATCTCGGTTCCCATGGCGCCGTCAAACAGAATCGCCTGGCCGCTGGCGAGCACACTTCTAAAGTCTGGCATGCTTGAAGCTACCGCAGCCGGTTCACGGAGCACAGATGCGTAGCGTGCTGATTACAGGGGCGAGCGGCCTGGTCGGGAGTCACGCCGCCGAACTGTTCGTATCGAAGGGCTGGCACGTTCGGGCGCTGGTCAGAGTGTCCAGCGAGAGGTCGTTTCTGGAGGGCCTGGGCTGCGAGATGCGGACCGGGGACATCGAGGACCCGGAGAGTCTTGCCGGTGCCGCCGAGGGCTGTGAAATAGTGGTTCACTCCGCGGCCAGGCTGGGCTCGCGGATGTCCTGGGACGAAAGCCGGGTTGCCAACGAGGACGGCACCCGGAACGTCGTCCGGGAGAGCGTCCGGGCCGGAGTGTCGCGCTTCGTGCATGTGTCCACTGTCTCCGTCTACGGACATCCACCCGACCATGCCTCGCATCCTATTGGCGAAGAGTCTCCCGTCGACTTGGCCGTGCCTTCGGAGTTCCGTTACGAACGGAGCAAGCGCCTGGCGGAGCTGGTCGTACGTGAGGTGTCTCCGGAGCACATGAGTTGGACCATCGTCCGCCCGGCGATCATCGTGGGCGAGAGGGACCGTCTGTTCACGCCGCGGCTGGTGGCGGCCGCCCGGAGGATGTGGATTGTCCTTCCGGACGGGGGACGGCACTCTCTTCCCGTCGTCTACGCGGGAAGCGTAGCGCTCGCCTGCCTGCTGGCGGCGACCAGGCCAGAGGCAGCCGGACAGACCTATAACGTGGCGGATGACGGACCGTTGACCTTGAGGCGCATGCTCGAGATGGCGTCGCCGGCCGGGCAGACTCTGCGTGTCATAAGTGTGCCGGGCGGACTGTTCTGGAGGGGCTTCGCGGCCGTACGGGCCGTGAGCAGGCTCATTCCCGGTCCCGGCCTGCCCGTCAACGAGCGAAACGTGTGGTTCATAGCTAACGACAACCCCTTTGCCAGTGAACGAATCCGCTCTCTGCCCGGATGGAATCCCACAATTTCCGCGCAGGAGGGCTGGGAGCGCTCGATCGAATGGTACGAGTCGCAAGCGAGCTGACGAGCCGGCGATGGGCCTCGCACTTGCCGCCAGAGAGGCCGCTCGGGGTCGCGAAATCGGCAGGTTAGCACTATATTCAAGCCTTCATGTCCTGCCTGCTGCCTCAGGCTCTGCCAGCCTGGGGTTATTCTATGTGTGACATTTTTTTTGCTATCTCGTCGTGCTGCCGGGACTGGCAAAGAGACGCAAGTCAAGGAGAGTACGTATGTTCCGGATGAAATCTGTCGTTGTGCCGGCCTTCGCGGCGCTTCTGGTGGCCGCCGGTTGCAGTCACGTCGGACAGGACGAGTTTGACACATCGATGGCCGATCTGCGCTCGGAGCTGAGCGCGCAGAACTCTGCTATCGAAGAGAATCAGCAGGCTATCTTCGAGCTGTCCAACATGACCGAAGAGATGCGAGGCGAGATCGCCAGCTTGCGTGACGAGTTCCAGGTTGCCGTCGAGCAGCTGAAGGACGGGATTCGCTTCGCCACGCCTGTGCACTTTGACTACGACCGTGCCGATATACGGCCTGAGGACGTGCCTCTTCTGGAGCGCTTCGCTTCGGTAATCAACGAGCACTACCCGAACAGCGTGGTCACCGTTGAGGGCTTTGCCGATCCGTCGGGATCGAGAGCCTACAACGAGCAGCTCTCGCAGCAGCGGGCTGAGAACGTCGCCAGCTTCCTGAAGACGGAAGCCGGACTGATGGTGACCGAGATCAAGTCGGTTGGATACGGTGAGAACCGCCTCGTCACCGAGGGTGCGGCCGGTCCTGGTGCCTACGGCCTCGAGAATCGGCGCGTTGCCTTCGTGGTCGAGCAGGCGGGCCCGATCGAGGTAATGGAAGAAGAAGAGTCGGAGGAGAATGCTGAGGAGACGGTCGCGACCGGCGCCTAGGCGCTCTCCTTTCGGCGTTAAGCGGATGCCCTGACTAAAGGGCGGCCGTTTTTGCAGCACAACGAAGCTCCCGGAGATACAATTCCGGGAGCTTTTGTTTTTCCGGATGCCGGTTTTCCAAGGAGCCAGGCAGTGCCTATCGCCTACGAAGGACGGTTGTTCTAGTGCGAGATGAAGAGACTGTAGCTGTTGCCCCCCCGGGGTACAGCGCTCTGCGCGAAACCGCCGGCCTCCTGGTTGACAGCTCGCGGACTCTCCTTCGCGTTGAAGGCCCGAAGGCGGCTCAGATGCTGACGGGCCTGGTCAGCAGCGATCTCGCCTCGCTCTCTCCTCCCGCCGCTCAGTACGCCTTCGTGCTTACACCGAAAGGCCGGCCCATCGCTGACCCGCGGGTGATTCTTGCCGAAGACTACGTGCTGCTGGACGTCGCCTCGTCGAGCGTTCCTGCTCTCCAGGAACATCTGGGCCGGTTTCTGCCCCCGCGGTTCGCGAAGCTTACGGACGCGCCCGAGCTGAGCCGGCTGTCACTGCTTGGGCCGGCAGCGGAGCAGGTCCTCGCCGAGCAGTTTCCTGAGGTGAAGCTGGCAGGAATGGCTCCCCTGGGCGTGGCGATCACCGAAGTGCCACAGCCCGTAGCGATCGTCCGGCGGGAAGCCATCGAGGGTCCCGGTTTCGACCTGTACGGCGAATTCGGCCAGGGCTCGGGGGTCCGGGATCTCCACGAGGCAGTGCTCCAGGCCGGGGGGTCTGCCGTGTCCCCGGAAGCTTACGACGTGTGGCGCGTCGAGCGTGGTATCCCGCTGTACGGTCCTGATATCAGCCTCGAGAATCTACCTCAGGAGACCGGACAGCAGGAACGCGCCATCAGTTTCACCAAAGGCTGTTACACGGGGCAGGAAGTGGTGGCCAGGATTCACTACCGAGGCCATGTGAACCGCGTTCTGCGGGGTCTTCGCTGCTCGGAGCCGTTGGCCGCCGGCACGGAGCTGTTTTCGGGAGGGCGTTCTGCGGGTCAGGTTACCTCTGCTGTAACCTCCCCCATATTCGGCCATATAGGGCTGGGCTATGTTCGGCGCGAAATCGAGCCCGGAGCCACTACAGAAGGCCAGTCCCTGGCCGGACACCCTGTACATGTAGTCAAGCTTCCCTTCGCGACCTGAGAAACGCTTTACTCTAGAGTAAAGTGATTTTCCACGAATGGTTTCAGGCGATAGGTTCGGGACTTCTGGGCACCCCTGAGCCACTCGCTAGGATCGTACGCTGAGTTCATTGACCGGGCCGGACCTGCTTCAGCTTTGCCGCTTCATGCACGTCACGCGTGCTCTGGAGGAGCGTCTCGAAGTGCTGTTCAAGCAGGGACATGTCGTCGGTGAGCTATACCGAAGTCTGGGCCAAGAGGGAACGGCCGTGGCCAGCGCGTTCGCGCTGCAGGCTGGAGATTGGCTGGCGCCTTCGATTCGGGACATGGGTGCTCTGTTAGTCCGGGGCCTGGATCCGGCCGAGATGCTGCGCCAGTACACAGCCCGGGGCGGTTCGCTTTGCGCCGGCAAGGACAACACCACCCAGTTCACGGTGCCTGACCTGGGGCTCGTCGGCCCTGTCAGTCCGCTCGGAACTCAGCTCTGCGTCCTCAATGGCGTGGCGCTCAGCTTCAAGGTGCGCGGCCAGGAGCAGGTCTGCATGACCTACCAGGGAGAAGGGGCAAGCCGCACCGGAGCGTCGCATGAGGGGATGAACTTCGCGGCGGCGCTCGAACTCCCCATGGTCGTGGTGCTCGAGCACAATCGCTGGGCTCTCGGGACCCCCAGTACGAGCGAGGCGGCGGTCGAGAGGTGGCTGGACGTGGCCGAGGCGTATGGCGTCCCCTGCGCCGAGGTGGACGGAAACGATGTCCTGCAAGTTTACGATGAGGCTGTCGCCGCGGTTGCCCGGGCACGCCGAGGGGAGGGAATGACCCTGATCGTGGCGGAAACGTATCGAATGCTGGGCCACGCTCAGCACGACGCGCAGAAATATGCCGCGTCCGAAGAACTGGAGCGGTGGCGGGACAGGGATCCTATCGCACTGTTCGAAGCATACCTGATCGAGTCCGGCTTCGCCGAGCGAGCGCAACTCGACAAGCTGAAGAGCGATGTGGAGAAAGAAATAGCCCAGGCGGCCGCGGCGGTAATCGAGGAACCTGTTCCGGAAGCCTTGGAAGCCAGGACGCGGGTCTATGCGGACGAGGCGCTGGACCCTCCGGTCCCGTGGACGCGCCAGGAGAGAGTGTACGCTGACCTGACTACTTTCACGCCAACCAGGCAAGGATAGCCGGCATATGCCTGAGCTACGCGAAACCACGTATCTCGAAGCGATTCGAGAGGCCATGTGGGAGGAAATGAAGACGGATGAATCTGTCTTCGTGCTCGGGGAGGACGTGGGCGGGTATGGCGGCGCTTTCAAGGTCACCGCGGGTTTTCTGGAGGAGTTTGGCCCCGAGAGAATCATCGACACCCCCATCAGCGAGGCGGCGATCGTGGGTGCGGCTATCGGTGCGGCGCACATGGGCCTCAAGCCTGTGGCCGAAATGCAGTTCATCGATTTTATCGCTCCGGCGTTCGATATGATCGTGAACTTTGCGGCCAAATCGAGATACCGGACCGGGATCGGCGCGGGCCTGGTCATCCGCGGACCGTGTGGGGGTGGAGCCCGGGCGGGCCCGTTTCACTCGCAGAACGTCGAGTCTTACTTCGCTAACGTGGCGGGCCTCAAGATGGTCGCGCCGGCGACGGCGCGTGACGCGAAGGGCTTGCTCCGGTCGGCCATACGCGACCCGGACCCTGTCCTCTTTTTTGAGCACAAGTTTCTCTACCGAAGGGTCAAGGAAGACCTCCCGGTTGATGAAGAGATTCTGGTTCCGCTAGGAGAGGCGCGAATTCACAGGCCCGGGAGCGATCTGACGCTCGTGACGTACGGCGCCATGGTGTATAAGGCAGGAGACGCCGCCGAGCGAGTCGCGAGTGAAGACGGAGCGCAGATCGAAGTCATCGACCTGCGAACGCTGCGGCCGCTCGATACGGACTCGATCGTGAACAGCGTTCGGCGGACCGGCCGGCTGCTCATCGTTCACGAAGCACCGGGCTTCGGAGGCTTCGCGGGCGAGATTACGGCTCAGGTCTCCGAGCAGGCGTTCGAGTGGCTGGACGCTCCGATACGGCGCGTCACGGCCCTGGACACGCCCGTGCCCTACGCGCCGACCCTGGAGGACTACTACCTCCCGCAGGAAGAAGACATAGTGGCAGCCGCCAGATGGCTACTGGCTTACTAGAAAGAGAGTAGTGAGATGTCCAAGGTAGACGTGATCATGCCGCAGATGGGAGAGTCGATCGCAGAGGGTACTCTCACCAGATGGCTGAAGAGTGTGGGCGATGTCGTAGAACGCGACGAAGACCTGTTCGAGATTTCTACGGACAAAGTCGACGCGGATATTCCCTCTCCCGCTACAGGAACGCTCACGGAAATTCTGGTGCAGGAAGGCGACACAGTCGAAGTGAATTCGGTCGTGGCACGGATCGACACCGCGGGAGAGAGCGCCGGTGAAACAGCCGCGGCGGTCGAGGAGCCAGCGGTAGCAGCCGAAGAGCCAGCGGCACCGGCTGCGGCCACCGAACCACCGGCGGCTGAAGAGCCCATGGCGGCGCCTGCGGCGGCGGCCGACGCGCTCCCTGCCGAGGGCGGCGACCAGCCCATGACGCGTGAAGAGCGCCTGCGCACGAAGTCCACTCCGCTCGTCCGGAAGCTCGCTGAGGAGCACGGAGTGACGATCAGCCAGGTAACGGGCACCGGTATGGCGGGCCGTGTGACACGCGATGATTTGCTGGCCTATCTGGCCAGCCGCCCCGCCGAAGCGGCAGCGGCCCCGGTCACACCTGCCGCCCCTCCAAGCGCTTCAGCCCCGGTTCCCGGAACGCCCGTAGCGGCGCCATCCATGGGAGAGCCAGGCATGATGCGCGTTCCCATTCACGGCGCCACGCTCGACATCAAGATTCCCGGCGTGACGATTCGCGAGGGGGACCGCGTCGAGGAGATGAGCCGCGTCCGGCTGCGCACGATGGAGCACATGCTGCTGTCGAAGCGGATTTCAGCTCACGTCACATCGGTGACCGAAATCGATTTCGAACGAGTCGTTCAGCTTCGGCGCAAACTCAAGGGAAAGTACGCGGACAAGGGCGTAAAGCTGACCTACGGTCCGTTCATAATGAAGGCCGTGACCGAAGGCCTGCTCGCCTATCCCATCCTCAATTCGTCCGTCAACGGCACCCAGATCGTGTACCACGGCGACGTCAATCTCGGCATCGCCGTGTCGATCAACGATGGCAAGGAGCTTATCGTCCCCGTGCTCAAGAACGCCGACCGGCTGTCACTCATGGGACTGGCCAGCGGAGCCAACGACCTGGCCGACAAGGCGCGCACCAAGTCTCTGGACTTCGACGACATTCAGGGCGGAACCTTCACGATCACCAACGTCGGTGTGTTCGGAAACCTGTTCGGCACGCCGATCGTTAACCAACCACAGGTCGCCATCCTGGGAACGGGCGTAATCGAGAAACGGCCAGTGGTCGTCCAGGATACCATGGGCAACGATGTGATCGGAATCCGGCACATGTCATACTTCGGTCTGAGTTACGACCACCGGGTCGTGGACGGCGCGATGGCCGCGTTCTTCCTCAACAAGGTTCAAGAGGTTCTGGAGAACTTCCCGGAAGACGGCGTCTAGCGTGCGTGGCTGGACCCGCTGGGTGGAACGGGGAGTCTGGACCGTCCTCCTCGTCTTGCTGGCATACCGCTTCGGACCCCAGGTGGGTGCGGCGCTGGGGACGGGCGCTAGGGACGGAGCACCGCTGGCCGAAGAGGTCACGTTCACCAGTATCGGCGGCGAACCGATTCGCCTGGCCGATCTGCGCGGCAAGGTCGTCGTTCTGAATTTCTGGGCCACCTGGTGCTGGCCGTGTAAGGTCGAGATGCCCGCTCTCGACAGGCTGTACCGAGACCGTCAGGCCGACGGCGTCGAAGTGCTGGCTGTAACCACGGACGGAAACCCCACTCTGGTGCAAGAATATCTGGCCCAGAGGGACTTCACCTTCCCGGTAGCCTGGTCAAACGCCCGCGCCGTTCGGAGCCTCGGCGGCATCCGGGGCACACCAACCACAATCCTCATCGATCAGCAGGGCCGAGTCCGCCACCAGTGGTTCGGGATTACCGCGCCGCTCACGCTTCGAGCAGCCGTCGGCAGGCTTCTCAGAGAGACCTAAGCCGCAGCACCCCCCTATCAGGCCGTTAAGTGTTCACTGCCGCCAAGTGTTCGCTTTCGGTACAGTATGTGCGATATTAACGCATGCGCCGACATGTCTGGCAGGCCTAGTTGTCTCGCATGGCAGCATATATATGCGGTATTCTGACGTTTTGGCCCACGGCACGCCCGTTGCACTTGGTGAGTCTGGTTCGTTGAGCGGAAACTTGATCGTCAACCTTCACGTACGGACACACGCGGCAGAGCAGGCTAGTCCGCGCCGTACGTGACATGAATAGAAGAGAACCAGGGCACGGATGTCTGAACCAAGTCAAACAGCCGGCGGGGAGCACAGTGCGCGGCCGCAGCGTGAGCGGCCGGGAGTAGCCGAGAGCCTCCGTGGCCCATCCGGTATGGATGTTCGGCGGGAGCCCAAGAGCCGGCGTCCGCGAAACATGTGGATCGCGGTCGGCGTTCTGGCGGCTCTGTTGATCACCGTCTTTCTGGCCCGCCTGGAACCGGCGGCGCCTGCAATTGACAGAAACACGGTGGTCCTCGGGACGGTCGAGCGCGGAAACATGGTTCGCGCCGTGCGCGGATCGGGAACGCTAGTCCCGGAGAAGGTTCAGTTCGTAGCGGCTCTTACGGCCGGGCGAGTCGAGTCGGTGCACTTCGAACCAGGAGAGACTGTAGGCGCTGACGACATCCTCGTCGTGCTGTCGAACCCCGATGAGGAGTTGAACGTTCTGCAGGCTGAGCAGCAGTGGACGGCGGCCAAGGCCACACTGGTTTCCATGCAGCAGAACCTCGGAACCCAGGAACTCTCTCAGGAAGCCTCCGTGGCCACGATCAGGGCGCAGTACCTCGAGGCCAAGCGCCAGTCCGATGCGTTCGCCAGGCTTGTGGAAAGCCAGGGCGTGTCGCGAGACGAGTATGCGACAGCGCTGGAGAGCACAGAGGCGCTGGCGACGCAGCTGCGCACATCCGAGCAGCAGCTCGAGTTGCTGGGCCGTACGACTTCCGAGCAGATCGCCGTGCAGCGAGACCAGGTCGCCCGGCTACGCTCGATCTACGACTTTCGCCGGGCAAGGGCCGCTTCAATGCAGGTCCGGGCGGGAGCCGCCGGTGTTCTGCAGGACTTTTCACTAGAGACGGGCCAATGGGTGCAAGCCGGGACGACTCTCGCCCGCGTAGCGCAGGCGGACCGGCTCAAGGCCGAACTACGTATCCCGCAGACGCAGGCCCGCGATGTCCGCGTCGGGCTGCCGGCCGCCATCGACATGAGGACTGACACGATCGCGGGACGTGTTCGGCGGGTAGATCCCAACGTGCAAAACGGTTCCGTACTGGTCGAGGTGACCCTGGAGGGCGAATTGCCGGCAGGCGCACGACCCGACCTGAGTGTGGACGGAATCGTCGAGCTGGAACGCCTCGACGACGTACTGTACGTGGGCCGGCCAGCCTTCGGACAGAGCAACAGCACGGTTACCGTGTTTCTGGTTGACGGTTCTGGAGCGGAACGGACGGCTGTGAGTCTCGGCCGCAGTTCCGTGAACCACATCGAGATTCTGGACGGGTTGGTCGAGGGTGATGAGATCATCCTCTCGGATATGTCCCGCTACGACGACTCGGATCGTGTGCGGCTTCGTTAGCGAATTACTGAATTGGGAGGGGATACGAGAATGAGTGAGCAGATGCCGTTGATACGGATGGAGGGAATTCAGAAGGTGTTCACGACAGACGAGCTGGAGACGCACGCTCTGTCCGACATCCATCTGGAAGTTCAGGACGGTGAGTTCGTGGAGGTAGTGGGTCCCTCAGGGTGCGGAAAATCTACTCTCCTTTCACTGCTCGGGTTGCTCGACACACCGACCGCCGGACACTACTGGCTGGACGGCGAGCCGGTAGCGGACCTCACGGCGTCGGAACGCGCCAAAGTCCGTAACCAGCACATCGGGTTCATATTCCAGGCGTTCAACTTGATCGGCGACCTGACGGTGGAAGAAAACGTCGAACTTCCTCTCACCTACCGGGGCATGGCCGCGGCCGAAAGAAAACAGCGTGTACAGAATGCGCTCGAAAAAGTCGGCATGTCGCATCGGGTTGACCACTTCCCGTCCCAGCTGTCGGGTGGTCAGCAGCAGCGAGTGGCCGCGGCACGGGCCGTGGCCGGTGATCCGTTGATCCTTCTCGCCGACGAGCCGACCGGTAACCTCGATTCGACCAACGGAAACGCGGTAATGGAGTTACTTCAGGAGCTGCATGACAGTGGCTCGACGATTCTCATGGTGACCCACGATCCTCGCTACTCCGCCTTTGCCGAAAGAACGATTCGGCTGTTCGATGGCCAGGTCGTCGAAGAAGAGGAAGCCCTTGCCCCAGCCTAGAATTCTGGTCGCGGATGACCAGGCGGACGTGCTGGCCGCGCTGCGGCTTCTGCTCAAGAGCGAAGGCTTCAGTGTGGAGTGCGTGTCGTCACCCTCCGCGGTGCTCGACTCGCTTCAGACGAGTGACTTCGATCTGGTTCTGCTCGACCTGAACTATACCCGTGACACCACCTCGGGTCGTGAGGGACTGGACCTCATCAAGCGCATTCGGGAGGTTGATGGGACGCTGCCGATCATCGTGATGACGGCCTGGGGCAGTGTCGAGGGAGCCGTAGAGGCGATGCGGAACGGGGCCCGTGACTATATCGAGAAGCCCTGGGACAACGGCCAGTTGTTGGCCAAGATCGGCTCGCAGCTCGAACTCGGCACGGCGCTGCGCAAGGCCAAGTTCCTGGAGGCGGAGAACGAGTTTCTTCGCGAGAGCGGGCTGCCCAGTCTGGTTGCGGAGGCCAAGAGCATGCAGCCGGTGCTTCGCCTCATCGAGCGCGTGGCTCCGTCGGACGCCAACGTCCTCATTACGGGCGAACCGGGAACCGGTAAAGAAGTCGTGGCCCGCTGGCTGCATCATCGCTCCAACCGGAAGGGCCGCGCTCTCGTCACCGTAAACACGGGCGGACTTTCGGAGGGCTTGTTCGAGAGCGAGATGTTCGGCCATGTGAGAGGCGCCTTCACGGACGCCCGCTCTGACCGGGTGGGGTTCTTCGAACTGGCGGACCGCGGGACCTTGTTCCTGGACGAGATCGGCAACGTTCCGCTGGCTCAGCAGGCCAAGCTTCTAAGGGTCATCGAGTCAGGCGAACTGCAGAAAGTGGGCTCTTCACGAACCCGGCACGTGGATGTTCGCCTCCTGTCGGCCACCAATTCGCGCCTGGAAGCCGCGGTCGCGGAAGGCAGGTTTCGGGAGGATCTGTACTATCGGCTCAACGCTGTGGAAATCGTTCTGCCGCCTCTGCGTGACCGCCGCGAGGACATTCCTCTCCTGGCCGCGCACTTCCTTCGGCAGAGAGGGGAGAAGTACGGGCGGCCGGACGTTTCCTTTTCTCCGGGAGCGATGGACGCCATACTCAGGTATCCGTGGCCAGGAAACATCAGGGAGCTGCAGCACGCGGTAGAGAGATCCGTCTTGATGACGGAGAGCGATAAGGTGGACGCTCATCATCTCGGACTGCGGGCGACCCAGGACGGGGCGCTGCGCCTTGAGGGCCTACCACTGAACGAGGCCGAGCGTGTGTTGATTCGAAAAGCGCTGTCCAGGAATCGAGGTAACGTGAGCCGGGCCGCTAGGGACCTAGGGCTCAGCCGCAGCGCTCTGTACCGGAGGCTCAAGCGGCACGGCCTGCACGTGTGAGCAACCGGCTGGAATGGAAAGGCGGACGGCTTTCCTTCCAGCGGTATATTCCGTTCCTGGCCCTCCTGTCAGGACTTCCTGCCATCGTTATCGCTCTGGTTCTGATCTGGAGCGGAGACCTGGCAGGCCGAGTCCAGGTCACACTCACTGTCCTCATACTCGTAACCTGGGCCGGCCTCCTCGCCACACTGCGCGACCGGCTCGTGCGGCCCCTCCATGTGGTTTCGAACCTGCTTTCCGCGATGCGCGAAGGCGACTATTCGCTTCGGACGCGGGGCTCCCGGCCTGACGATGCGCTGGGCCTGATCCTCACGGAGGTAAACGCTCTGGGGCAGTCGTTTCACGACCAGCGACTCGGTGCGCTGGAGGCTGAAAACCTTCTCGAGCGGCTGCTTACGGTAATCGATGTCGCCCTGTTCGCCTTCGACGACCGAGACCAGCTCATTCTCGTCAACCCGGCCGGCGAGCGGGTGCTCGGACAGGCCAAGGCCGACCTCGAAGGCCGGCATGCCGAGGATCTCCGCCTGGCCGACTGCCTGGTGGGCGATACCCCTCGAATCATGGAGCTCGCCTTTGCCGAGGGTCTACTCCGCTACGAGCTTCGGCGCAGATCGTTTCGGCAGAACGGACGGCGTCACCGGCTGGTTGTATTGGCGGACTTGAGCAAGATCCTTCGTGAAGAAGAGCGTATCGCATGGCAACGGCTTATTCGCGTGCTCAGTCATGAAATCAACAATTCGCTTACCCCGATCAAATCCATCGCGGACAGCCTGGATGGCATGCTCGACCGAATGCCGACGGATGCGCCTTTGCGGGAAGATCTCCAGGAGGGACTGAAGGTCATCGCGGGCCGCTCGGCGGCTCTGGGCCGGTTCATGTCAGCGTACGCACGGTTGGCGAAACTGCCCAGGCCGGTGTTGGCTGAGGTTGACGTAGACGCCTGGGTGCGGCGCGTAGCCGATCTCGAGACCCGTGGGTCCATTACCGTGGAGAGCGGGCCGGCGGTGACGATCGACGCGGACGGGGACCAGTTGGACCAGCTACTGATCAATCTGCTGGACAACGCTCTCGACGCGGCCGAGGTCACGGACGGATCCGTATCGGTGTCCTGGCGGGCGGACTCTCACCAGGTAGAGGTGAATGTCAAAGACACAGGACCCGGACTGGCCGAGACTGCCAATCTCTTCGTTCCCTTCTACACCACGAAGCCCGAAGGGTCGGGCGTTGGGCTGGCGCTGAGCCGGCTGATAGCGGAGGCGCACGGGGGTGTCCTTTCTTTGGCAAACCGGAAGGACGGTCCGGGCTGTGTGGCCCGGGTGCGCCTGCCAGTCTCCCCCATGGCGGCGTCAGCCCCAGAGTAAGCGCACGGCCGCATCCAGATCGTCCGCCACATGATGGGGCTTTGACTCGGCGTCGGCTCGCTCGAGGCGGGCCGGATCAAACTTGCCTGTTCGGACCAGAAGAGTGGTCATTCCGACCCCGTTTCCGCCCAGGATGTCGCTCGTCAGATCGTCTCCTACCACCGCCAACTCGTCCGGACGGATATTCAGGCGCCGGGCGGCGGCATGGAAGAACGCTGGTGAAGGCTTGCCGGTAAGAACAGCCTGTGTTTCAGCGGCGAATTCGAGGGCCGCGACGAAGGGGCCGGCGTCGAGTGTCGGTCCCTGCTCGGGCAGCCAGAAGCGGTTCTTGTGAACAGCGACCAGGCGGGCCCCTCCCAGCAGGCTGGCGAAAGCTCCGTTGAGGACCTCGAAGGTGAAGCCCGGTCCCATGTCGCCGACTACCACCGCGTCGGGCGCCCGGTCGGTGATTTCGAAGTCCTCGAAATCATCCCAGGTCGACCTGCTCAGCAGGAGATGCACGCGCTTCAGCGCCTGAGAGGCGAGCCACTCCGTGGTAGCCACTGGAGCCGTGTAAACTTCACTCAGGCTCACTTCAAGTCCCATTGCCGCCAGCGAACTGACCACATTAGCACGAGACTTACGGCTGGTGTTCGTACTGAACAGGTGCGGAACTCCCCGCTCTCGCAGGCACGATACCGCCTTCAGGGTGCCCGGCAAGAGTTCCCGGCCCAGGTAGACGGTTCCGTCAAGATCTATTAGCAGTCCACCGGGTGAGTTCATGTTCGCCTTCCTGTCTCCACTTGCCCGCAGCCGAGGCCCGAACGAGGTTCCTGCCCGCAAGCTAGAATCGATACCCGTACAGACCAAATCCGGAGACCCTATGCCCGAGCTTCGTCCGCTCATTGGCCTCAGATATCTCAATCCAGCGGGATCTCCAGACGCGCTCCTGGCGCCGCCATACGATGTGATTGATCAGGCACTGGCGGCCGAGCTTCGCAGCCGCAGTCCGTGGAACGCCGTCCGGCTCGTTCTTCCCGAGGGAGACGGTGATGCGCGCTACCAAAACGCGTCAAGCCTGCTCCAGGAGTGGACGAGGGACGGTATTCTGGGCCGAGACCCGGAGGCCGTATACGCCTACCGGCAGACGTTTCGCTGGAATAGCGCGCATGAGCCCGTAAGCCGGGTGGGTCTGTTCGCCGAGCTGCGGCTGACCCCCTTCGCGGAGGGTGAGGTGCTGGCGCATGAGGAGACGCACGCCGGCCCCAAGAAGGACCGCCTCGCTCTGACGCTCGAGTGCCAAACTCAGCTGTCACCGGTTTTCCTCGTCGCGCGGGATCCCGAGGCGCGCCTGCAGCAGTTGCTGGGCCAGGCCACAGCCGGAATACCGGTGCTTACGGCCGACACAGACGACGGCGTTCACCACGAGCTGTGGCGCATCGACGATCCTGACCTGCAGGACGCGGCCTGTGGGGCGGCAGGGACCTGGCCGTTGATGGTTGCCGATGGGCACCACCGCTATGAGACAGCGCTGGTGGCCTCCGAACTGCTTAGCGATTTGGTAAAGTCTCGCTACTTACTGACATTTATCGTCAGTGAGGCTGACCCGGGCCTGCGTATTCTACCGACTCATCGAGTCCTGGCTGGTGGACCCGGGGGCTCCCGTGAACTCGCCTGGAGCGAAGTGCTGGCAGCGGATTTCGACATCGAGACGCTGGACGAGTCCGGCGCGCTCGGGGCCGGCATTATTCCCGGACCGGAAGAGATGGTCGTGATTGTCCCGGGACAGGAGTCCTTCAGAATCAGACCCAGGCAAGACGCCTGTGAGCGGGCGGGCCTGACGCCGGTAATGCGCCGAATCTCAGCCGCCGTGTTCGAGAGGCTCGTCTTGCGCCCGCACCTCAAGTTGACGGCCAACGAAGCGGCCAGCCGCTCACTGCTCTCGTATCATAAGCTAGCTGAAGACGCTGCCCTGGAGGCAGCCAAGCTCGAGGGTGGGGCCGTTTTTATTCTGCCACCCGTTTCGCTCGACGACGTGTGGACAGAAGCGGAGGCCGGCCGGCGCATGCCGCCAAAAACTACCTATTTCGAACCTAAAGTTCCTTCCGGCCTGCTGTTTCGGCCCCTAGAGGAGTAGCTAATGGAATCACAGCGTACGATCCACGTGGCGCATAGCCCTGACTCAGATGACGCGTTCATGTTCTACGCCCTGGCAGAGGGCCTTATCGAAACCGGGGGCCTGCGGTTTGTTCACGAGTTGCAGGGAATTCAGTCCCTGAATGAGCGAGCCATGAGAGGCGAGCTCGAGGTTAGCGCTGTCTCGATCCATGCGTACGCGTATCTGACCGACCGGTATCTGCTGCTGCCGCACGGAGCCAGCATGGGGGAACGGTACGGACCGCGCCTCGTCAGCCGTAGCCCGCTGGATCTGTCCGAAATCCGGAAGTCTGTGGTCGCAGTACCGGGCCACCTTACCTCGGCCTACCTGGGCCTCAAGCTGTGGGCTCCCGAGATCGAGACCGTCGAGGTTCCGTTTGATGAGATCCAGGAGGGCGTTGTGGACGGCACCTACGATGTCGGCCTGATCATTCACGAAGGACAACTTACCTACGGTGACAGCGGACTCCACATGCTCCTGGACCTCGGAGAGTGGTGGCATGGAGAGACCGGTCTTCCGCTTCCTCTCGGGGGCAACGTGATCAGGCGCGACCTGGGTGACGAGTTGATCAGAGAGGCCTCGAGACTGCTGTTCGAGAGCATCCAATACTCGCTCGACCACCGGGAAGCCGGCATGAACTACGCGATGCAGTTCGCACGTGGCCTGGCGCCGCAGGTCGCGGACGAATTCGTCGGTATGTACGTAAATCAGCGCACTTTAGACTATGGCGCCGATGGACGGGCCGCCGTCAGGCTGTTCCTGGAGAGGGGCGTCGAAGCAGGCATCGTCCCGGGCCCGGTCAATGTAGAGTTCGCGGAACTGTCTCCGGCTGTCTCCTAGGAACGAGCCGCGGAAAGGGGAGTCTGGGCCGGCGCTTTGCTCACGAAGCTGTCGAGTGACATCACGCTCATTCCGGCGATTCGTCGAAACCCTGAATGCTGGGTAAGGTAGGCGTTGGCATCTGAGACGAGTGCCGTGGCAATCTGAATTGCGCGCTCGGTGCGCCCTCCCAGTTGTGCCTTGACCTGAGCCGCCTGAGTAGCGATCACGCCTGAAAGCGGGATGATTTCCAGGCCGGGAAGCGCCGAGATATGGGTGCAGACCTTTGCTGCCAGACCATCCTCACCCCTCCGGTAAGGTTCTACCCCGATCTGATATATGCTTATTACCGAAGTCTGGGCCGCGCAGGCTCCCGTTCGCAGGCTGGAAAACAGGAGACGTGTCAGGTCCAGGTAGGAAGGGTCGCCCAGTAGATGGAGCGCCAGGACCCCGGCATCGATGTGGACGCGCCCCGCCTCTGACAGCTGCGACACGAATCTGGCCTGGCTACTCAAGTCTCAGCTCCTCCCAGAGTCCGGCTTCGGCCCCACCGATCGTCCTCAGTATTCCTTCCAAGTCGGCCGCTATGTCGACTGGCTCGGGCTGCATTTCGACCCCGCCGTCCGGACGGACAATGATCAGCAGCCTGCTGCCCGACCCCACTCCCAGCGCACGGCGTGCTTCCTTAGGAACCACGATCTGATTCTTGCTGCTGAGCTTCACGGAAGTTGCCATATCGCACCTCGTGTCGTCCATACAGGGCCAGATGCAACGACTTTACAGCTTTACTTTACGATTGCTGGTCAGAGTCCGAAAGGTGGGCTGCGCTGGAGAGCTGGAGAGCGTTGGTCAGATGAGCCAGACTATGAACAGTCCGTAGCCAATCAGCAGCATGACTCCCTCTACCCGGGTGATACGTGACCCGGAGTAAGCGAGCGGCAGCAGCGCTACACTGAATATCAGCGCTGGAATGACCTCACGCCCGACGGTGGTCGGAGAAAGGGGCAGGGGCTTAATCATCGCCGCAGTACCCAGAACGAGACCGAGGTTGAAGATGTTGGAGCCGATCACGTTTCCCACGGCGATGTCCCCCAGCCGCCGGACGGCTGCCGCCACTGTCGATGCGAGCTCGGGGATGGACGTACCGACAGCCACGACCGTCGCGCCGATGATCTCTTCTGAGACGTGATAGTAGCGCGCCCCGGCGACAGCCGACTCTACAAGCCAATGTCCGCCGACCAGAAGGAGCACGAGGCCGGCGATTATTCGCGGTATGGGTGGAATCCTCCAGGAGCGCGTGTCTTCCGGCGGGGCGGGGTGGTCAGGTAGGGCGGCCGGTCCGGGAGCGGCTTTCTCCTCCAGACGGAAGGCAGCCGAGTTGATCCGATTCTCGTCCTTCAGGCCCCAACGCACCAGGCTGGCCAGATAGATGGCGAAGCCGGTCATCAGGGCCAGGCCATCCAGCCTGCCGAGAGCCTCATTCCAGGAGAGAAGTACCACGATGGCGAGGACAAGAATCAGCAGGGGGCCTTCGCGCTCGATCAGACGGCGGTGGACTACGATGGGTCTGATCAGGGCTCCCAAGCCTACGATCAGGCCTACGTTTGCGATGGTAGAGCCCATCACGTTGCCCACCGCCAGGCCTTCCTGGTTCTGCAGCACCGCCGTGATGGAAACCACGAGCTCCGGAGCCGATGTGCCGAATGCGACTACCGTGAGACCGAGCATCAGGGGGCTGACTCCGCGCTTTTCGGCGAAGCTTGACGTGCCGGTTACCAGCCAGTCGGCCCCGATTGTGAGCGAGACGAGGCCGAGTATGAACAAGCCTACCTGGATGATCACGACCCGGCCGTAGCTCCCGCGCAGTGTGGATAACCCACCCCAAACCCCCAGTCGCCCATTCGGATGTGGACAACCGTGGACAAACTAGTCGTCCATCCTATCGCATATGTAACGACATACGCAATATAGAGATATATTATCCGGCCCGTTTTTCCGGCTTCGCGGGCACCGCTGTCGGTGCGGGCTTCTCCCCACTGGGGAAATCAGCATCAACTCTCCGCGCAGACTTCGGTTCGCCCATGTGGAGGCTGCCGTCGACCTGTCCACCCTCATCCAGCTTCACACGGCGGCTCCGGATGTCGCCCTCGACCCGGCACGTCGCCTGAAGCTCGACGCGGCTGTCGGCCGCTACGCTGCCTTGAACCCTGCCCGCTACAATTGCGTCTTGCGTCTCAATGTCGCCGACTACGATGCCCTCCTGGCCGACGACGACGCTCTTACCGGCTCGAATGGAGCCCTCCACTCGACCTTCCACGCGGATCGTTCCATCGCTTGAGCAGTCGCCGACAATCTTCATGCCGGGTCCCACAATCGATACGAAATCGCCCGCTTCCCTCAACCCATTCTCGCTCCGAGGCTTCATCTCCACAGCTGCCTTTCTCCTGATTTCGCCCTGCTCGTCCTTCCGTGCGCGGCGCGTTCAGCCGCCGTTCACGAAACCAAGGGGATCCAGAGGCTCCCCGTCTCGTTCTACTTCAAGGTGCAAATGCGGTGCCGTCGATCGACCCGTGTTTCCGGTCAGGGCGATGACCTCTCCCCGTTGTACAGAGTCGCCAGAGGCGACGAACAGCCATGAATTATGCGCATAGAGGGTCGACAAACCCTCTGTATGCGCAATCCTGACGTACCTTCCGTACGATTCGTCTTCCTCAGCGGCTTCGACGAGTCCCGCACCTGAAGCCCGTACATAGGAACCGATCGGGACCGCTATGTCGAGTCCGACGTGTCCCTCGAACGGGGCCGACAGGGTGTCGCCAAACGAGCGGGTAACGAATCCCTGTGCTACCAATGGCCATAGGGAAGGAATGGTCGTCTGCTCCGGCGAACCCGCGGCCCCGCTTCCCGGCATTACCTCCGGCAGCGTAACGTCACGCTGTCCCGGCGCCAACTCGCCACCCATCACCCTGCGCACCTGCGAGTAATCGGCTTCGAGGCGCGCCAATTGCTCGGAGAGAACTGAAATCTTCGCGTTCTCGCGCGCCAGCGTCACTATTCTCTCCTGCTGCGAAGCAACCAGGTCGGCACGCGAAACGCGCCCCAGCCAGATGCCGAACGTGACAAAGGCCGCGACCACAACGAGCACGGCCCCCACGAAGAAGAGCGTCTGCCGTCCCTCACCGAGTTCGATCCTGTGCGATCGTGTGGCGCCGCCCCGAATCACGAGAATCGTGAACCGGCTCCGCTGAGTCGTCATCGGATTCTACGTGAACAGGTCGGTTCGAGCCTGCGGGACCAGCCTTGTCACCAGACGCTCGAAATCTGACGAATCGTGGAAGGCCAGGAGAATCTCGCCCGAGGTCGCGGTCTTGAGCCGTACGGCGACCCGCGTACCAAGCTCCCGCGCGAGCAGGGTCTCCGCCCGCTTGGCGACCGGGTCTTGCTCCCCGCGGCTGGCCGCCGCCTTCTTCTTCACGCCTGAACCGAATGATTGCGCTTTCTTTTCCGCCTGCCGGACGGATAGGCTCTGCGCAATGATCTGCCTGGCGAATTCAAGCTGATCTTTGGCGGATCCCAGGCTCAGAATGGCCCGCGCATGTCCCGCTGAAATCTTGTCCGCCACCAGCAACTTCCGAATGGACGCGGGAAGGCCCAGGAGTCGCAGCGAGTTGGCGACCGCCGGGCGGCTCTTTCCCACCCGCTCTGCCACCTGCTGCTGTGAAAATCCGAAGGTCTCGATGAGCTGCCGGTATGCTACCGCTTCCTCCAGCGCACCCAGGGACTCGCGCTGGAGATTTTCGACCAGGGCGCTGAGCAGCATCTGGTCGTCCGACAGGTCGCGCACCACGGCGGGCACTGTATCCCAGCCCAGCTGCTGCAGGGCCCGAAAACGCCGTTCGCCAGCCACGATCTCCCACCCGCGGGCCGCCGAGCGTACCACAAGGGGCTGCAGTAGTCCGTTGTGCTTGATGGACTGCTGGAGCTCCGCGAGCGCCTTCGGCTCGAAGTCCGATCGCGGCTGAAACGGATTGGGACGGATGCTCTTCAGGGATATCTCGCGAACCAATCCGGTATCCGGTGCGGGCTCGTCCATGTAGTCACCCAGAAGCGCGCCGAGTCCTTTGCCCAGGCGGGTACGGCTGTTATCAACCAACTGTGGCTCTCCTGTTATCCTTTCGAACAATTTCGCCGGCCAGGCTGAGGTACCCTCGAGCGCCTGTCGACAGTACGTCGTACACGGCTATTGGCTCCCCGAAACTGGGCGCCTCTGCCAAGCGAACGTTTCGCGGAATAGACGTGCGAAACACGCGCGTCCCAAAGTACTCCTTCACATCCCCGGCCACCTGTTTCGACAGGTTGAGCCTGGAGTCAAACATCGTGAGCAACACACCCTCAATATCCAACTCCGGGTTCAGGCTTCGCTGCACGATGCGAACTGTGTTCAACAGCTGACTAAGACCCTCCAGCGCATAGAATTCGCACTGGATCGGGATCAGTACAGTGTCGGCCGCGACGAGTGTGTTGAGAGTGAGCAGCCCCAGGGAGGGGGGACAGTCGATCAGAATATACTCATAGCGATCTCGTATGGGCGCGATGACGTTTCGCAGCACCCGTTCACGGTTGGGCCACTCGATTAACTCCACCTCGGCACCAGTCAGGTCGCGGTTGGCCGGAATCGCATCCAGGTGCGGAAGGTGAATCCCTTCGCAGATGGCGTCTTCCGCGGGCCGTCTGTTTACCAGACAATCATATATGGACGGCCGGTCACCACCCTTCGAGATGCCGAGACCGCTCGTCAGATTACCCTGTGGATCACAGTCAATCACCAGCGTTCGCTTTTCATGCACGGCCAGCGACGCTCCAAGGTTGATGGCGGTCGTCGTCTTTCCGACCCCACCCTTCTGGTTCGCGATTGAGATTACCCGAGCCATATACCCCTAATAGATTATAAATAAATAACTTACAGCGCTAATAGCGTCCGCCGGAGCAACTGTGCCTGCTGTTTCCGAGTTCAAAGCAACCGGTACAGGAGATCCACCCGCGGTATGGGGGCCGCAATATGTGTGTGCTTCAATTGAGCCGCAAATCCGCACGAATGTTTCCCGTGAAACATCTCTGACCGGCTCGAATCAGGACTCGGGACCGCACCCCTGGGGCGCTCAGGAACGCGGCCCCGGGGCTGCGTTTGGGGATTCCCGTAGTGTTCTGACCTTGCGGACTTCAACAAGCAAGGCGAGCAGATCGGCGGGAGACACTCCCGGAACCCTGGACGCCTGACCGAAGGTCGACGGGCGGATCTGGTCGAGTTTCTGTCGGGCTTCCGTAGATAGAGAGGTGAAACTCAGGTACGAAACATCTTGCGGCAGCGGATGTGACTCGCGGTCCCGTAGCTGGCTGGCGCGCTCGTTCTCCCGGCGGATGTATCCGTCGTACTTCGTCTCCATCTCAAGCACCGTTACCGCGTCTGCGCCGAGGGCGGGCTCGATTCGTGGTTCCAGCAACTCTCCCAGCACTCCAAGCTGTACGCCTGGCCGCTTGAGCAGCCGCCGGGCGGGTTGAGCCTCCCCGAGCTCAGCGCTGCCTATCGACGTAAGGTACGAATTCACTCGACCGGGTCGGGCGCGGGCATCTTCAAGCCAGTCGCGTCCACGCTGGATGGCCTCCAGGTGCGAGTCCAGGATTTCCTTCTCCGGGTCGGTCAGAAGCCCCAGGCGCACCGCGGCCGGACCCAGTCGCTGGAGACAGTTATCCTGCCGGAGTGTAAGCCGGAATTCAGCCCTGGAAGTGAACAGACGGTACGGTTCGTCTACACCCCGCGTGACGAGATCGTCGATCAGCACGCCCAGATAAGCTTCATCGCGGGCGGGCACCCAGGAATCCTGCTCTGCCGCGGCAAGGGCCGCGTTAATTCCGGCGACCACCCCCTGTCCAGCCGCTTCTTCGTACCCCGTCGTACCGTTGATCTGCCCGGCGAGAAAGAGACCAGGAAGTGGTTTAAGCTCAAGTGTAGACGACAGCTGAGTCGGCTTGAGAAAATCGTACTCGATCGCGTAGCCGGGCTGCGTCATCCGAGCCGCTTCGAGCCCTGGGATGCGAGCCAGAAACCGCCGCTGCACCTCGGGTGGGAGCGAAGTAGACAGTCCGTTTACGTAGAGTTCCGTCGTCTCGAGCCCTTCAGGCTCGAGGAACACCTGGTGGCTGTCGGCATCAGGGAACTTGAGCACTTTGTCCTCGATGGACGGACAGTAACGTGGGCCCTGGGCCGAGCCCGCCCCCGAGTACATCGCTGATTCAGACAGGTTCTCGGATACCACTTCCTTCACCGCTGGTCCGGCCTGGGTTATCCAGCAGGCCCGCTGCGGCAGCGCCTGAGTGGGCTCCCAATGCGAAAACCGAAACCCTTCGAGCTCACCGTCCTGACGTTCAAATTGGCTGTAGTCGACTGTTCGGCCGTCTATACGCGGAGGTGTGCCGGTCTTGAACCGCCCCGTCTCCAGCCCGAGATCCAGCAACTGCTCGGCGAGCCGTACCGACGGGGCGTCGCCCGCCCTGCCTGCACCGATCTTCACGGCGCTTCCCATCAGAATCTGCCCGCGCAGGAAGGTGCCGGCGGTCAGAATCATGCACCGTGCGCTGAACTCCGTCCCGTCCTGACAACGGATCCCCGAAACGCGGCCGCCATCCATTTGCAGCGCCACGACGTTGCCCTGATATAAATCCAGGCCGGACTCCCGCTCCAGAAGTGTCCGAATCGCCCGTGAGTACAGACCACGATCGCATTGGGCCCTTGGCGCCCATACCGCCGGACCTTTGGAACGATTGAGCATGCGAAAATGCAGCGAGGTTTGGTCCGCGGCGCGTCCCATTACCCCTCCGAGCGCGTCTACCTCCCGCGCCACGGTCCCCTTGGCTATGCCGCCAATGGCCGGGTTACAGGACATCTGGCCCACGCGACCCAGGAATGACGTCACCAGAACCGTCCTCGCTCCCATCCTGGCGGCAGCGCGAGCCGCCTCGCAGCCCGCGTGTCCGGCCCCGATTACCAGCACATCATAGGACAAGATTCTTCGCACCTCTCCCGATTTCGTATCTTTTCGTTACCTTGTGGCCGCAATATCAGCGCTCAGCGATGACGAAGCTAGTTTTGAGACTACAAGACTGATGGCGGAACGTGGGCAGGAGCGGGAGTGTTCAACAGGGGTTCATGGTCTGGGGGCGAGTGCAGGGCGTGGGATACAGGGCCTGGGTAGCACGGCTTGCGGGTCAGCACGATATGGCCGGCACGGTGCAGAATACCGCCGAGGGAGCCGTAGAAGTCCACGTCCGCGGCCCGTCAGCCGAGATGCCTCGATTCGAGGCGCGGCTGCTTGAAGGACCAGTGTTCGCAAGGGTTACGAATGTGACCCGAACCGACTCGGGCCAAACGTTGCCGGCTGAATTCCGGATCTTGCGCTGATTTGTGGTGTAGGGGGTTTTGCTTCTTCTGCGTGCACTTATAGAAAAGATAGGGGACTGCATGATTGAACTGCCGGACGTCGAGCGAATGATTGAAGGTTTCGCCGGCTACGCGACTGGCAAAACGGTCAAAGAAATCCATATAGATGACGATGCTATTGATGTCAGTGCTGCCGAGGCGGAAGAGCACCTTTCCGGCGAGGTCATCGAGGCTGTCACAAGGCAGGGCAAGTTCGTCGTGATTCGGTTTCGGTCGGCCCACAGTCTGGTGGTCGACATGGGCTCCGATGGCAAGATCTATCTGGATTCACAGACGGCACCCCCCGAAGAAACGAGCAAGATCCGGCTCCAGTTTGCGGCTGGTAAGGAACTTCGGTTCAGCAGTCCCGGCGAAGAGGGCACGGTCTACCTCGTGGCTGGAGATGATTTCTCCGGGCTGGGCTCCTTGCAGAGCCTGGGTCTCGATCCGCTTAGCGAAGAGCTGACAGCTGAGGCGTTTGTGAGCCTGTCACAGGGCCACCCGCGGAGCACCCTGAAGGGCCTGCTCATGAACCAGGAGGTCGTGGCGGGGATCGGGAACGAGTATGCGGACGAGATATGTTTCCAGGCTGGCTACCGGCCGGACCTCAAGATCTCGCTGATGACCTCGGATCAACTGCAGAAGACACACCTGTATCTGCGGCGCGTACTGCGCCGGGCCACCCTGCACTGGCAGGCGGCTCATGCCGATCCGGGCTGGCTTATCAATCACCGCAAAGCTGGAACGGCCTGTCCAAGATGCACGACCGCACTCAAGTCTATGCGGGTCAGCGGCAAGGCCACCTTCGTGTGCACACGCTGCCAGCGAGCCGCCTGAGGCTCCTCCAGCAGGTCTACTTCCCGACGCAGAAGCTGCCGAAGACGACGTCCAGAATGTCGTCTGTGGCCACGACTCCCAGCAACTCTTCGAGGGCAAGCGTCACCTCGGCGGCGTGGGTCGATGCGATCTCGGCAGGACCCATTTTCAGAGCCTCCTGAAAGGCTTCCAGCTCCCCGCTGGCCCGCCTGAGAGCCCTCGACTGTCTCGTCTTCGTGATGAGGGGCGGCGATTCCGCTCGCCGTAGGCCGCCGAAGGCCGCCTGCGACAAGCGCTGCCTCAGCTCAGCCATTCCCTGGCCGGTTAGCGCGGATACGGCTATCGCCCCGTCGCGCCAGCCGACCTCAGACGCACCTTCCGTCACCATGTCGGCTTTCGTACGGACCTTAATCACCCTACTCGACCGCTGTGGCGGCCTATCCTCATCGACCTGGGCCAAGAATCGCTCGTCTTCCGGGTCCGGGGCGGCCCCGGCCTCGGTGCAGAACAGGATGATGTCGGCCTCTGCTAAGTAGCTCCGCGCCACTTCTACGCCGAGTTCCTCCACCTCGTCCGAGGTCGAGCGCAGGCCGGCGGTGTCCACCAACCGAAACGGATATCCATCCAGCGATATCACTGATTCGATCGCGTCTCGCGTGGTACCTGGAACAGGTGTGACGATAGCACGCTGTCGGCCATGTAAACTATTGAAAAGACTGGACTTACCAACATTCGGACGGCCAGCTAGAACAACCAGGGCGCCGTCGTGAAGGAGCTCTCCCTCGGGGGCCAGGCTCAGGAGCTCGAGCATCTGGCCCTGGAGCTCAGCCGCGGCCGCCGCGATCGCCGCCACATCCAGGGCGCCGTCATCTTCTTCGGGGAAATCGATATCGTAGGCCAGCAGGGCCTGTAGTTCGAGCAGCTGACGCCGCATCTCCTCCACCCGCTCCGAGAGTCCGCGCTCCAACTGATGGACGGCTGCGCGCTGCATGGCCGGCGAGCGGGCGTCGACCAGGTCGAGTGTGGCCTCGGCCTGAATCAGGTCCAGTTTGCCGTTGAGATAAGCACGGCGCGTGAACTCTCCTGGCGCGGCCAGCGCCGCGCCGGCGGCCACCACCGCGTCGAGTACAAGGTGCGGCACGATCGCCCCGCCGTGAGTGCTGATTTCCAGGACATCCTCTCCCGTATAGGATGCGGGCCCGGCGAATAGAGTAACGAGGGCGTGATCCACAACCTCCCCGGTATCCGGATCGTGCAGATGCCGGTAGCTGCTTTGCCGGGGCTGGAGCCCGAAGAGGCCGAGTTTGGAGCAGATTTCCGGGACGTCCGGGCCGCTCACCCTAACCAGCGCGACTCCGGCTCGGCCGGGAGCTGTGGAAATAGCGGCTACCGTACGGTTCACAGCGACTACATCCCCCACTTCCTCAGCCAGACTTGGCGCGAGGTTTTCCCTCCCGCTTCACTCCGCTCTCTTCACGCGCGGCCTTCATCTTGGCCTGCGCCGCCCGCCGCTCGCGAGACAGGTATATCTGCTGTGGGAGCGAAGCGAGGTTGCTGGTCGTGTAATACAGGTTCAGCCCCGAGGCGAAATTCAGGAAGATGAAAGTAAGAAAAATGGGCATTACCCAGGCGATCATCTTCATCTGCGCGTTGACTTCCATTCCGCGTTGACTGATGCGCTGAACCACGAACATCGACGCACCCATGACGAGCGGAATGATGTACAGCGGATCCTTCAGCGACAGGTCCGGAAGCCACAGGAACGGTACTCCCCGGAACTCGATCGTGCCCTGGAAGACAAAGAACAGCGTAAACAGAATGGGCATCGGCACGAGCATGGGGAGGCAGCCCGACAACGGGTTGATGTGATGCTCCTTGTAGAGCTTCACCATCTCCTGCTGCAGCCGCTGTGGATCCTCCTTGTACTTCGCCTGGATTTCCTTCATGAGCGGCTGAACCGCCATCTGCTCCATCTGCGACCGCATGGACTTCTGATACAGCGGGAAGAGGATTACCCGCATCATCACGCCAAATACGATCAGCACCCAACCGTAGGCCAGGTTAAGGGTGCTGTGCAGCCATGTGAGCACGACCAGCACGATCGCCACCAGCGGCCGCATGACAGGCTGAAGCCAGCGAAAACCGTACGGATTTACGTTTTGTAGTCCTTGGCCGACCGCTTCCAGACGGCCATAGTCCTGCGGTCCGATATAGGCGTCGAACGCGAAACCGGCGGTGCCGGCGGGTACTGGCATCGAGGCGGTGATGGCGGCCGCGTGTTCTTGTTCCACGCCCTGGGCCACGAGGCCTCCGAACTCACTCCTGTCAGGATCCGCGATAAGGGCGGCAAGAAAGTACTTGCTCTTTACGGCCACCCAGCGGAACGGACCGTTATCGGCAACCCGAATCTCGCCCGCCTTCACTTTGTCCAGCTCGGTGGCCCGAATCCCGCCGCGCCGGTCCTTCACCACATACGCGAGCTCCCGGTGATCCTCGTCCGGGTTCTTCTCGTTGGTTCTGAGGCCGTTTCCTAGCGAGACGAGAACGGTATACCCGCGCTCGGGAACGCCTTCCAGCCGGCCTTCCGTCTCGATCACGTAGGACCCCGGCGTGAACCGGTACGTGGTCACAAACGCCGCATCGGAGCCCGGAAAACGGTATCTGAACTCCAACTCGCGCGCCGAATCACCCGGCCCCAGGATCAACTCTCGATCGGACGGCTCAAAAACCGCGCTCTGCAGCGGAACGGTATCTCGGCCAAGAGTTATGGCATATTCGAGCAGCGGCTCGCCCGGCCGCACCAGGTCGACGCCGGTGAAGCCGTTTCCGTTTTCAACGTATGAGTCATACTGCGTCAACTCCGCCCCAATAATCCCCGCGCCTGTCGTCGAAAACCGGAGATTGAACACGTCGGTCTGAACACGGACCGTGTCGGCCACATCCGCCCGGCCGCCAGGTAGAGTCGGAACTGGTTCAGCGCCCACGGCACTGTCGCTCGGCTGCTCCTCCAGAGCCCGGCCGATCACGTCGGACGCCTGGGGCAGGCTCGGGGCGGCGGGCTCCACTACGGAATCCTCCTGCCCTGGCCGGGCCGCGGCCACAGAATCAGCCGGGCCGATTCCGGGAGGGGGTGGCGAAGGCGGGAATAGGAGATTGGAGAGGATAACCACACCAATCATCAGCACTACAGCTAATAGGGCTCGTCTCTCCATCTATCTGTGCTCGTGGCCCGGGTCGGCGGACGGCACGGGATCGGGCCCGAACCCACCAAACGGGTGGCACCTGAAGATCCGGCGAACGCCCAACCACCCACCGCGCCGTATTCCGTGTGTCTGAATCGCGATGCGGGTGTATTCCGAGCACGTTGGCGTGAAGCGGCAGGCCCCTGGGAGCAGGGGCGACAGGCCAGCCTGGTAGACCCGAATTATCAAGAGGGCCGCTCTCTTCAGCACCTCACCTCCCGTGTGCAACGTTCGAAATCGGCCAACAGTGATGCGGCGCTGGCATCATACGCCTCAGGCCCTGCCCTAACTATCAAATCCCACCCACCACCTCCCATGCGCTGCGCCGGCAGCCAGGTCGTGCGGACAATTTCGCGCAGGCGCCGCCGGACCTTGTTTCGCTCCACGGCGCTGTGGCCCCGCTTGGCGACGATCACCGCCAGCCTTGGCTCCGCCCCGACTGATTTCGCCACGATAACATCCATGAAACGGCCCTGGACGCGTTTTCCGCTTCGGAACACGCCTGAGATGTCCGCACTTCTGCGAAGCCGAAACTGTCGGGGGTAATCGTAGCGCGTTTTCACTGGACCCATCGGCGCACGGCTGGCCGCGCGCCAGCCTAGCGGCGTCGCTTCCAGTGAGTCTCGTCGCTCACCGTCAGGGAATGACGGCCTTTTTTCCGGCGGCGGGACAAGACCATTCGACCTGCCCGCGTCTTCATCCGAGCGCGGAAGCCATGATCCTTCAGCCGTTTTCGACGACTCGGGTTTCTATATGTCGGTTGCATAATCTTATTCGCTTTTGCGGCCGGAACCGTCGCCAAGACACTCGTTGAATAGCCGCATATGCTAGGCGCAGAAACGCCTGTTGTCAACGTGTTTTCCGGCACCGGGGCTGGGGATTCGGAAAATTTGACAGCCTCTGACAACCGCTCTACGTTGCGCGGCCCCAAACCCCTTCGGCTCACTTTGCTACGACACGATGGTCTTGGATGGAGCTTACTGCTAGCGAAGTCTGGTCATCCATAACGGATGCGGCGCGGGAGATTTTGCCCGAGCAGACGTTCCGGACCTGGCTCGCTGCCACGGAAGCGCTGAGCCTGTCGGACGACACTCTCGTTGTCGGCGCGCCCACCCGTTTCGCTGCCGAGTGGATCGAAGACAAGTACGGTGGCCGTCTGACCGAACTGGCCGGCCGCGTATTGGACCGGCCTCTCGAACTCACGTTCGAGCATCACGGAAGCCTGGAGCGCACGAACTTTCCAGGCTTGCCGGCCCTTGGCGAGGTTGTCGGCGAGAGCGCTGCGCAGACGGCGGCGCCAGCAGTGGCGCCCACGCGACGCGCAACGCCTGGCAGTGGCCTGAACGACCGGTACCGATTCGAACGATTTGTTATCGGCTCCAATAACCAGTTCGCGGCTGCCGCCTGCCAGGGTGTGGCAGACTCACCGGCCCAGCTTTACAACCCACTCTTCGTCTACGGCGACACAGGCCTGGGCAAGACACACCTCATGCACGCCATCGGTCACGCGATCCTTGACCGTCTTCCGGACCGCCAGGTCGCCTATGTGACTTCGGAACGCTTCACCAACGAGATGATATCGGCCATTCAGGGCGGCCGAACGGCGGAATTCAGGCAGCGCTACAGATTGATCGACGTCCTCCTGCTGGATGACGTGCACTTCCTTGGAAACAAAGAGGGCACCCAGGAGGAGTTCTTCCACACGTTCAACACGCTGTACGACGCTCAGAAACAGATCGTGATCACGAGCGACAGGCCTCCTTCGGAAATACCGGGCCTCCAGGAGCGGCTCGTGTCACGTTTCGAATGGGGCCTGGTGACGGACATCAAGCCGCCCGACTTCGAGACCCGGGTCGCCATTCTTCAGAAAAAGGCGGATGAAGACAGACTCATACTCGACGAAGAGGTGATCACGTACATCGCGCGGAACAGAAAGACTTCGGTGCGGCAGCTCGAGGGCGCGGTTATCAAGCTCTTGGCGTATAGCTCGCTGACTCGGCGCGAGATATCCCTGGACCTGGCGCGCGAAGCGCTAGGGGCCCGGCCCGGCGAAGAACGCGGCTCTCCTGTTACGGCGGAGGAAATCCGCCGGCGCACGGCGAACGAGTGGTCTGTCTCGGTTGAACAGCTGGTCTCGAAGCGGCGTACGAAGACGCTGACCATACCGCGTCAGGTGGCGATGTATCTGATAAAGACGTCTCTCGACCTTCCGTATACCGAAATCGGCACCCTGTTCGGGGGCCGAGATCATTCCACGGTGATTCACTCCGTCAATAAGGTAGAGGCGGCGATGGTGGGCGACCGCGACCTGCGGGCCCGGGTTCAGCGGCTGCAGGACGACTTGATACGGTAAATCTGGATTGTCGTTAACTGTGTGGATAAGTGTGGAGTGCCAGGGACGAAAAGTTGGCAGTGCCCGTTTGGCGTGGATGGCTGTGGAACAAGCGTTCCCAATTCACAGTCCGTCCACATGCCTTGTCTGGCCGAAAAGCCGCTCACACGGTACGCTTTGTAGCTTCCGGGGCGTCTTTTTCAACATACTCACACAGCCTACTATTACTACGTATTTTAGATGTATAGAAGAAAGTATTAACACCGTTTCTGGAAAACGTGACTTTCTGCCTGGGAAGAGGTTCTAGATGAAGTTGTCGCTCACCCGCGAGTCATTGCATTCCGGTCTGGGAGCCGTTGCAGCCACCATACCCACGAAGACGACATTGCCGGTTCTGTCAAACCTTCTTCTGCAAGCCAAAGACGGAAAGCTGACTATTCGCGGAACAGATCTCGACATGACCGTCTCAGTAACCGTCGATGCGGAGATCGAGAAGGAAGGTGCGGTAACCGTTCCGGCCAGGAAGCTGGCGGAGATAACGCGAGAGCTTCCCCAGGCGCCCGTTCACATCGAGGTGGACGGAGTACAGATTCAGGTCAGCTGTGGAAGTGCTCGTTTCAAGCTGTTTGGAATTCCGGAAGAAGAATTCCCGGCTCTACCGGAGTTCGATTTCTCCGAAAGCTGGAAAATAGACGCGGAGGTACTTCAGAACCTCATCGCCCATACTTCCTTTGCTGCCTCTACAGAAGAGAGTCGTCCGATTCTGAATGGCGTTCTGTGGCAGATCAGGCCCGGAAAAGTAGCTATGGTGGCCACGAACGGTCACCGGCTGGCCAAAATGATCGTGGACATCGAAGGGGACGGCCCGTCTGACGTCGACCTGATCGTGCCACCCAAGGCGCTGGCGCAGGTGCAGAAGCTGTTCGACAAAGATTCGGAGCTCGAGGTGGCGGCTTCCAAGAACCATTTGGCCTTCCGCTCGCCGGGGCGGTCTGTCTACACCCGTCTGATCGAAGGGCCGTATCCGAATTACGAACAAGTGATCCCCAAGGACAACGACAAGCAGGCCACTGCCAACAAGGACAATCTTGCTGCCGCGATACGGCGCATGGCTGTCGTAGCGAGCGATCAGACGCATCGTGTCCGAATGGCTTTCTCGGAAGGAAACGTATCCTTCCGCGTTCAGACGCCAGATCTGGGAGAGGCGGAAGATGAGATGCCGCTGGACTACTCGGGCGACTCACTCGAGATCGGATTCAACGCGAATTATCTACTGGAGGTCCTGCGTTTTATGCCCGATGACGATGTGGTCATCGGATTCAAAGCGCCCGAGCGGGCGGCGACTTTCAGGCCCACGAGCGGCGACGCGGACTACCTGTGTCTGGTCATGCCGCTGCGTCTCTTAGACTAGTCGTTGCCAATGCGCGTCTGTCACCACTGCGGCTTCGAGTATGCTGCCGCGGCTACCCAGTGTCCGCTGTGCCAGACGCCGGCTGACGACAGGCCGCAGGCCGCACAGGACTACGGCGGAGAAGAAGCCAGGGTCGCCGTCGCCTGGGAGGACGCGGCGGAAAGATTCCCCAGCAACCTTGTACAAACGTGGCTCGACTGCGTTACGCACCCCGGCGATTTCTTTTCGAGGATTGACTATTCGGCCGGCCTGGGTCGGCCGGTACTGTACTATCTGATTGTCAGCATGCTGTCGGCCTTCTTCTACATGGCCTGGGGGTCGCCCGGCTTCGACGAGAGCTTCGCCACGGCGATCGGAGTTTCGGCCGATCAAATAGACTCGACAGCGTCATCCTTCAAGCTGCTCTACTTCTTCGTTACTCCCTTCGCGAGCTTGATGGCGCTCGGGATCGGGGCTCTGGTATATCATCTCTTCGCGCTCTTTCTGGCGCCGCAGAGGCGCGGCCTGGCAGACACGGTGCGGGTGCTGTGTTACGCCGGCAGCCCGGGAGTCCTGAGCATAATTCCGTGGATAGGCGGCATGGTTGGCGGGATCTGGTCGCTGGTCTTGCTGGTGATCGGTATACGCGAGGCGCACCGCACGACCACCGGGCGATCGATAGCTATCGTTCTTCTGCCACTGGCGCTCATGCTGCTCGCCGCCGTGGCACTCGCTCTGTTGCTGGTCTTCATCGCAGCGGCCGCACCCGATGGGTTTTCCAGGTAGGCGGGCCTCAGAGTCTCCCTGCGCGGATCGGGCAGCAGTGACATGACCACGCCCCCTGGAGACAGAGAGTACCTGGAGCGCCTCGAATTCTCACGTGGCCACATTGCGCCGGGTATGGAGCCTGTTGAGCCACGGCCGGCGTCAACTATCGTCACCGCCCGGCGTAGATCGGCGGGCTTCGAGGTTCTTCTGCTGAAGCGGCCCGACACGGCCCGCTTCGCGGCCGGCGTATTCGTATTCGCCGGCGGCGTTGTGGACTCTGCCGACCACAGCGATGACCTCGTGGGAATACTTCCGGCCGGATTCACGGGCCTGGTGAAAGCGGCGCTGGCCGCAGGTCTTCGCGAGCTGTTCGAGGAGACCGGGTTTCTTCTCAGTGATAAGCAGGTGCTGGCCGCCGAAGCTGACCGGGCCCGCCGAGATCTGCTCAGCGCCGCCACGACGTTCGCGGCTATCGTCAGGCAGATGAATCTCAGCTTCAGGAATCTGCCCGTCGCCTACATCGCCAGGTGGGTTACCCCCGAGAAATTCTCTCGCCGGTACGACACCCACTTCTTCCTGACCGGAGCCCCCGGTAACGATCCCGACCTGACAGGGGAGTTGGTCGATCACGTGTGGCTTCGGCCAGCCGAAGCCGTGCGGCGCTTCGAGACAGGCGAACTTCCTCTCCTGTTTCCCACGCGCCGGACACTGGAAGACCTCTCCCGGTTCGGCACCCTGGAGGAGGCGCTGGCCGGCTACGCGGAACATGAAGTCAAAGCCATCCTGCCGAAGTTGCTCGTCAAGGGAGAATCTGTCGTACCCGTCCTGCCGGGCGATCCCGGCTTCGAGGAAGCGGACTCATGACCGAAGTCATTCCCGGAGTGCTTCGGCTGCTGGCTGACAACCCGGGCCCTATGACGCTCAGCGGCACATGCACGTATCTGCTCGGGTCGGGGACGGTCATGATCGTGGATCCCGGCCCGGCGGGCCAACAGCAAATGGACCTGCTCGTGAAGGGTGTGGCCGGCCGGCCGGTGGGGGGAATTCTTCTGACGCACTCCCACCGCGACCACTCCGGCGCGGCCCAAACAGCCGCCGAGACTTTCTCGGCTCCTATCATGGCGTCAGAGGGCACCCTGGGGCGCCTTCGGCTGGAGGGCCTGGCGCTGGCCGACGAAGCGCCGATCACACCGGGAGACCTGCAGGGGTCGCTCATAGCGCTGCATACCGCAGGGCATTCGGCCGATCATGTTTCCTTTTTCTTCGAACCGGCGCTGGCCGTCTTCACGGGCGACCTTATTCTGGGCAGCGGTTCCAGCGCGGTCCTCTATCCGGACGGGAGTGTGACGGACTACCTGAACAGCCTGCTGCGCCTGGCCGCGCTCGAGCCCCGGATTCTCCTTCCGGGCCACGGTCCTCCCGTACAAGACGCTGCCGGGCGGCTGCGTGAGTACTCTGGACACCGACTGAACAGGGAAGAGCAGATACTAGCCGCGGTTCGGGGTGGAGCGGACACTGTGGCGGCCGTGCGCGGGGATGTCTACGGACCGCTCGCCCCCGCGCTCGAAACCGCGGCTGAGCTGTCTATATGCGCACACCTTCATCGTCTGGTGGAGGGGCCGTCTGTGGGCCGAGACGAAAGCGAACGGCTGCGCGCTCTGCGAGATGAGTGCGAGCGGAGATGGGGCCTGAGGCCGGACGCCGCCGACTAGCCCGGCAGGCCTTCCTGGTCTGGAAAGGTACCCCGGAAGCAGGCCCGGGCGCTCCCCGCCAGGCCGATTCGTGAAGTAGCTCGGGATCCAGCTGGAAGATCGTCAGGGAGTGTGACCGTAAGCGTGCTGCCACCCTGGACGCTGAGTTGCAGAACGCGGCCACACCGCCCGGCCGCGAACAAGGCCAGGGTCGCCGCCATGCATCCGCTTCCACAGGCCAGCGTCTCCCCCTCCACCCCACGCTCGAAGGTTCGAACGCGGGCCGTGTCGGGCCCGGTGAGAGCGACAAGGTTTACGTTGGCTCCCGCCTCACCGAATTCGGCCGCGGAACGGATGGGCTGGCAGATTTCTCCGATATCGCCCGTAGGCAGGACTTCAAGTGGAAGCACAAAATGTGGTGTGCCGATGCCAACGAGCCATCCGGCGCCGGTCCCGCCGGGGGCCGGCATGTTCTGCTCACCGAGCACCTGGGCGGAAATCTCGTATGCCAACTCCACATCCTGTCCGGAGACGAAAGCCCCCACCCAGCCGTCGGAGGTCCTGATCCGGAATGAGGCGTCTGGCACCAGGCCTTCGTCGCGGGCGTAGAGGGCGGCACACCTGGTCCCGTTCCCGCACGTCCCGAACTCCGACCCGTCCGGATTGAAGAAGCGCACAGAGATTCCGCCCTCGATCTCGCCCACAAGGATAAGCCCGTCCACACCGGCACCCAGCGTTCGCGAGCACACTCGTTTCGCCACGTCGTGGGCAGAACGATCCCGCAGCAGCTCTGCGCGGATCAACACGAAGTCGTTTCCGGCCCCGGAGTACTTGGCGAACGGCAGCAATGGAATCCTCGGTCCTTCTCTGATCGGTGGTTGAAGCGGCAAGGGCCGCCAGCGCATTGCCAGCGGCCCCACCGTACGATCCGGTCATAGCTCGGCACATTGCCGGCCCTAATGCCTTTAGAGGCGACCGCCGTTCTGTGCCACGCTCGGCACGGATCTACATCCATCAGACACGAGATCACCTCCTTGTTTCTGGTTCAACAAAGGGCCTGAGCAAAGCTAGACAGGCAGCTGATAGCCCGCAACGGATCCCCGGCAAAGCGTCCGGCGAATCTGCACATTCCTTCTCACGTGGCTATCATTGAAGTGCCATTATCAGGCTCAAACCGCAGGCGGCCAGGGAGCCGGCCTACGAACAACCAGTACCTGTACGAGGAAGCGGTGAGCGACAAGCAACCGGATCAACGATCAGGCCTTCCGGCTCGGCCAACCGCGGTGCTCGGCCGAGCGCGAGAGGAGATCGTCCGCCAGCTGGTGGCCCAGTACGCTGGCGATAACCTGACGGTGGAGGAATTCGAAGCTAGGGTAGACGCTTCGTACCAGGCGACTACCCAGCAGCAACTCGAAGCCCTGACCTCCGACCTACCGGTCTTGCGCAGCGACAGGCCGGTGTCGTCCAGCGCGCCGGCCACCGCGATCGCCACTGTCCCGGCCGGCTCCGTGTCCAAGCGGAGTGTCCAGCTGTCCGTGTTCGGCGGCTCGAGACGGCAGGGTGCCTGGCGCCCGGGCCGCCACCATCTTTCCTTCTCCGTCATGGGCGGTTCTGAAATCGATTTTCGCGCCGCCCTGCTGGCACCCGGGGAGACAGAGGTGACGATCCTGAACGTCATGGGCGGGACCACGGTTATCGTTCCTCCAGGCCTGGATGTGAAGTCGCACGGCTTTGCTCTGATGGGCGGCTTCGATGGCTTGGACCAACAAGGCGATGCGTCCCCGGACGCTCCACGCCTCAAGATCAGAGCATTGGCACTCATGGGAGGGATTACCATTGAGGTGCGCGAGCCGGGAGAATCACACCGTGATGCCAAGCGGCGGCGGCGGGCGGAGCGAAAGGCACTGCGAACGTCGCGCCAGACGCGACTTCCGCCCGGCGAATAACCCCACCAGACGCGCGTTTCAGCCTGCTTGACGCCTTGAGCCACGGCTCGGTATTCTGCTCACCCGGATTAGGCTCACCCGGCGGTTCGCGGAAGATCCGCGCCGCCAGAAGGCTAACACCCCTGGAGGCGGTTGAATGTCAGAGATCCCAGACGGACTCAAGTATTCCGAGGAACATGAGTACGTGCGCGAAGCCGATGAAGGCGTCGTTACGATCGGGATCACGGACTACGCCCAGGGAGAGTTGGGGGACGTCGTTTTCGTGGAACTACCGGGCGTCGGCGACGCGTTCGAGAGAATGGATGTATTCGGGACGATAGAGGCCGTAAAGGCCGTGTCCGAGCTGTTCGCGCCGCTTGCAGGCGAAGTCATTGCAGTTAACGAATCCCTCGACGAAGATCCGGCCCTGGTCAACTCCGATCCATACCAGGAGGGCTGGATGGTCCGCCTCAGGGTGCGGAACCCGGGCGAGCTCGACGATCTGCTGTCTGCCTCCGAGTACGCTTCCCACATCGACGTCTAGCATGTCTTTCGTCCCTCACAGCGAAAGAGACAGGCGGGAGATGCTGGAGCATGTCGGCGTCTCCAGTGCCCGGGAACTTTTTTCAGACGTTCCGGAAGACCTCATCCTTAGCGGCGACCTGGATGTTCCAGCCGCGCTGTCCGAGTGGGAGGCCGTTCACCGACTAGAGACCCTTGCCGCGGAGAACGAACATCTGGTGAGCTTCGCCGGGGCGGGAATCTACGATCACTACGTACCGGCTGCCGTGGATCACCTGATTCGGAGAAGTGAGTTCTATACCGCCTATACTCCCTATCAGCCTGAGGTAGCGCAGGGGACCCTGCAGGTGATCTACGAATTCCAGTCCATGGTGTGTGAGCTGACTGGAATGGACGTGGCCAACGCGTCAATGTACGACGGTCCGTCCGCCGCGGCGGAGGCCGCGATTCTGGCCCGCTCAGCGACTCGGCGGAGCGAGGTCGTGGTCGCCGCCTCTCTCCATCCTCACTACCGGAAGGTCATCCGAACTTATCTCTCGGGTCAGGGAGTAGCTCCGCAGCCGGTAGCCTGGACCGAAGCAGGCGGTGTGGACGCAGGGGAACTGGAGGCACACCTGAACGGCGACACAGCCTGCGTCGTCGTTCAGCAACCGAATTTCTTCGGACTCATCGAGGATCTGGAGCCGATAGCGGAGCGGGTGCACGCGGCTGGCGCTCTGCTCGTCGTAGTCGCCGATCCGATGGCCCTGCCCATCCTGCGCTCGCCCGGCGCCTGCGGAGCTGACATCGTCGTGGCGGAGGGACAGCCCTTCGGCAACACACCGAACTACGGCGGACCGGTAGTCGGTCTGTTCGCCGCGCGCCAGAACCTCGTGCGCAAGATGCCGGGACGAATTGTGGGCGCGACTGTCGATACCGATGGGCAGCGGGGATATGTCCTGACGCTGCAGACCCGCGAGCAGCAAATCCGGCGCGAGAAGGCGACGAGCAACATCTGCACCAACCAGGGACTCAACGCGCTGGCGGCCACTATTCACATTGCGCTGCTCGGCCGTTCCGGTGTTCGCGAGGCGGCCGAGGCGTCTGCACAGAACGCGCATTACGCCAGCCGGCTGCTCGCCGATGCCGGCGTGGAGTTGATGTTTCCGGATTCTCCCTTTGTGCGTGAATTCGCTGTGCGGACGGCTGACCCGTCCCGTGACGTTCTGGAGCGCGGCATCGAGCGCGGAGTCCTGGCGGGTGTGAGCCTGTCCAGGTTCCCCGCGCTGGAAGCCGGCGACGGCCTACTCCTGGCCTTCACAGAGAAACGCAGCCGCGAGGAGATTCATCTCCTGGCGGACGTAATCGCGGGCTAGCCCGCTTCGCCGGAGAGCTATTTATGGGACGAGTAGTATTTCATGGACACGCGACTTTCGAGGTGGAGCTAGACGACGGAACGCGCCTGCTGATCGACCCCTTTTTCACCGGCAACCCGGCCGCGACTGTCGGGCCGGAGCATTTCGATGACGGGCTCGACTTCCTTCTGCTCACCCACGGTCACATGGACCACGTAGCTGACGCCTGGGATATCATCGACCGGACTGGCTGTAAGGTGATCAGCAGCGTCGAGCTGTGCACGTACGTGAGCGACGTCCTCGGTCACGGCGAGACCCATCCCATGAGCATAGGAGGCGGATTCGGCTTTCCGTTCGGCCGGGTAGAAATGACGGCGGCCCTGCACGGCGGACGGCTGGATGCGCCGGGCGGGGAAGGCTACACCTGCCCGCCGGCGGGTTTCCTTCTCGAGGTAGAGAGCGCCGGATTGTATTTCGCAGGTGACACCGGGCTGACTCGTGAGATGGAGCTTCTCCGCGGCCGGGTAGACGTGGCCATGCTGCCCATAGGCGACAATTTCACCATGGGCCCCAGAGACGCGGTCAGGGCCGTCGAAATGATCGAACCGGACATCGTCGTTCCATTCCACTACAACACGTGGGATGTGATCCGTCAGGATCCGGACGAATTTGCCGGCCTGGTTGGAGATGCGGCGAAGGTCCGCATTCTGGAATCCGGACAATCCGTGGAGTTTTGATGAAGCCGTTTCCGTTCATGGGCGATCACACGCCGACGATCTTCGAGAAATCCAGCCCCGGGCGGCGCGGCACTTCCGTTCCCGCGCCTGACGTGGATACGAGGCCTCTTGGGGATCTGATTCCGGAGCGTTTTCTGCGCTCCGCCGACCCGCGGCTTCCTGAAGTTCCCGAGCACGACGTGGTCCGGCACTACACAGAACTGTCACTCAAGAACCATCATGTGGACCGGGCCATGTACCCGCTTGGTTCGTGCACGATGAAGTACAATCCGAAAGTGAACGAGGCCATGGCCCGCCTCCCGGATCTGGCGGGTCTGCATCCCCTGGCGCCACACACAGCGGTCCAGGGAGCGCTGCGGCTCATGTTCGAGCTGGCCCGGATTCTGGCTGAAATAGCCGGGATGGACGACGTATCGTTGCAGCCGGCGGCTGGCGCTCAGGGAGAGATGGCCGGCGTGCTGCTGATGCGGGCCTACCACAGAGCCAGGGGACAGAAGCAGCGCAGCAAGGTTCTTATTCCGGACTCGGCGCATGGGACCAATCCGGCCACGGTCGCGCTGGCCGGGTTCGAGACGGTGACGCTCAAGTCCAACGAAGCGGGGCGCACGGACATGGAAGCGCTGCGCGCGGCGCTGGACGAGAACGTGGCCGGCATGATGCTGACCAATCCGAACACCCTGGGCGTATTCGAGCCTGATATCGCCGAAATCTGCGCACTGGTTCATGAGGCCGGCGGTCTCATGTACATGGACGGCGCAAATCTGAATGCGCTCATGGGGGTAACCCGCCCGGGCGACATGGGGTACGACATCGTGCACTTCAACCTGCACAAGACGTTCAGCACCCCCCACGGCGGAGGCGGCCCAGGGGCGGGCCCGGTTGGTGTAAAAAGTCACCTCACTCCGTTCCTGCCGGTGCCCCGAGTTGTCGAGAATGGCGGAGAGTTCCGGCTGGACTGGGACGTGCCCGACTCGATCGGGAAGCTGCACGGATTCTTCGGCAACTTCGGAGTTCTGGTCAGAGCCTACACCTACATTCGAATGCTCGGCCGGCAAGGAATTCGGGATACAGCCGAGGCGGCGGTTCTCAACAACGCCTATCTGACGGCTCTCCTGGAAGGCCACTATCCCGTTCCTTACGGGCGCGGCATGCACGAATCCGTTTTTTCAGGCTCCGAGCTGAAGAAAAAAACGGGAGTGAAAACGACGGATGTGGCAAAGCGCCTGCTGGACTACGGTTTCCACGCCCCGACCATCTATTTTCCCCTGAACGTGCCGGAGGCCCTGATGATCGAGCCGACGGAGACAGAGACGCGCGAAGAACTGGACCGCTTCGCGGCCGCCATGATCGCTATCGCCGGGGAGGCGGAAACGGATCCGGACATGGTCAGGGCCGCCCCCCATCTCGCTCCGGTCAAGCGAATGGACGAAGGCAAGGCAGGCCGCGAGCTGGATGTGAGATGGAGCTTCCCGGAGAGCTAGGAACCGCACTCGCAGCCCCCGCGCTACGGGTCGTCCGCCACGGGCCCGCCCCCGGGGCGTTCAACATGGCGGTTGACGAAGCGCTGCTTCAGTCCGCCCGCAGCGGCCACGTCACGCTTCGGTTCTACGCCTGGCGCCCAGCCTGCCTTTCCCTGGGCCGCAACCAGGTAGCCAGAGGACGATTCCGTGAGGATGAAGCGCGCCGCCGCGGAATCGATATCGTGAGGCGTCCGACGGGCGGGCGCGCCGTTTACCATGATCGCGAGCTCACCTATAGCGTTAGCGCCCCAGCCGATCTGTGGGGTTCCCTTCCAGACAGCTACCGCCGGATTAATCGAGCCCTGACCGCGGGCCTCGTAGCTCTCGGGGTGCCCGCCTCGCTCGCACCCGCCTCGGACTTCGTACCACGGCCGACGACCAGGGCTTGTTTCCGCGACCCACTGGAGGACGAGATCATGGCTGGCGGGGCCAAGCTCGTGGGCAGCGCCCAGTGGCGAGCCGAGGGCGGCCTGCTGCAGCACGGCTCGCTCTTACTCCACGACGATCAGAAGGTCGTGCGAGAACTCCGCGTGTCGCCACTACCATCCTTTCGCGCGGCCGGACTGAGTGATTTTCTGGACCAGCTACCCGCCCCGGACGAGATGATCGAAAGGCTGGGCCAGGCTGTTGGGCAGGAATTCGGACTTGTGACTTGCTACGAGGAACTCACGCCGGTCGAACGAGAAGCGGCGGCGAGACTGGAGACCAGGTATCGCTCGCCGGAATGGACCTGGCGCCGCTGAGCCAGAGTTACCTACTTTCGGATCGTGGCAAATCCTGGGCACTTTCGGTGTGTTTGCGTTGCTGGAGCGGCCGTACTCGCGGCGGCCTGCGGGACTGGTGATTCAGTCTCCAGAGCGGACCGGCCTCTGATCCTGGGCTATGCGTCCGAGCTCCAGACGCTGAATCCTCTCGTCAGCACCGATCAGAACGCCAACGAACTGATCAACTACCTTCTCTTCACCACCCTCGTCAGATTCGATTCCGATTTTGAGGCGGCCCCAGGACTGGCCGAGTCGTGGGAGCTGACGGATACCGCCGTCGTCTTTCACCTGCGCGAAGACGTGAGTTGGCACGATGGTGTGCCCGTGACCGCCGAGGATGTGTCATTCACTTTTGAGCGGGCAAAGGACAGCGCGCTCGCTTCGCCTCTGGCGTCCGCTTTTCTGGAGAACGTGGATTCGGCCGAAGTGCTGGATTCTCACACGATCAGGTTCACCTTCGGCGTCGTCCACGCGCAGGCGCTGGAGGACTTCTTCTGGGCGCCGGTTCCCAAACACCTGCTTGAGGGAATTTCGCCGGAGGAGATGGCGCGGGCCGACTATAACCGGGCTCCGGTCGGCAGCGGCCCCTACCGGCTCGTGCGCTGGGAAGTGAATCGAATGCTGGTCTTCGAGGCGAACCCGGATTTTTCACCGTCACTGGGAGGACCGCCGAATTTCCCGCGGGTCGTGTACCGAATCATCCCTGACGCGACAACGCGTACCGCTGAGTTGCAAAGCGGCGGTATCGATATAGACGGTCCGCTCGGCCCCGCCAGCGCGCCGGAGGTCGATGCCGATCCGTCAACGGTCCTGCACCGTTTTCCGTGGAGGCAGTTCAGCTACATCGGCTGGAACACGAAACGCCCTTTGCTGGCCAATCCGGCTGTGCGCAGAGCTCTGACGATGGCCATCGACCGGGAGACCATCCTGGCCTCGGTTCTCGAAGGGTATGGCGCGGTTGCCAGCGGCATCATTCCTCCGTGGAGCCCGTATGCTCCGGATCTGGCGCCACTCCCCTACGCGCCGGACTCGGCCGCGGCTATTCTGGACCGGGAAGGCTGGATCGATTCAGACGGTGACGGGGTGAGGGACAAGGACGGGGTGCCGCTTCGCTTCGAACTTCTCACCAACCAGAGAAGCGCGATCTACCCGGACATGGCTCAGATCGTCCAGGCCCAGCTGGCGGACATCGGAGTCGTGGCCGTGCCCCGCATGCTCGAGTGGCAGACCGTGCTGGCCATGCACCGGTCGCGAGACTTCGATGCGGTGCTGACTAACTGGGTTCTGGACAATTTTCGAGTAGACCCACGCATCCTGTTCCACAGCCGCTACGCGGCTATGCCCAACTCCGCCAACCGCAGCGGGTACGAGAACGAGACGGCGGACAGGCTAATGGATGAAGGGGCTCGTACGACCGAGGCGGGGTCAGCGAAGCTCATCTGGGCCGAGTTCGCGCAGGTGATCCAGGCGGATCAACCGCTCACTTTTCTGTTCTGGCAGGACGAACTGGCGGGAGCAGCGGCCGATCTGGAGGGCGTCCACATGGATGCACGCGGAGAGCTGGCCACGATCACACAGTGGCAACGGAGGAGTGAATGACGCACCAGCCGAAAGGCCTCGTAACACTCCTGGGTTGCGTAATCGCCCTGCAGGGGTGCGGGGGGACTGACAGCGATTCCGGGTCATCTGGTCCGCTCGTGGCAGAGGAGGACCGGTACGGCGGAACGGTTGTCGTGTCTGGCGGGGCCGAAATCGAGACCATTAACTCGCTTGTCACCACCGACTACACCAGCGATCAGCACCAGGCGTTTGTGCTGTTCGCGCCGCTGGCCCGCCTGGACGAACAATTCAAAGCGCGGCCGTATCTGGCCCGATCCTGGGAAATCAACGCCGACACGAGCCAGGTAATCCTTCATCTGCGCGAAGACGCCACCTGGCACGACGGCGTGCCGGTCACGGCTGACGACGTAATTCTTACCTTCAACCTGGCCAAGAATCCGGGCACCGGGTTCCCCAACGCGTCCTACTTCGACTACTGGGACGCCGCGGAGGCAGTGGACGCGCGGACGGTACGGTTTACGATCCGCAGCCACACCGAACCCTTCTTCGGCTGGGCCCGCACGGCTCTGGTTCCCGCTCATATTATCGGCGACACGCCGCCGGAGGAGCTGGCCAATCATCCGTTTGGCAGCGTAAGTCCGGTCGGCAACGGCCCGTTCAGGTTCGTAGAGCGGACGGCCGACAGTTGGGTGTTCGAGGCCAACGAGGACTTTCCTGAGGATCTGGGCGGCCGTCCGTACCTGGATCGGCTGGTATACCGGCAGATAGTAGACCCCGTGACGCGCGTGGCGGAGTTGCGCTCGGGCGGAATACACCTGGCCGTAGAGCTTACGCCGCCTGTTGCATCGGGTCTGGAATCCAGCCCGGCGGTTCGGGTGGTGGGCACCAGCGCTCCGGAATACAACTTCATCGCCTGGAATTCCAAGCGACCCTTCTTCCAGGATCCGCAGGTGCGGCGCGCCTTGACTATGGCCATCGATCGAGGCGCCATGGTCAGGTCACTCAGGTCTGGCCACGGGTCAGTCGCGACAGGCCCGCTAGGCCCGTGGCATTGGGCCTATGACACCAGCTGGCGCCCCCTTCCCGTGAATGCGGATTCCGCCGCTGTCCTGCTCGATGCGGCTGGCTGGAGGGATAGCGATGGGGACGGAATCCGCGACCGGAATGGTCAGCCGTTCCGCTTCGACCTGATGATCGCTCCCAACCCCGAGCGGGAGGATATCGCGCTGATCGTCCAGGCTGGCCTCGCCGCGGTAGGGATTGACGCCCAGATCGCCATCCGAGAGGTCGCGGCGATGATACCGGCGGTGATCGGCCCGGAGCGCAGGTACGATGCGGTTCTCATCGGCAACGTGAGCGACATGATCGTAGACGAGCGCGATTCCTGGGCCTGCGACCAGGTGGGTCAGCCAAACCAGTTCACGAGCTACTGTAATCCCGGCCTGGATCCAGTGATGGACTCGATCCCCGTCGTACAGGACCGCGAAGTGCTGCGCGGCCTGCTTCGCCGGTTCCACCAGACCATAGCCGCTGATCAGCCGTATACCTTCCTGTTCTACCTGGACCGGATCAACGGAGTGCGAGGGGTACAGGGCGTGGAATTCGGAGTGCGCGGAGACTGGCTGTCCGTCCACGAATGGTGGGTGCACCCGAACGACCGCCGCTGAGGCGCCTCTGATCAAGTATGCGCTGCGCCGGATCCTGCAGGCGATTCCACTGCTTCTGGGGATCGTGACGCTCATTTTCGTTATTCTCCACCTGGCGCCGGGAGACCCCACCTCGACCTTCTTCAACCCCCGCATCCCCCCCGAAGTTCTGGAGCAGATGCGCAAAAACATGGGCCTCGACCAACCCATTCACGTCCAGTATTTCCAGTGGCTACGGACGTCCCTGAGCGGCGATTTCGGCTACAGCTTCAGCGAGTCCAGGCCCGTGACCGCAGTAGTGGCCGACCACCTTCCCAATACTCTCCTGCTGGGCGGAGTATCCCTGGTGCTGATATTCGTGGTGGGCTGCTTCGTGGGGGCCGTGCAGGCCGTCAAACAGTACAGCAGGGTCGATTCTGTCCTCACCTTTCTTGCCCTGCTGATCTATTCAGTGCCTGGCTTCTGGCTCGGCCTCATGCTGGTTCTGCTGGTTTCGTCAGGCGCTCTGGGTTGGCTCAATCTACCCGTCAGCGGAATGCGGGACGTGAGCCACGAATTCATGAGTCCACTGGGCCGCGTGGCGGACATAGCCCGCCATCTAGTGCTTCCGACGATCGCCCTGGGACTGGCCTCGGCGGCGGGCGTAGCCCGCTACATGCGGGGCGAAATGCTCGAGGTCATTGGCCAGGACTATATCCGGACCGCACGCGCCAAGGGCCTGCGAGAGAGTACCGTCATGCGGCGGCACGCACTCCGAAACGCGCTGCTGCCCGTGATCAGCCTTCTCGGACTCTACCTGCCCCTGCTGATCGGTGGCACCGTCGTCATCGAGGTCGTGTTCGCCTGGCCGGGGATGGGTCGTCTGCTGTACGACGGAATCCTGGCCCGTGACTATCCTCTCGTAACCGCGGCCAGCTTCCTGTTCGCAGCGATCGTCCTGGCGGGCAACCTGCTCTCCGACCTCCTGTACGCGGCCGTGGATCCGCGCATCCGTCTGGACGCTCGCGAATGAAGGCGGGAGTGAAGGCGGGCCTGAGGTGGTACGTGGGCGCCGGCCTGCTCCTGGCCCTGGCCATTTGGCGCCGGGCCCGGGTGGCGGAAACGGTGAGCGGCAGCGACGTGGCTGGTTGGATCGCTCTGGCCACACTCGTCGTGGGGGTGACGGCCTTCACGGCGGTGGGTGTGCGAGCCCAGCGCGGACCGTCCTCGGCTATAGGCCATTCGTGGTGGGAGATAGGCCTGCGGCAATTCAGGCTGCACAAGTCAGCCGTCCTGGGAGTGCAGATACTGCTGCTCCTGAGCCTGGCGACTCTTCTCACGCCGCTGCTCAGTCCGTTCGACCCCAACGCCATCGATCCGGCGGCCAGCCGGCTGCTCACACCGTCGTGGGGCCACCCCATGGGTACGGACCACCTGGGCCGGGACGTGCTGAGCCGCGTGTTGTACGGAGGCCGTATCAGCCTGTCGATCGGTTTCCTGTCGATTCTTATCGCGGTAACGCTGGGCGTCGTGGTCGGAGCGGTGGCCGGCTATCTGGGTGGATGGATCGACGGGGTGCTCATGCGGATCGTGGATCTGTTTCTGAGCTTTCCCCGCCTTATTCTGCTGGTGACGATTGTGGCCGTATTTCCTCCCTCCGTGTTCTTGATAGTGGCAATTCTCGGCCTCACCGGTTGGATGGGAGTGGCGCGGCTCGTCCGGGGCCAGGTGCTGAGTCTGCGGGAGCGCGAGTATATCCAGGCGGCGCGGGCCCTCGGCTTTCGTGGCCGCCGAATCTTAGCGCGGCACATACTGCCCAACGTGCTCACACCCGTAATCGTGGCAGCCACACTGGGGATAGGAAACGCGATTTTGGCCGAGGCGGCCCTGAGTTTTCTGGGGCTCGGCGTGGCACCTCCCACGGCTTCATGGGGCAGCGTGATCAACGATGGGAAGCGATTCATGCTCGATGGCTGGTGGATTACGAGCTTCCCCGGCCTGGCCATCGTACTCACCGTGGTGAGCTTCAACCTCGTCGGGGACGGCCTTCGCGACGCCCTGGACCCCCGGCACAGCGAATGAGCGTCCTCTCTGTCCGCGATCTGCGGACCTACTTCCACACGGACGACGGGGAAGCCAGGGCCGTGGACGGGGTCTCGTTCGATCTGGCGGACGGGGAGATCCTCGCTCTGGTCGGCGAGTCAGGCTGCGGCAAGTCCGTCACCGCGATGTCGATTCTGAGACTTATCGCTACGCCCCCCGGGGAGATCATGTCTGGCTCGAGCGTGCGGCTAAGAGGTCAGGAACTCCTGGCGCTGGGTGAAGACGAAATGCGGCAGGTCCGTGGAGGCCAGATCGCCATGATCTTTCAGGAGCCCATGACCAGCCTGAATCCGCTCATGCGTGTGGGCGAACAGATCGCGGAGGCCATCCGGGCTCACTCCAGCGACGTGAAGGAGGCCGTTCGCGGTAGGGTGCTCGAGCTTCTGGAACGTGTCGGGATTCCAGATCCCGGTACTCGCTACAGGGCCTATCCGCACCAGCTGTCCGGCGGCATGCGGCAGCGTGTGATGATCGCCATGGCGCTCTCATGCAGGCCCGCGGTACTGATCGCCGATGAGCCGACCACCGCGCTGGATGTGACGATACAGGCCCAGATCCTGGAACTGGTCCGGGGACTGCGCGACGAAATCGGGATGGCGATTCTGTTCGTAACGCACGACCTGGGCGTGGTCGCCGAGACCGCGGACAGAGTAGCTGTGATGTACGCCGGCCGTATCGTTGAGGAGGCCTCGGTCGCCGATCTGTTTCAGCGGCCCCGGCACCCCTATACCGAAGGGCTGCTCCGCGCTGTGCCCAATCCGCAATCGCCTGACGCGTTAATGTCCATACCTGGGGCGGTTCCCAGCCCGTTCGAGAGAATGCCGGGCTGCAGGTTCGCCCCCCGGTGCCAGTATGCCTGGGAAAGGTGCACCGCCTCCGAGCCGCCGCCTGTGGAGGACGGACCGACCACAGTGCGCTGCTGGTTGGCGGAAGAGCCGGACCGGAGACAACGCTCGTGACGCCTCCCGATATTCTGCTCGAAGCCGACGAGCTCACGCGGTCCTTCCGGACAGCCGGGTCTATTGGCAGACCCCACACGGTCGTGCATGCCGTACGCGGTGTCTCTCTATCCGTTGGCGCCGGCGAAACCCTGGGCTTGGTAGGCGAATCAGGCTGCGGTAAGAGCACCCTGGGCAGACTAATGCTCGGCCTCGACCGTCCCACGTCCGGCTCCGTGCGTTACCGCGGGAAGGACCTGTCCGGCTTCACTGGTCCCGAGCTAAGAGCGTTCCGCCGCAAAGCGCAGTTCGTGTTTCAGGATCCGTTCGCTTCTCTGAACCCGCGTCTCACGGTCGGCGGTGCGCTGCTGGAGGTTTTGGCTGTTCACAGACTGGCCAGGGGCCAGGCGGCCAACGCGCGCGTGGACGAACTCCTGGAACTGGTGGGTCTCCCGTCCGCCGCCCGCCGGCGCTATCCACATGAGTTCTCTGGTGGGCAGCGGCAGCGAATCGGGATCGCCCGCGCTCTAGCGGTCGAGCCCGAGTTCCTGCTCGCGGACGAGCCCGTCTCGGCACTGGACGTGTCCGTGCAGGCGCAGGTCCTCAACCTGCTGGCGGAATTGCAAGACCGGCTGGGCCTGACGTATGTCCTCATCGCCCACGATCTTGCCGTGGTGCAGCTCATGAGCGACCGGGTGGCCGTGATGTATCTGGGCCAGGTCGTGGAGACCGGCCAGGCCGACATGTTGTTCGAGAATCCGCGGCATCCCTACACGAAGGCGCTCATAGCTGCGGTGCCGCGGGCCGAGGTGGTAGAAGGGCGGGCGAATCGAGAGCGGCTGATCCTGAGAGGCGATCCGTCTTCCGGAACCACGGCCGGTTCGGGGTGTGCTCTCTACGAGCGCTGTTTCCACGTCAGGCGAGATTCTGAGTGCCAAGAGGCCGTGCCCCCGCTGCGGGCACTCGAGGGCGGCCAGCAGGCGCGGTGCTTCAAAGTCTGACCAGCGAAGAATTGGGCCGCTTTCGTTGGCAAACAAAACTTGACACCGTATCAAGCGGCCAAATAGCTTCCCCAGCCCCGATGTCCGGGACAGGGGCGGTCCGGCGGGTAGCCCCCTCGGGATCT
>JBDLJJ010000003.1:0-59614 GCA_039714435.1 Gemmatimonadota bacterium | reverse complement strand
GTTCCTCATGCGCGGCACGGCCGTTTCACCGGCTGATGACTTGACGCGGGCCGCCGCGACAAGTTCGGCGCCCGCATGAACATGGAGCTCCCTCCGCTGGACGGTCTTCGGGTCATCGACATGACCGAAGCGCTCGCCGGGCCTTACTGTGGCATGATACTGGGTGATCTCGGAGCGGACGTGATTAAGGTGGAGCGGCGCAGCGTAGGCGATCAGTCACGTGGCTGGGGTCCTCCCTTTGCCGAGGGCGAGAGCGCCTACTACCTGTCCGTGAACAGGAACAAGCGCAGCGTGGAGCTGGACATCAAACAGGAAGCCGACCTGTCCGTGCTGCACAGACTGCTGGACGGGGCTGACGTCTTCGTGACCAACAATCCACGCATGGAGTCACTGCGGCGCTGCGGGCTGGACCCGGATACGGTACGCGGCCGCAACCCGAGGCTCGTGTACTCGGCGATCAGCGGCTTCGGGCACTCCGGGCCCAAGGCCGGACAGGCGGGCTACGACCTGCTGGCCCAGGGCGAGGCCGGACTCATGGCCATTACCGGTGATCCGGACGGCGGGCCCGTCCGCTTTCCCACGGCGATGGCGGACATTACGGCCGGGATCTACTCCCTGATAGGTATCCTGGCGGCTCTCTACGCCCGCGACCGGGATGCTGGGGGAAGCGGCGAAGGGCAGTTTTTGGACGTGGCGCTGCTGGACAGCCAGCTGACATGGCTGGCCAACATCGGCAGCTCATACTTCGTGACCGGGGAGCGTCCGCGGCGCCTGGGCAACGTGCATCCCACGATCACTCCGTATCAGCCCATGCGCGCCAGGGACAAGTCGATACTGGTCGCGGTAGGCAGCGAGCGCTTGTGGGAGAGGTTCTGCGCCGTGCTGGGACTGAACGATGAGGTGCGGACGGACGCACGCTTCGCCACCAACAGCGTGCGCAACGAGAACCGTGACGAGTTAATCACTGTACTGGAGAACGTCCTCTCGTCCCGGGATGCCGCCTCCTGGCTGGCCGATCTGGTGCAGGCTGGCATTCCAGCTGGCCCGGTCAATTTTCCCGATGAAGTGTTGGCCGATCCGCACACCATCGCGCGTGGGATGATCGTCGAACTGGAGCATCCGCTCATCGGGATCGTTCGCTCGATCGGGAATCCGATCCACTCGTCCGCTGCGGGCCCGACCTATCGGCGGTATCCTCCTCGCCTCGGTGAGCACAACGAAGAGATTAGAGCTGAACTGGAGACTTGAATGAAGATCTACGACCTGTCACAGCCTCTGAACCAGGATGTCTACGCTTGGCCCTACTATCCGCCGTTCGAGGTCAAGTACATCAAGCGCAAGGCCGAGCACGGGGTCAACGCGCAGTACATCCAGACGTCCAACCACATGGGTACGCACCTGGACGCTCCGCGCCACTTCGTCACCAACGGAATGACGATCGATCAGATACCGCTCGAGTGGCTGTACGGGCCCGGCGTGATCGTGGACCTGACCGATGAGATGAGCGATCTGGGGGCCTATTCGCCGGACATGATCACCAGCCGGGTAGATGTCCGGAAAGGCGACCTGCTCATCCTGCACACCGGCTGGCACCGCTTCGCCCAATTCGGGGACGAGGCCAACGAGGAGCGTTACATCCATCTGCATCCGGGAGCGCACCCGGACATGGTGGCCTGGCTTCTGGACATGGAGATCAAGATCTGGGGTGTGGACGCGATCTCCACTGACCACCCCATGAACCTTCCCATCGGCCGATTTCTGGGGAAGGGCCAGCACGGACACTGCGACAAGGTGCGCCGCATAGCGGAAACCAAGTTCGGGGGGGCCGAGGGCGTCGCCGCAGTCTTCCCGGAGGACCACTATCAGCTCACCCACAACGCTTTGTTCCCGCACAACTGCATGCACATCGAGAACCTCGGCGGGCAGATATCCGACCCGGCGCTCCAGAACCGGCGGCTGACGATCGGCTGCTTTCCGTGGTTGTTCAAGGGCGGAGAAGCGGCTTTCTGCCGCACCGTGGCGTTCACTGAGTAAGCTGGCATGTTCGCGCAGGTGCCGTGAGTAAGCTGGCCCTGCTTCCGGCCACGGAGCAGGCGCGCCTCGTCCGGAGCCGCGACGTGTCGGCCGCCGAGCTGCTGGCCGCGTGCCAGGAGCAGATGTCCGAGCACAACGGCACGCTCAACGCTGTGGTGACCGTGAACGAGCGGGCCGCGGATGAAGCCGACGCGGTCGATCGGGCTTTGGCTCGGGGAGAGGACCCCGGAGCGCTGGCCGGACTCGTGGTCGGGATCAAGGACGTGACGGAGACGGCAGGCATCAGGACAACGTATGGTTCCACTCTCTACGCCGACTATGTGCCGGAGAAGGATGCCGAGATCGTCAGCCGCTTCAGGGCCGCCGGAGCGGTGATCCTGGGAAAGACGAATACGCCCGAGTTCGCGGCGGGAGGCAATACCTGGAACGAGGTGTTCGGCCGCACGCGAAATCCGTGGAATACAGAGCGCAGCGCGGGTGGGTCCACGGGAGGCGGCGCGGCGGGCCTGGCTACCGGGATGCTCTCGCTGGCCCAGGGAACCGACCTGGGCGGCTCGCTGCGTATTCCGGCTTCCTTCTGCGGGGTCACGGGGCTTCGTCCTTCGCCGGGCCTTATACCCACCAGCCCGTCCTGGTACCTGTGGGACACGCTGCAGGTGACGGGCGTGATGGGCCGCACGGCCGGTGACGTGGGTTTGGCGCTGCAGGCGCTGGCCGGTCCCAGCAAGGAGTTCCCGATCGCCCAGCCCGTGGCGGGACGTGAGTTCGCGGCGGCGGCGGCCAGGCAGTGGCCGGGCGGCGAGCAGGGGCTCGCCTACTGTCCGGACATCGCGGGTATCGGCATCGATCCGGACGTGGGCCGCGTGTGTCAGGAAGGCAGCTGCGCAGTGGCCTGTGAGGAAATCCAACTCGACCTGTCATACGGGCGCGAGGCCTTCCTTGCCCTGCGGGGCCTGTGGTTTCTGGCCCACTTGCACGACGGCCTGGATCGGCTGGACGAGTACGGGGTGAACGTGGCCAACAATATTCGGGCGGGTCTCGAGGTCACGGCTCCGCAGCTGTCGGACGCGGAGCGGGCCAGGCGGCGCATGCGCGAGGAACTTAGCGCTCTGTTCGAGACGTATGCCGCTCTACTGACGCCCTGCATGGCTGTCCCGCCCTTTCCTGTGGACCAGAACTATCCGGAGACGATCGGCGGCCAGCCCATGAAGACCTACATCGACTGGGTGGCCCCGACGTTCGTGCTCGGTCTGGCCGGCCTGCCTGTGGCCTCGGTGCCGTGTGGTCTCGACGCGAGCGGGCTCCCGGTCGGAATGCAGATTGTGGGCCCGCCGCAGGGAGAAGAGTTGGTGCTGTCGATCGCCGCCCGCCTGCAGGCCGAACGGCCTATCGGTCTGCCCACGCTGTGAGCGCCGTCCGCTCGAGCGCTGTTTCCGCCAGCAGTCGGGTGCAGTGGGTCCCGCTTTCCATCAGCGCCGGCGTTCTGCTCTGGGGCACCGTACTTCTAGCCCAGTACGGCTGGCGGCACGCCAGCCTTCTGGCGGTCGGCGCCGCACTCGGATTGGTGCTGTACGTGACCTCCTTCGGCTTCACCTACGGGTATCGGCGCGCCATTCTGGTGCGTGATTATTCGGCTGTGTACGCGCAGCTCGTCATGCTGGGCCTGGCCACGATCCTGTTCGCCGTCCCCCTGGCCCAGGGGAGCGTGTTCGGCCAGCCGGCTGGGGGTGCGACGGCCCCGGTCAGCCTGCAGGTCGTGGTGGGAGCGTTCATGTTCGGCCTCGGAATGCAGCTCGGCGGAGGCTGCGGATCCGGAACGTTGTTCAGCGTCGGCGGCGGCAATACGCGAATGCTCATTACCCTGGGCGCATTCTGTGGGGGAGCCTTCTGGGCCAGTCTGCACATGACCGAGTGGGCCCGCCTGCCGGCCACGGGCCCGATCTCGCTGGGCCACACGCTGGGCTGGCCGGCCGCGGTGGGCCTGCAACTCGGGGCGCTCGGACTGATCGGGCTCGCCGTGCGCTGGGCACGCCGGCGCTCCGGCCACGATTCCGGCCGCAGCCCGAGCAGCGGCAGCCCGGGCAGCGTTCCGGATTCAGGTCCGCCACTGGTCGGGGCCACGCGGCTCCTAAGGAACCCTGCCTTTCGCCTCCTGCTCCTGGGGGCCGTGGGCTTGGCGCTGCTCAACTTCGCCACGCTGCTGCTGGCCGGACATCCGTGGACGGTGACCTGGGGCTTCACGCTGTGGGGAGCCAAGCTAGCCCAGCTCGTGGGTTGGGATCCGAGTTCGAACGCCTTCTGGACTGCCGGATTTCAGAGCGCGGCTGTAGCGGGTCCCGTTCTCGGTGACCGAATATCGGTAATGGATGCCGGAATCGTCCTCGGCGCCCTGGCCACATCCGCCGTGCGGGGCAGGTTCCGGCCGGGTCTGCGTATCTCGGCCCGCTCGCTGCTGGCCGCTGTGGTAGGCGGACTTATGCTGGGCTACGGGTCACGCATCGCTTACGGCTGTACGATCGGCGCCTTCTTCTCCGGGGTGGCCTCGACCAGCGTGCACGGCTGGCTGTGGATCGCCTCGGCCCTGCCGGGCACCTGGCTGGGCGTACGCCTGCGTCCATGGTTCGACCTTGCGAACTAGAAGCCGCCGCGCTCCAGGCTTGCGCGCGACGCGCCAACCAGCCAACCTGGGCGCATGACAGCACAGCGCTATTACGCCATCCAGAGCTATACCTACGCCGGCTATCCCGCCGCCGTGGCCGGAGGTGTATTCATGTAGCGAAGTAGACCGATACTGAGCGACAGCGCACCCGAGCCACGGATCTCCCCGTGGCTCTTTTTTTGTGTCTACAACCCAAGGATGACGATGCAGAGTCGGCAAGCAGACGAGACGTGGCGCATCCTGTACGAACGGCAGCTTCCACGCGTTCGGCAGTGGGCCTGCCGCGAATATCTGGACGGACTGGAGCTCCTCAGGCTACCGGCTGACCGGGTTCCGTCCCTCTCCTATCTGAACGACCGGATAGAGCCGCTGACAGGCTGGAAGACGGTTCGGACCGCTGTGCGTTATACGGACGCCGTACCATGGTACGGACACTTCGCTCGTCGGGAGTTTCTCGTCACGGACTATATGCGGGACATGCAGGAGCTCGACTTTACGCCTGAGCCGGACATGTTTCACGACATCTTCGGCCACCTGCCGTTTTTCATGAATCCCGCTTACGCGCAGCTGCAAGAGCTGTTCGCGCCTGCCTTCCTGTGCGCGGATCGGCGTGAGCGCGAGAACATCAAGCGGCTTGCCTGGTTTTCGACCGAGTTCGGGGTCAAGAACGAATCCGGGCGCCGTACGGCGTTTGGGGCCGGTCTCATCTCAGGAGCCGACGAGCTCCTCAGCATGGTCGAGGGCAGGACCAGGGTTTGCCCCTTCCGGGTGGAATCCGTGCTCAGATACGACAAGGCGGTGTGGAGCCACAACCGGGTTCTGTTCGAGTTCCCATCCCTGGAAGCCCTGAAGAGAGAGCTGACCCAGTACCTGGACACGATCGGATCGCTGCGGACTGGTTAGTTGAGTGCTCGTCCGAGCTGCCGTCAACAAAAAAGCCCCTCCCTCACCTGGACTCCCTTAGCGGCCGCGGGTTGGCAACACCAGGAAAGTGATCAGGAGGGGAGGGAGCATTTTATAGTCGCCCCGCTTATGCTCAGCCTCTTATGCCACTTCTGTGCCATAACGAACAGGCCGTAATTCCAGCACGATCAGCACTTTCCTGTGGTCTGATTGAGTAATTCTTGCGCGGCTCTGTACTTCCTGCAGGAAGTTTGGCTCCTGCTATTGTGTGATCGCTCGGGTTCCGGCAGTGTCTCAGTGCGAGAAAGAACGACTTCAGCGGAGAGCGGAGTGACCTGTTCACACTGTAAGGGAGCTGACACCCTGTTTAGTCAGCGGATGGCCCGCCGGGACCTGAAGAAGTATCGGAAGTCAGGGGCGTCGGTCACGACCAGCATTCTCCTGGGCGCGCTGCTTGATCACGGCGCAGAATCCTCCACCCTGCTGGACATTGGCGGCGGGATAGGGGCGATTCAGCATGCTGCCGGGGACTGGGGCGCTGCGAGCGTGACCTCGGTGGACGCCTCTTCGGCGTACCTGGAGGCGGCCCGGCAGGAGGCGAGCCTGAGAGGATACGAGGAGAAATCCGAGTATGTACTGGGAGATTTCGTCGACATCGCCGGGTCAGTTCCCGAGGCCGACATTGTCACCCTGGACCGGGTAGTGTGCTGCTATCCGGACATGCCCGCCTTGGTGGGAAAGTCAGCCTCCAAAGCGCGGAGATTGTACGGCCTGGTATTTCCGCGGCCGAATCTTGTCATGCGGGCGGCCCTGAAGATTCTCAATCTGTCGAACTGGCTGAGGCGAATTCCTTTCCGGGCCTACGTTCATGATCCGGAGTCGATTGCCGCACGGGTGCATAACGAAGGACTGCGGAAGGTCTTCACTGGGGGCACCATGCTGTGGAAAGTCGAACTCTACTCACGGCCCGACCGGCTGGAGGCGTGATTCCGCTGGAGCGCTTCATTCGGGCAATGCCCAAGGTGGAATTGCACGTGCATCTGGAGGGCGCCATTCGGCCCGAAACGTTGCTCGTCCTGGCTCGCCGTAACCGGGTGGAGCTTCCTGCTTCGGACGCGGAGGCCCTGCGGCGCTGGTACACGTTCCGGGACTTTCCCCACTTCATTGAGATTTACCTGACTCTGGTTCAATGTCTGCAAACACCCGAGGACATAGAACTGATCGCGACCGAGTTTCTAGAGCAGCAGGCCTCTCAAAACATTAAGCACACCGAGATTACGTACACCTGTTTCACGCAGAAGCTGAACCATGGTATGTCATATGACGTACAGCTCGAGGCCCTCAATCGGGCCGCCGCCTACGCGGAGCGGGAGTGGGGTGTGACCATGTCCTACACGATCGACTACGCGCGGCATATGGCACCCGAAGACTTTGTCGGCGTAGCGGAATGGGCCGTGACACGGCAAGCAAGCGGCGTTTCAGCCCTGGGTCTGGGAGGGCCTGAGGTGGGATTTCCGCCCGAGCTGTTTACGGAGGCGTTCGACATCGCCAGGCGGCATGGCCTGCGGAGCGCGCCCCATGCGGGCGAAACTATGGGTGCCGCCAGTGTCAGGGGCTGTGTCGAGGCGCTGCACGCGGACCGCATCGGCCACGGAGTGCGCTGCCTCGAGGATCCTAGGCTGGTAAGCCGCCTGCGCGAGAGCCAGATTCCGCTGGAGGTCTGTCCGAGCAGCAACGTGTGCCTCGGCATCTCGCCGACTATGAAGGCGCACCCGCTGCCCCGTCTCATGGAGGAGGGGCTGTACGTGACGATCAATTCAGATGACCCGCCCATGTTCGAGACGACGCTCACCGAGGAGTTTCTGCGGGCCGCTGAGGCTTTCGGATTTTCTCACGAAACGGTCGAGACTCTAGCGCTGAATGCGGCCAGGGCTTCGTTTCTTCCTGAAGACAGGCGGGAGAACCTGGTCACCGAAATGATGCGTGAAATGGCGGACCTCAAACAGGAATTCGGTCTGGTCTAGAGAAGCCGCTAGGAGGTTGCATGGAGGCAGGACTCAGCCGGTGCTGGTCGATGCTCATGATGCGCGGACTGTTCGCGATCCTGTTCGGTCTGATTACGGTAGGCTATCCGATCGCGGTGCTGGAGACCCTGATCACGTTATTCGGGGCCTTTGCACTCGTGGACGGCATCATGGCCATCCTGGTGTCGCGCCGGGCCAAGAAAGCGCACGCGGCGTGGGCAGCCATGTTGCCGCGCGGGGTAGCGGGAGTCGTTCTCGGCCTGGCGGTAATGTTCTGGCCCGGTCTCACGTCGCTGAGCTTGATGTATTGGATCGCCACCTGGGCTGTGGCCGCCGGAGCGCTCGAGATCAAGGCGGCGCGTGAGCTGCGGGCGGTGCTGAAGGGTGAGTGGCTCCTGTTGCTCGCGGGCGCCATGTCCGTGCTGTTCGGGCTGGCGCTGTTTTTCAAGCCGGCCGCGGGAGCCATGGCCGTGATCTCCACTCTGGGACTGCTCATGGTCTTCGTGGGAATAGCCGTAACTGGCGTGGCTCTCAAGCTCAGGCGAGGTGCTAAGGCCGCTCCCCAACCCTGAACTCCAGCGCGCCGACACCGTCGATCCGGCAGGAAACCGCGTCGCCCGGCCTGAGTTCCGAGACGCCGGCCGGTGTTCCGGTGAAAATCAGATCGCCGGGAAGGAGGGTGATCAGCGAGGAGAGGTGAGCCAGTGTCTCAGCGACCGACCAGATCTGGTCTCGCAGGTTGCCTTGTTGGCGAGTTTCTCCGTTCACCGCCAACTCCAGCGCTCCGGCGGATGGGTGGCCGATTTCGCTGACGAGATGGAGGGCCGAGCACGGGGCGGAGTGATCGAAACCCTTGGCGAGCGCCCAGGGGCGCCGTTTTTCCTTGGCCTCGCGCTGCATGTCGCGCCGCGTGAGATCTACACCGACGCCGTATCCCCACACGTGATCCAGGGCTTCGCCCGGGGCGACTCCGGCCGCGCCCGATCCGAGCGCAACGACCAGCTCCACCTCGTGGTGTAGTTCGCTCGTGGCGACGGGGTAGGGCAGGTCCTCGTCCCGCTCCCACCCAGACCAGATAGAGGCAGCCGGCTTGGCGAAAAAAAAGGGCGCTTCCCGTTCCGAGTCTCCCCCCATTTCCGCTGCGTGCGCGGCATAGTTTCGCCCCACGCAGAAGATGCGCCCGACTGGAAATCGCTCACCGGTACCGGCGACCGGTAGCGAGATGGCCGGAAGAGTGGTCACGAACCGCCGGGCCCTCCGTATTGGCGGGCAACAGACGCGATGCCGACCGGATCTCCCACTATCGTGAGCCTGTCTCCCGCACGCAGCTCTGTCTGGCCCCGCGGTACCAGATGCTCACCATGCCTGCGAATGAGGGCGACGAGTACACCCTCCGGAATGTCAACGTCCATGAGTTTCTTGCCGATCAGAGATTCCGACCCCTTACCGGCGACGATCCGGAGTGACAGAAAACGCTCGTTGCGGAGTATCGCGCGCTTGAGTTCGCGCTTGTGTTCCGCCGCCAGCCACTCGTCCATGAATCCCTCGTCGTCGACCCTGCCCGCAATCTGAGCCAACAGCCTGAGATGCTGGCCGGGATTCGCCTCCGAGCTGACCAGGAAGAAAAGGGCGCATACCCGTTCTCCGTGTTCTGCGCCGTCTGCAAACTGATCGCCGACCGAAATGGCGAGCCCTGCCCGGCAGCGAGCCAACACGAGCTGCGGAAATTCCGCCTCCTCGAGTCGAAGGTGCGGAAGGGCGGCCCCATGCGACACCGGCGTCGCACCCATCCTCGTCCCGCGCAGGAAACCGTCCGCCAGTCTGTCCGGCGCAACGGGAAGGCGCTCGGACAGCAACTCGGCGGCGCTGTGCACAGCGTCTTCGAAGGTGGCGTTGTCGGGCAGTTCCAGAACGGCGGCCCTCGCGATGAGCTCATCGAACGGGTCTCCCTCCCGGACTCCCTTTTCCTTCATGATGTCACGCAACTCGGTGTCCAGGCCTTCGAAGCGCCGCTCTCCAAGGCGCTCGAACCAATGAAAGACGGCCCCGTCGCGAACCACTCTGTCGCGTGCGTAGAAGAAGAACCAGCCCAGACAGATCCCCACCAGGCCGATGGAGAACACGATAGGCATCAGGCCCATCACCGCGATAAGCAGAATGGGGCCAAGCAAGCCGAAGATTTGCATCCAGGGATATAGAGGAGACCGAAAGCCGGGATCGTACGCCTCCAGCCAACTCTCCCGCATCACGATTACGGCCAGGCTGATCAGAGCAAAGATCAGTAGCTGGAACGTGCTGGCCAGCTTCGCGACGGTTATCACGTCCAGGAACCAGATAGACAATCCCATCAGGGCCGCGGTGAGCAGAAGGCCGAGAACCGGGGTTCCGAAACGACTTACCGATGCGAAAGGCGAGGGCAGCAGGCGGTCCCTGGCCAGGGCGAGAGGGTATCGGGACGCGGCCAGCACCCCCGCGTTCCCCGTCGCAGCCAGTCCAGCCAGGGCGGGCGCAGCGAGCAGGCCGATGGCCACGGGTCTCGGCAGCCAGTTCATGAAGGCCAGGCCAGCATCGACCACCGGCGTGTACGTAGCGTGCAATTCAGCCGGCTCGAGCGCTACCACCATCAGGAATACCCCCAAGACAAAAACGATGGAGGCGGTGAGCACAGCCAGGCCCATGCCCAGGGGAAGATTGCGGTCCGGATTCTGGACCTCCTCGGAAACGCTCACGACCTTGATGAGGCCCGCGTACGATATGAATACGAGGCCGACCGTACCGAACAGGCCTTCGCCCGCGAAGGTAAGAAACGGCCGGAAATCGGCCCCGCTGATCGCCACCTCCCTGGTTCCGAACACCGCGACCACTCCGGCGATAATGAACACACCTATCAGAGCCAGAACAGCGATCACCAGAACGCGCTGCAGATTACTCGACCCCTTGGTGCCGACTGCGGCTATGATCGTGAAGACAGCTGTCAGAGCAAGAGCGATCGGCTTGATATCGAAGTGAGCGAACAACTGCAGGTAGGCGCCCATCGCTATGAGGGCGAAGGCGCTTTTCAAGACCAGGACAAGCCAGGTGCCTAAGCCGCCTACGGTGCCCACCATGGGACCGAGGCTTCTATCGAGGAAATAGTAGGGCCCGCCAGCTCGAGGCATAGCCGTGGCGAGCTCGGCCAGGCTAAACAGAGCAGGAAGGACGAACACGGCGGCCAGGAAGTACGCCAGAACCACTGACGGACCTGTCTGGGCGGCGGCCAGGCCGGGAAGCAGAAAGAAACCGGCGCTCAGCATCCCGCCCACACCGATAGCATAGACATCGAACAGGGACAACTGCTTCTTGAGCTTCTGCCCGCCTGTCACCGCCATAGAAACTCCGGAAGAGGTTTTGGAGAGCCGTAGTCATGGCCCGGTGAACCTGTCCTGCCTAGCTGCAAAAGGTACGCGTCTGCCGGGTCACCGCCAGCCGCCGCGGATGTGGGACTGCGGTTGCCGCTACGGAAGGCTATGTGCAGCTTGTCCAAATTCTCCCTGGGGCGAGGTCGATGGTACAAAGCGTAAACAGAGAAACTGGTGTTTCCCCGGTTCTGGTGAGCCGGGATGGTAGTATCGCGACGGTGACTCTCAACCGGCCCGATCGTCTGAACGCGGTGAGCTTGCCGCTCTACCGCGCTCTGGACACCGAACTCGCCGCCCTTTCGGATGACCCGGAAATTAGGGCCGTCATTCTGACCGGCGCCGGGCGGGCTTTCTGCGTCGGCGCTGACCTGGATGCGCATGCGTCCGGTTCGGGTGGCGCCGAGGCCAAACGCACATATGTGGAAGCGGCCCAGGCCGCGGCGCACCGTATCCAGACACTGTCCGTGCCCGTAGTGGCGGCGGCCAACGGGCACGCCATCGGGGCCGGGCTCGAGCTGCTCGTCGCTTGCGACCTGGCCGTAGTGGCGTCCGGGGCCAAGCTCCGCTTTCCGGAAGTCGGCCTGGGGACGTTCGTGGGGGGAGGGGTCACGGCCACCCTGGACCGCGTGGTCGGGAGAGCTCGCGCCCGGGAGCTTCTCTTTCTGTGCCCGATGTTTACGGGCGCGGAGGCGCTGGACATGGGGCTGGTGAACCGGGCAGTGCCGGCGGATCAGGTGCTCGCCCAGGCGCTTTCGATAGCGAGGGAACTGGCGGCCAAAGCGCCCCTGTCGTTGGCCCTCGCGAAGAATCTTCTACACCGCTCTCCCCACCTGGTGCTGGACTCCGTGCTGGACCTGGAGGCCGAAGCGCTGCTTCGTTGCATGGAGACATCTGACTGGCGTGAGGGTGTAGAGGCGTTTCAGGAGAAGAGGGATCCGCGCTTCGAGGGCCGGTGAGCCTTCAGGGGCTCGATCAGGATGGAGCTCGCATGAGCGCTGACCTGACGCCTCTCCTGCATCCACGCTCTGTGGCGATTGTCGGGGCTTCCCGTGATCCTACCAAACGAGGCCATCGAGTGGTCCGGGCCCTCCAGGAAGCCGGTTATCCGGGTGATATCTATCTGGTGCATCCAGACGGAGGGGAGTTACTCGGACTCCCGGTGTCCCCCTCCGTAGCCGAACTGGGCGCCGTACCGGACCTGGCTCTCATCTGTACCGCGGCGGTCCGTGTCCCGGACGTCGTACGGGCCTGTGGAGAGCGAGGCATTCCCGGAGCGATAGTCCTCGCCGTCGGCTTTCGGGAGTCGGGCGACCAGGGCCGGGCGCTGGAAGAAGAAGTCCTGTCCGCGGCCGCTGCGTCGGGCCTGAGGCTCATCGGTCCAAATACGTCTGGCGTGCTGAGCCCGGCCATCGGCCTGAATCTTGTTGGATCTCCGCCGCCAAGAGCGGGATCGTTGGCGATGCTCTCTCAGTCGGGCAATGTGGGACTCGACGTCATGACTCAGCTTCGTGACCGTGGGCTCGGACTGTCCCTATATGTTGGCGTTGGGAACGAAGGGGATGTTCGATTCGATGAGTACCTGGAGTTTCTCGAGCGAGACGAGACTACCAGGGGGATCCTCATTTATGCGGAAGGTTTTTCGGACCCACAGGCATTCTTTCCCACCGCGGAGAGAGTAAACCGGACCAAACCGATAGTGGTGCTGAAAGGCGGGCGGTCGGATAGCGGCAGTTCCGCGGCGCTGTCGCACACAGGGGCCATCGCCGGGTCATACGACGTGTTCGAAGCTCTCCTGAGACAGCGTGGCATCACAATCACCACCAGATCTGACCAAGTGCTCGATCTGGCCCTGGCGCTGGGCGGTCAACCACCCGGCGGGCACGATAGCCACGGGATCGCGGTCATTGCGGACGGGGGCGGGCATGCCACTCTCGCCGTGGATCGGCTCGCGGAGCTCGGTATGGGACTGGCGGAGTTGTCGCCCGAAGGTCAGGAACGACTTCGCGAGCTGCTCGGTCCTGCTGCGGCGGTTGGTAATCCCGTCGATTTGGCCGGAGCGGGGGACAGGAACATGTCCGTATTCCCTGAGTGCTTGGACGTGGTGGCGGCCGAGTCCACCGTAGGGAGCGTTCTCCTCACTGGACTATTCGGCGGATACGCCATCCGGTTTGACGAGTCGCTCGAGCAGGAGGAGACGGAGGCGGCCGTGCGCATGAGCCGGATCGCGGCCGAGGCGGGGGTACCCGTGTTGGTGCATACGCTGTACGCGGCTCACAACACGGCTGCCCTGCTGCGCCTCCGCAGGGCAGGGGTCCCGGTCCTTGGCTCCCTCGACACTGCCGGCCGCTGCATTCAAGCCCTGTATGCCAGGGGGGAATACCTGGCTGTGGACCAGCAGGAGGACGGCGCGAATTCGCCTGACGCCGACGCGCCGGACCCGTTACGCGCTGCGGAGCCTGGCGCTGAAGCCAGTCTGATAATCAAACAGGCCCGAAGTGAGGGCAGGGTAGCTCTCAACGAGGCGGAAGGCCGGCGCCTGGTTGCCGAGGCGGGCGTGCCCCTCGTGGCGGGCAAGGCTTGCACATCGGGTGCCGAGGCTGTGGCCGCCGCCGGAAGCTTTGATGGTCCGGCGGTGGCGAAGCTGATCTCGTCCACGATTCTGCACCGCAGCGAGGCGGGCGGGGTCGCACTGGGACTCCTGACGCCAGTTGATGTGGAGGTAGCGTTCGAACGCATCCGCGACTCAGCTGATACCTTCGCGAGGGAAACCGGCACTGAGGCGGACTTTCGCGGCGTTCTGATTTGTGAGCAGTTAGCCGCACCGATCGCGGAGCTCCTGGTGGGCTGCAGGCGTGATCCGCAGTATGGGCCGATCCTTGTTGTGGGGGCGGGTGGCGTGTCCGCCGAGGTGTGGCCGGACAGGTCGATCCGAGGTCTGCCGGTCGCTGAGCGCGAGGTCCTGAACATGCTGGCCGAGCTGCGCCTCTATCCCATCCTGCAGGGCTATCGGGGTAGTCCGCCCGCCGACCTGAAGTCTCTGATCCGCCTGATTCAGCGTCTCGGAGTCTACTTTCTGGCCAATCATGAATTAACGGAAGTTGAACTCAATCCAGTATTTACAACCGCTGACGGGGCGATTGCGGTTGACGTTCTGGCTTCCGCGGCCAATCTTTAGCCGGTTCCCGCCCCTCAACTTGGTAGTACAGGTGCATCCTGGTGTCACTTTACGGGAGGATTGCATGAAAGTCGCATCGTCTGTTCGCCGGTTTTCCGGAGCGGCTCTTGCCGCGCTGTTTCTTTTCGCCGCCGCACCGCTAGCCGCGCAGGAGCCTGCGGTCGTCACCGGTACGGTGACGGATGCCAGTACGGCGGGAGCCGTGAGCGGCGCCAGCGTATCCATCGTCGGTACTAACCGCACGGCGGTCACGGGAGCTTCTGGTTCCTACCAGCTCCGGGTGCGACCGGGCAGCTACACACTCAGAGTCACACTGATCGGGTTCGCTCCGCAGGAGCAGGCGGTCACGGTGTCGGCCGATCAGGCTAACACGGCTGACTTTGCCCTGGTAAGCCAGGCCCTGGTTATCGGCGACGAGCTTGTGGCCATCGGATCGCGCACGGCACGTACGGCTACCGAGACGCCTGTGCCTATCGACGTAATCACAGCGGCGGAGATTCGCGAATCAGGGCACACCGAGGTGAACCAGATTCTTCGCGAAATCGTGCCCTCCTTCAACGCGTCGCATCAGACGATCTCCGATGGCACGGATCACGTGAACCCGGCCAGTCTTCGGGGACTCGGTCCTGACCAGGTACTCGTACTCGTTAACGGCAAGCGGCGGCATACGAGCGCCATCGTTCACGTAAACGGAACGTTTGGACGGGGTACGGTCGGAGTCGACATGAACGCTATTCCGACGAGCGCCATCGAGCGGATCGAAGTGCTGCGCGATGGGGCCTCCGCTCAGTACGGCTCAGACGCGATAGCCGGTGTGATCAATGTTGTGCTCAAGGAGCAGACGGAAAGCCTGCAGGCGACCGCGACGGCCGGACTGACGGGTGGCTGCCTGACGAACGAAAGCGACCCGAGCGGCAACCCCCTCAACATCGATTGGGACTGCGACGGTGAGCAGGTTGACGTAGGAGTGAACTTCGGGTTTCCGATTGCGGATGAGGGTTTCTTCAACGTAACGGGCCGTTTTCTGAACCGTGAGCGCACCAACCGCAGTGGCCTCGAAATGAAGGACCAGTTCCTCGGGATCAGTGGTGTCGCGGCGACGGATGCTGAGATTGCAGCACGCGGCCTGACGCGAGCGGACTTCTCGATGCAGACCGGGCAGGGTGAAGCGGTCGTCGGAATGGCCTTCTTCAACAGCGCGTTTCCGGTAGGCGAAGACGCTGAGCTGTACGCCTTCGGCGGCCTTTCGCGCCGGGACGGTTTTGCGACTGGATTCTTCCGCCGTGCCAACGAGGAGAACAAGACCATACTGTCGCTGCATCCGAACGGATTTCTCCCCGAAATCGTGACGGGCATCAATGACGGGTCCGTGACTGTGGGCCTGCGCGGCCAGGAGGCCGGATGGGACCTGGATCTCAGCGTGACAAGGGGAACCAATTCCTTCCTGTTCAATATCGAAAACACAAACAATGCCTCCATGGGAGCAGCCAGCCCGGTCAGCTTTGACGCGGGTACGCTGAGTTTCCGTCAAACGACTGGAAACGTGGATGCGGTGCGCCTTCTCGACACGGGCGACGAGATCAAGTCGCTGTCGCTCGTGCTGGGCGGTGAGTTCCGGGTTGAGAACTACGAGATCGGGGCGGGCCAGTTTGAGTCCTTCAGTCTGGGCAACGGCGGCCCGGTTCCCGGAGTCGATTTCGATACGACATCGGCCGGCGCCGCAAAGAATCCCGGCTCGCAGGTCTTTACAGGATTCCAGCCCGCCAACGAAGTGAACCGCACCCGGAACAGCATCAGCGCCTACGCTGGTCTCGAGATGGAGATCAACGATCAGGTACTGCTGGACATCGGTGGCCGGTACGAGAACTACACCGACTTCGGCAGTACGGTCAACGGAAAGATCGCGGCGCGAATAGAAGCGGCTCCGAACTTCGCCATTCGCGGAGCGGTGAGCACAGGATTCCGGGCTCCCTCGCTTCACCAGGCCTGGTTCAACAACATCAGCACGCAGTTCGTTCTGGATACCGGTGGCAATCTGGTGGCGCGACAGGTACTCACGGCCAACAACCTGAGCGGCGTGGCTACGGCGTTCGGAGTGCCGAATCTGAAGGAAGAGACGTCGGTGAACGTGAGTGGCGGGTTTACGGCCCGGCCGACACCAAACTTCTCCCTGACGGCTGACGTGTATTTCATCACGATCGACGACAGGATCGTGCTTACGAGTCGATTCGGAAACTCCGATCCGACGGTTGCCGGTATCCTGGCGCCGTTTGCCGCTTCGGGCGTGGCGGAGGCACAGTTCTTCTCCAACGCCGTCGACACCGAGACGTTTGGCGTGGATATCGTCGCATCGTACGCGGCGAACCTGGACAACGGAGGCCGGCTCACACTGACAGGCTCGGCCAACATCACCGATACGGATGTGACGGCGATCAACACGCCGGCCAGCATGCAGGCCATTTTCGGCTCGACCGATATCACCGGCACACTGTTCAATCGGGAAGAGCGCAACCGGCTCGAGGACGCGCTTCCGAGGCAAAAGGGGTCCCTGACTGTCAAGTACGACAAGAACCGGTTCGGCCTCATTGTTCGGGGCAACTACTTCGGCAAGGTCGAGTACAAGCCGACGAACGACGCCAACGACGAGACCTTCGACGCCAAGACCATATTCGACCTCGATCTCGCGTATGAGATCTCAGAGGGAGTACGGTGGTCGATCGGTGCCAACAACCTTCTGAACACCTATCCCGATCAGCACGAGCTGTCAGGCAACCGCAGTGACGAGCGGTTTGTCTTCAGCCGTCGGGTGACGCAGTTCGGAAGCAACGGCGGGTTTTACTACTCGCGCATTCAGTTAGATCTCTAGCTGACGCGTGTTGACGGCCGTCTCTGACGGCCGAGGCGAGGCTCTGTTGCCGGGCCGGTGGCGAGGTTGCTGCCGGCCCGGTTTTTTGTTCGCCGTCGCTGTTCCTGCCCCGTCGACGTGCGGCACAACCCGCAGGTTGCTCGCCTGACCATATCCCGCCACGTTTGGCGGCGATAAGAAATGACTCACCCGATTACACGGATCTGCGTTCATGAGCTGCCGACAAACCCGTATTCTGTTTGGGCCACTTCTTCTACTCTCCGCGGCCTGCGCGTCGACGCAGCCGACGGTTGTTGTGGGGTCTCCTTCCGGCGCCGAAGCTCAGGCTCAGCAGACCGAGCGGGCCACGCCGCACGACAACCTGGACGCCGTCCTGTGGCAACAGACGTCTTCCGAGTACGAGGCCGTAACGAGGCAGACGTTCCGGATGGCCGAACGTCTTCTCGAGGAAGCCCTGGCCGACACTACCTGGACAGCGGCGCTGGAGCAGGGGGAGGGCTATGGAAGCCTTCCACCCGCGATTATCGCCGACGTGGATGAGACGGTCCTCACCCACGCTGTGTTCCAGGGGCACATGATTCTCAAGGGTCAGTCTTTTACGGAGGAGCTGTGGTACCCCTGGGTGCTCGCGGCCAGAGGCATTGCCATGCCGGGTGCTCGGGAGTTCGTCGCCGCGGCCCACCGCATGGGTGTAACGGTGTTCTACGTGACAAATCACGATCACGCGATCGAGCCGGGGACCCGGCGGAACCTGGAGGAGGTCGGACTGGGTCCGCTGCCTGATTTCGACACGGTGCTTACGCGTTGGGAGCGCGAGGAATGGACCTCCGACAAGTCGTCGCGCAGGGCGGAGGTGGCGTCCAAGTATCGAGTTCTCCTGCTTCTGGGAGACGATCTCAACGACTTCGTGCTGGCCAGTCTGCCTGACACGGAGCGGGACCAGATCATGGCAGACAACGTCGGTAAGTGGGGACGCCGCTGGCTCATGTTTCCCAACCCGATGTACGGTAACTGGATGGGGGCGATCCCCGTCAGGGCCGGGAACGACAGAACCCAGAGGAAGCTGGATGCGTTGGAACAGCCATGAGGACACGGGCGCGGGATGCACACGATACAGATGAGAGGTTACGATGACTGATCCGGTCGACCAGTCGCAGGAATATCAGCAAATGCTTCAGGACCTCGTCGGGGACGCGGACCCCCTGGAGGTACTGGACGCGACAGCCGGCAAGGTCGAGAGTATTGTCGCTCGAGTTGAAGAGGGAACTCTACACAAGCGCCCGGCCGAAGACGCGTGGTCGGTGGCCGAGGTCATCGGACACCTGTGCGATACGGAGTGGGTGTACGGCTACCGGGTGCGTCTCATGTTGTCCCATCCGGAGCCCCCTATTCCGGGCTATGACCAGGATCTCATGACCGCCGGACTCGAGCACAACGAACGGCACGTAAGGCAGATGCTGGCGGAGTTCCGCACCCTCCGACAGCTCAACGTGAAGCTCTATTGGCGAGCGCGGGGTCCGGCCTGGGAGCGGGTAGGTGTACACGAGGAGCGCGGTCCCGAGAGCGTGGGACTCAACATATCGCTGACGGCCGGCCACGATCTCTTACACCTGCGCCAGATCGAGCGAACCCTCGCGGCGGTGCAGGAAGTTTGATGGCCCAGGACGCCGCCAGAAAGCTCGACACCGGGGTCCGGTTTCCGCCGCTTCGCATCCCTCTGATCGACGGAACGACTCTCCAGTTGCCTGCGGACGCCGAGGGCCGATACTCAGTACTTCTCTTCTACCGGGGCCACTGGTGACCGCACTGTAGTCAGCAGTTGGCTGACTTTCAGGCCCGGCTAGAGGACTTCCGGGAGTTGGGGGCGCTTGTCGTGGCGGCTTCGACGGACAATCTGGAGGACGCCCGAAAAGCCGCCTCCGAGAACGACATCGCATTCGCACTGGGATACGATCTTGTCGCCCGCGAGGTGGCGGCCGCGACGGGCGCCTTCTTCAATCCGACCCACCGCAATCTGCATTCGACCGGGTTCGTTATCGGCCCCACGGGGAAGGTCGTGACCGCGATCTACAGCACAGCCGCCGTGGGCCGCCTTACTCCGGAGGAAGCCCTGGCTGTGATAAGCGGTTCGCTGGCCAAGGAGGCGCGCTCGCGCGGCATGTGACCGTTTGATTCTAGCCGAAACGCATCATCGTCATGGCCGGAACAGCGTTGATCAAAGAATGCAGAACAACACAGGCGAGCAAATTTCTCCCGGTCAGCACGTAAAGGGTCCCCAGTAGCAGACCGCCGGGAACGCCGTTTCCCAGTGCTGCTGCCCACGCCTCTCCCCAGTCTCCCGCGCTGGGCCAGCGGGGGTTCATGTACGCATAAGGGAGGTGATAGACTCCGAATAGGAGCGAGGAAGCGATCACGGCGAGCCACCTGGACTTGAGTAGCGGCTCGAGCCGGGTCAGCAGGAATCCGCGAAAAAAGAATTCCTCCGTGAATCCTGCCAGTCCCATCATGAGCACGAAAGTGAGCGGGAAGAGATACAGCGCTCGGCCACTCGAAATCAGCGCTTGGATTTCCCCTGACCGTGCTGAGAAGAAAACCTGAAACAGGCTGATAGCCAGGCCCAGAACGAGGGCCCAAGCGACTCCTCGGGTCAGGTTCCCACGGCGTAGGCCTACAGTAGTGAGCGCTGCCTTGAGGGTGCGTTGTCCGGCCGGCCGGGAGACCCAGGCGATGGCGAGCGGGATCGCGACCAGCGTCACCCAATGAAAGAACTCTGATTCGAGGGTAGAAAACAGGAGGAGCAGGTAAGCGCTGAAGTATGCGAGCGCGATCCAGGTGTCTCGCGCGGCTACGTTCACATCATCGGTGCGCGTCGGCTCCACCCAACCTCCTCGTTAGGGCCACAATTCACCCTACGAGGAGGTCCGCGAGGTTGTGTCAGGGGCCTGCGCTCTAATGAGCGCTGGCGCCCGGCTAAGGACCGTGTGTGGCGAAAACCTGGGTGTTGCCCTCGGCGTCGAACGCCAGCACGTCGTAGCGTACAGGCATCGGGCTGGGCATGCCCGGTGACCCGGCCGGCATGCCTGGCACCGCAAGTCCCTTAATGGCCGGCCGCTCCTCGAGCAGTCGGCGGATATCTTCGGCCGGGACGTGGCCCTCGATCACGTAGCCCTCCACGACCGCGGTGTGGCAGGCGCTGAGAGCCGAGGAAACCCCATGCTCCAGCTTCACGACCGTGAGATTTGGAACATCTTCCGTTTCGACGTCAAAACCCTGCGAGCGAAGGTGAGTGACCCACTCACCGCAGCAGCCTCAGGTAGGCGACTTGTAGACAGTTACCTGCTGCGAGCTGGCCTGGCCGGCGAAGACGCCGAAACTGACCGCACCCGCTATCGCCAGAACAGCCAGTATTATCATCTTGCGCATGGAATCCTCACCTTGTCAGCCTCGTCCGCCTCGTCACCCTTCGTACGATGGCGCTCTGCCGTCGTGGCCGCAATGAGTCTGCCCCTGCGCCTAGTCACCCGCCAGGAAGAAGCGGCGGGCTGGCCTTTCAACAGCTTTAGCGGACAGCCGGGACTGTCTTCTGGGCCGTATCTGCCAGAGGAGGAAGACAAACAGGACGGAGGCGCCGATGAAACCGAGTCCGAGGGTTCTTGGAACCGCCCTTTCCTGGGCACCGGAAAGGATATTGACGGCGAGCCAGGCAAACCAGAGTGAAACCGCGGTATAGAAGAGGAACCACACGGCCGAAAACACCAGGCTGCGGAGGGCTGTGTTCAGCTGCTGAGTGGTGCCGACCGTGGCTGAGAACAGCGTGCGCACACTGGCTCCCGCACGTGGGCGAGCCGACCACCTCTTGAACGACAGTCCGCCGATGAGAGTGGAGAGCGCTATCACCAGTACGGTGAGCACGATGGCCTGCGGCCAGAATATCAGGACCGGCTTGAACATTGATTGCTGCTGCCACAGAATCGCGATCTCGATGGCCAGAGTCACGCTGAACACGGCCAGTATGGTGAGGCCTAGCAGAATGAGCCCCTGTCTGGACAAGCTGATAAGCACGGCGACCAGCCTGACGACAGTCATGGCCACAATGCGCAGAATCGCCCGCCCGGTTTCCTTAAAGAACTCGTTGACAGCCCTCCACCCGTTCTGGGCTGCCGCCCGGATGTTGGCCAGCAGGTTTGAATTCGCCGCCAGAGCCCGTGCGATGACTCCTCGTGCTGGCAGGTCCCGGGTCTTGGGCTCCACTTCCTCCCACCACGCTTGCTGCCGCGATGCGCTGATGAAGGCAAAAACGAGTACTAGAAAACAGGCCAAGGCCAGCGATATCCAGTGAATGAGCGGGAGGTGTTCAGCCGCAAAGGCAAGCCAGGTATCGGAACGGAGGCTGGTCGCAGCGCTGACTGTTTCTAGCGTCCAGATCACGAACAGGAGAAGCAGATTTGCCGCCGCAATGAGCAGGACCGCCTGAGATCCTGGCTCCCCGCCCGCCAGCGCCGACGAGTCCGACACTCCGTGCTTGCCCGCCAGGACAACGGTACTGAATAAGGCCACGATACCAAGAAGAACCAGGAATTCGGGGGGCGATCCGGCGAACATGGCCATAGGCCGGGCTGCAAAGAACAGAACGAACACGCCCACCGCGGAGGTGGCCAGGATCCCGAGCTCGTAGGGCCGGCTTCTGAGTACCGAAATGAAATAGAAGGCCAGAATGAGAAAAAGGCCGGCGCTGATCGCGGCTGCCTGGTCTGCGGGACCGGTTCTCAGGGAGTAGGCGCCCATGAACATGATCGTGCCAGCCGCGACGACAAGAGGCCGGGGCACATAGAACTGGCCACACGACGGGCAGTGAGTATCAAGATCGCAAGCGGACTCGTGCTCGCCATGGAACGTGATGTCCTGGAACTCCGGACCCGGCGCCGTCTGGTCAGAATCCATTGTCACCATTCGTATCGACCTAGTGGGGGACCCTCGTGGCACTCGAAGAGTAGTCTGAGCTACAAGGGAGGCGCCCGACGGTCAAGTTTTTCAGTGTGGAAAACTCGCGGCAGTCCCGCCGGGCCCCTAGATTCGCCGGCATCAGTGCAGGTGCCTGCAGTTTCAGGAGGAGGTGCAGATGAGTCCCGCCCGTTTTGTCTATCTACTTCTCGCAGTGCTAGCCGTCGTGCCCACCACTCTCAGAGCCCAGAGTCTGGAGGACTTCGAAGGAAAGGTTACCGAGGCGACGCTGTCGAACGGGATTGATGTGATCTTGGTCGAGAAGCACGACGCCCCAGTCACGGCCTTCGTCAACTGGGTGGATGTGGGAGCCGTCAACGAGCTTACCGGGAAGACAGGGATCTCTCACCTGTTCGAGCACATGGCCTTCAAGGGCACCCACCTCGTGGGCACGAAGGACGCTGAAGCGGAAAAGGCGGCCATGGCCAACGTGGATGTGGTCTACGCCAAGATCGTCAAGGCCCGCCGGGCGGGGGATGCAGACGCCCTGGCCGCTCTGGAAGCCGAGTTCAAGACGGCGCAGGATGAAGCCGCGAGCTTTGTGGTCCCTAACGAATTCGGACAGATCATCGAGAGGGAGGGGGGGCAGGGCCTCAACGCATTCACCAACGCCGACGCCACTGTCTACTTTTTCTCCCTACCGTCCAACAAGGCCGAGCTGTGGGCCTACCTGGAGTCGGAGCGCTACCGGAGCGGAGTTCTGCGCGAGTTCTACAAAGAGCGCAACGTGGTAATGGAGGAGCGGCGCCTGAGGACCGAGAGCCAGCCAATCGGGCGCCTGGTCGAACAGTTCGTCGCGACCGCATTCACCGCGCATCCCTACGCGCAGCCGGTGGTGGGCCACATGTCTGATCTGAAGACGATCAGCCGCGAAGACGCGCAGGCCTACTTCGAGAAGCACTATGTGCCGCAGAATATGACGATCGCGATTGTGGGGGACATCGAGCCTGAGGAGACGATAGCCACGCTGGAGTCATACTTCGGCCGCATCCCCAGGGGAGAAGAACCGGCCCCTATCGAGACCGTGGAGCCTGTGGTCAAGGCGGAGCGCATGGTGAAGCTTACCGATCCGGGACAGCCCTGGTACCTGGTGGGCTATCCGATCCCGGCGGTTACGCACCCTGACTATCAGGCCCTGCAGGTGCTGTCCACGGTTCTGTCCAACGGCAGGTCCTCCCGTCTCTACAAGCGCCTCGTCACTGACGAGAAGATCGCGTTTTCCACCGGGGCCTTTCCGGGCTTTCCCGGTGACAAGTATCCGAGCCAGATGATCTTTTACGCGACGACGGCCGCCGGACACGAGAACAACGAGGTCGCTTCCGCGATCGACATCGAGGTAGCGCGCCTAAAGACTGAACTCGTGTCGGAAGCGGAACTGAACCGTGCCAAGACAAAGCTGCGCGCCAGCCTCATCCGGCAACTCGATTCCAACAGCGGGCTCGCTTTGCGGCTGGCTAACGTGCACACCAAGACGGGCGACTGGCGCAACCTGTTCCACAACATCGACGCGATCCAGGAGTTGACGGCGGAGGATCTGCAGCGGGTCGCGAACCAGTACTTCGATAATCAGCGCCGCACGGTCGGCATGATCGCGACCGAGTCGAAAGAGGAGGCAACGTCATGAATGCGATCACAATCCGACTGCCCAGGACCACGGTCGCGCTGCTGGCTGTAGCGGCTACCGGTATGGTGGCGGCTCCTCAGGCGGCAGGCCAGGCCCTGACGCCCGCCGACATCGAGTACCCACCACTGAACGAGATCGAAATCCCGCAGGCTGAGCGAGTGGAAATGCCCAATGGGATGGTCGTCTTCCTGCTCGAGGAACATGAGCTCCCGCTTATTAACGTGAGCGTAAGAATCAGGACGGGTAGCCGTTATGAACCGGTCGAGAAGGTCGGGCTGGCCAGCATCACGGCAAGCGTCATGCGCACAGGTGGAGCGGGTGACCGGACAGGCGCGGAGGTGGATCTGTTCCTGGAGGACCGGGCCGCCTCTCTGGGCGGAGGTATCGGATCCAGTGTGGGCACCGCGGGCATGGGAGTGCTGAAGGAAAGCTTCGGTGATGTTTTTCCAGTGCTGGCCGACATGCTGCGCCGGCCACAGTTCGAGGCCGACAAGATCGAAGAGGCCAAGGTTCAGCGAAAGAGCGCAATCGCGAGGCGGAACGACTCTCCGGGAAGTATCACGGGGCGCGAGTTCGCCAAGCTGGTTTACGGTGCTGCGAGCCCGTATGCGCGGCATACTGAAAACGCTACAATTGATGCGATTACGCGCCAGGACCTCATCGACTTTCACGCCAAGTATTACCACCCCAACCAAATCATGCTTGGAGTTACGGGCGACTTCGACCGGGCCGAGGTACTGGCCGCGATCGAGAGCGAGTTCGGGGACTGGGAGCGGGCGGAAGTCGATCTACCTCGGGAGTTCCAGATTGCGCCGGCCAAAGCCGGGACAGTTTACTTCGTGGAGAAGACTGACCTCACTCAGTCGAACTTCCGGGTCGGACACCTGGGCACGACCGTAGACAACCCGGACTACTTCGCGGTTCAGGTCATGAACAAGATCTTTGGTCAGGGCTTCGCGTCCCGGCTGTTCAACAAGATCCGGTCAGAAAAAGGTCTCGCCTATTCGATCTTCGGGTCCGTGGGGGCAAGCTACGACTACCCGGGCATTTTCCAGGTCGGGGGCCAGACGAAACTCGAGTCTACCGCCGAGGCCCTGGAGGCTGTGCTAGCGGAGATCGAGTACATGAAGAGCGGCGAAGTGAGCGAAGAGGAGCTTAACTACGCCAAGAATGCCTTCCTCAACTCGTTCATCTTCAATTTCGACTCACCTGGGGAAATTGTAGGCCGGCAGATGCTGTACGAGTACTACGGCTATCCGGCGGACTTTCTGCAGCAGATACGAACCGGGATCACGGCGGTCACGACGGCTGACGTGCAAGCGGCCGCGCAGCGGCATCTGCACCCGGATCAGCTGGTAATGCTGGCTGTGGCTGATCCCGAGCGCCTGGACCGTCCGCTGGACGAATTCGGCGAGATCGTAACGCTCGACGTCACGATTCCGGAGTAAAAGGGACCGGTCGCCAGGGCGCGCGGCGAAGACTCTAACGCAGCTCCGTAAAGCGGTACACGATCACGCCACTGTCGGGGCGGTTGTCGATGTCCACGTAGCCTGTGCTGAGTAGCTCGTCGAGAGTCTTCTCGACCGCCTCGAAGCTGGCGCCGGTTGCGGCCACGCCTTCGGTGACCGACAGCTCTCCGCCGCGTTCGACTGCCGCGTCGAGAAGGAGATGCTTGAGCGGCTTGGCCGGCGGACCCTGGAGTCCGGCGACCGGCCGCGCGTAACGGTTCAGTTCGCCGACCCAACGAGGGTGGGGCAGGTAACCCTGCCGGATGTTGGCCTCGCGGACCAACTTCTTCATCGAGAACAGATCGATGATCTGACCTACGCCGAACAGTCCGAACGTGAACATCCAGAGGATTCCCGAGGCATACTTCCCCAGATAGATCCTGTGCAGGCCAGCCAGGCCGACAAACCAGGCGCACCACAAGGCGTACCCGAGTCCGTCTCGGTAACCCTCACCGTCCCGCACAGCAGGCGCTTCTGACATCATTGGATGCTGACTAGCTCCTCCAAGAGCGAACGTTCGCTGAGTATACACATTGCTTCGTACGGCTATTCGGACGTCAAGGTTTCGTCGTCCCTCATTGGCGCCCTACGGCGCAGCCCGAAACAGCATAACGTCTCCGTCCTGCACTACATACTCTTTGCCTTCCAGGCGCATCTTGCCGAGTTCTCGTGATCGTTTCAAGGAGCCCGCCTCGACGAAGTCCTCGTATGCGATGGTTTCGGCTCGAATAAAGCCCTTCTCGAAGTCCGTGTGAATCTCTCCGGCGGCTTCGGGAGCTTTGGCTCCCACATGCAGGGTCCAGGCCCGGACTTCCTTCTCGCCCACGGTAAAGAAGGTCTGCAGTCCGAGCAGTTTGTAGCCAGCGTGTATAAGACGGTCTAGCCCGCCCGTCTCGACCCCATGAGCCTCCAGGTATTCGTGGCGCTCCGACTCGTCCAGCTCGAGTACGTCGGATTCCAGTTGGGCGCAGACCTCTACGACGACAGCGCCGGAATCCTCGGCGAGCAGTGCGTCCCGCAGCGTCTGCACGGTTTGTGCGTCCTGGCCCACCATGTCCTCGGACACATTGGCCACATACAGCGTTGGCTTGAGCGTGAGAAGATTGAGAGAGCGGACGGCCCTGCGATCATCCTCGCTGAGAGGCTCGGCCCGCGCCGGCTCACCCGCCTCCAGGCGCGCCACGAGCCGGCTCAGAACGGCAGCCTCGGCCTTGGCGTCTTTGTCGCCGGTTCTGGCCCGGCGCTCGGTACGGTCCAGAGCCCGGGCGACCTGATCCAGGTCCGACAGCGCCAGCTCCATCTCCACGACCTCGCGGTCGTGCAGCGGATCCTGTCCGACCCGCACCACAGCTTCATCCTCGAAGCAGCGAATCACATGAGCGATCGCGTCCACCTCGCGGATGTTCTGGAGGAACTTGTTGCCCAGACCTTCGCCCTCTGAAGCCCCTTTGACGAGTCCGGCGATGTCCACGAACTCGACTACCGTGGCGATGACGTCCTGGGGCTGCACGAGTTCAGCTAGACGATCGAGTCGTGGGTCCGGGACCTCGACCACGCCGACATTGGGGTCGATGGTGCAGAACGGATAGTTCGCGGCCGGAACGGACACGGCCGTGAGAGCGCGGAACAGTGTCGACTTACCCACGTTGGGCAGACCGACAACACCTATGGCTAGCTTGGACATCCTATTATTTCTCTCCAGGGAAGCCGCGAAGATAGGGGTGAGGTGACTTTCGCGCACCGGGTTGTCAAAGCCGGGCTCCAGCACCCGCCTGCGCGGCTGGTAGCCGGGCATCCCGCGACATACATTTTTAGTACATGACATCGAGAACACGCCGGTCCCCGCTTGCCGCCGCCCGGCGGCTCGGAATCCTCAACGTCGTCTTTCTAACGCTTGCCGTGTTGGGCGTCGCCGCCTGGCTGATTTCCGTGTGGCAGAACCGACTGAACCCCGCCTTCTGGCAGCGCGACTGGTATGTCGCCTGGTCGGCGGCCCGGGCTTTCCTGGAGACCGGCACCGAGGGCCTGTACTCGACGGATTTCTCCACCGGATACTTCTGGCTGTACCCGCCCTACGCACTTTACGCCTGGATCCCGGCGGCGCTTCTGCCGCCGGCCGTCGCCTACGCTCTGCTTCTGGCGGTGGTCATGGGAGCCACGGGCTGGGCGCTGATCCTGCTCAGGCGCTCTCTGCCCGCCGGGGCGCGGTTCGACACTGTAGCGCTCGCAGTGTTTGCTTCGTCGGCTTTTATTTCCGTCTTCGTAATGGCCCAGAACAGCGCTCTCATCCTGCTCCTGGTGGCCGGCGCGCTGTGGGCTCTGAAGCAGGACAAGGAGATTCTGGCCGGCCTGCTGATCGGGCTGCTCGGATTCAAACCGAACTGGGTGCTCGGTTTTGTACTATGGCTGGCGGTCACGCGGCGCTGGCGAACGCTGGGTGCCACCGCTGCGGTGGGAGCGCTGATGCTGGCTTCGACCGCGCCCATGGGCTGGGGAATCTGGGATGCCTTTCTGACCAGCAGCGAGGGCTGGCGCGCCGTCGTCATGAACACGGACGCTTACCCCCTAAACAAGCTGATCACGACGCACTCCTTCTTCCAGAACGTACTCGGCCTGGGCAGCGGCGCGGGCCACTGGCTGTGGCTCGTCAGCGAAGCGCTCGTCCTTGCCGTGTGCCTCCGGGTTTGGCTCCGCAGCCAGAGTGTGGCTCAGCAGGTCGCGGTGACGGTTCTGGCCGTAGTATCCGCCAACATCTATACGAATTTCTATGATGGGCTCGTTCTGGCTGTGCCAGCCGCGGTGTGGTGGATGAGCCGCGCCCGCTACAGTATCGTGGCATGGAGGGGAATCGGGGTAGCTGTCGGTGCGATCTGGCTGCTGCAGTGGATCAGCATCTACACTCCGCTGTGGCCCGGTGAGTACTCCCTCGTGGGCGCGGGCGTCTTCGCGTGGCTCTTGCTGGAGGCGACATCGTCGGGGCAGGGAGCGGTGCTTGCCGGGGCTGACCTGAGCGATACATTTGCCGGGCCGGATCATGGTGGGCGTAGCTCAGGTGGTTAGAGCGCCAGGTTGTGGCCCTGGAGGTCGCGGGTTCGAGTCCCGTCGCTCACCCTCACCAAGACAGCCGCCAGTTAATGGCCGCGGGTACGTTTACTCGCACGGCTCGTAAACGGCTGCGCACGAGTCCCGTCGCTCACCCTCACCAAAGCAAACGGTTGTGCACGAATCCCATCGCCGCCCTCACGACGCTTCCTCACGTAGCGCGCTGGCGGTGAATGAGTACTCTTCGTCTGCAATCTGAACGAGATGTCCACGTCGGCATTCGTCGGGTATCCCAAGTCCGGGTCAAAAGCGACCTCGAACCTCATCCACGGTCGAGAAGAAACTGAGGTCCTCTTCCGGAATCGCGCTTTTCGACTGCGCGAGCTCCATTTCCTTTGTATACTGCAGCCCGCTTTGCAGGCATACCCAATCTGGGAGGCTCAGATGCGTGTATCCTTTTCTCTCTTACTGTCCGCCCTTCTAATGGGCAGTCCCACGATTCTGCTGGCCCAGTCAGGCCAGGCCGAGGGACAGTACTCCAGCCATGTTGTCAGCGCGGATACGGCGGAGATGGCCGATGGAAGTATGGCCCTCATGTTTCGCGGCGTGCAGTCTACCTTCGCCGACAACGAGGACCATCCACTGGACAATCAGCGGGCGGATTGCGTCGGCCACCTTAGGATTTCGGCGGATGGCAGCGACACTTCCGGCAGTGGCGCATGCTTTAGTAAAGACGCGGACCTAGATGGCGTATCGTACTGGTGGGTTGTGGAAGAGGGGGGAACCGAGGCCTGTCCCGGCCTGTGCGGCAGCTTCGCTTACTACGGAGGCTACGGCAAGTACGAGGGAATGTCGGGCGACGGTTCCTGGCACAGAACAGACATCATTGGCGATCTGAGCACGGGCACGTGGGAGAGTTCCTACTCTATCCCGTAGACTCGACTGCGGGCGCGACTATCACTGACGCGAGCGTCCGGTTTCGACCGGGCGCTCGCTTCTACGCCTCGCTGCAGGCCTCCGCAAATCCCGCTGTAACCACCGGCCAATCGCCCAGATGCCGCTTCCCGACGAGAAGCAGATCCCCGTAGGCCTCGTCTTCCACGACCTGATACTGAAAGTCAGTGGCGTCAACGACCCGCATCTTGTAGTACATTGGCGACCAGTCCTCACCCGGGCAGGTTGTCTCCCACCACCGCAGATGGACAGATTGCCAGTTCTTCTGCTCGGCGTCTGTTAATCTCCGTGACTCGGGTACGACTGCGCAGCCAGCCGCAGAAAACAGGGCCAAAAAGGTGCAAAGCAGTACTCGAAGCGGCATTAGACCTCCAATAGTTTGAGAGGTCTGAGTGCTAGATACGTGCCACACGAGAGGAACCCTAGCGCGACACCATGTCTCTGATAATGGCCTGGTCGGCATTCGCCGCCTGTCTCTTACTGATTCTGTATTCGGGGACGCAGCTCTCCAGGTACGGAGACTTGATCGCCATCCGAACAGGCCTGGGCGGTGCCTGGATCGGATTCGTGCTGGTGGCCGGGGTAACGTCGCTTCCGGAGCTGGTATCCGGATTGAGCTCCGTGGTCCTCCTCGATGCTCCCGATCTCGCCATAGGGGGCGCTCTCGGTAGCTGCGTTTTTAATCTGCTAATCATCGTCGTGTTAGACTTCCTGCACCGTCCCGAATCCATCTACACGCGGCTGCATCAGGGTCACGTGCTGTCCGGTGCGTTCGGAATCGTGCTTCTGGGACTGATTGCCGGCCTCCTGGCCTTCGAACAGCAGTTCCCAAGTCTTGGCCTGGGCCGTGTAGGGATCTACGCCCCGGTCGGATTCATCGTTTATGCGGTAGCGGCGCGCAGCGTCTTTTTCTATGAGAAGCGCGAGCGTGCGGCGCACGTGCTTGAGAGAGATGAAGCAATAGCCCGGCAGAGTCCCAAGCTGGCAGCGCTGACTGCGCGGAACATCTATTTCCGCTATGCGGGCAACGCGGCGGCCGTTGTGGTGGCCGGGATCGTGCTCCCGGCAGCCGCAGACGGCATAGCCAGGGGAATGGGATGGCAGGCGACATTCGTGGGAACCTTCTTGATGGCCTTCGCCACCTCAGTGCCGGAAATGATCATTTCGGTACAAGCGGTGCGAATCGGAGCGATCGAAATGGCGATCGGCAATTTGCTGGGCTCCAATCTTTTCGACCTGTTGATCGTTTCCTTCGACGACCTGGCCTGGAGCTCGGGTTCTCTTCTCGCCGCGGCGAGCGGGCAGCACGTATTCACGGCGATAACGGCGATGACCATGTCCGGCATCGTGATCGTGGGACTCACCTACGGACAGAAGCACGAGTTCCGGCGTATCGGTTGGGCCAGTATGACGCTTCTTCTCATGGCTCTGCTCAACGGATTGGTGCTCTTCCTGTTTCGCTGATCCCGTCAGTCCGGGGCGCTCTTCCCCAGGCCAAAAGGCCCCACTGGGACAGCCTGACTCACACCCTGGGCGAGCCTCCACTACGCTGCCTCGCAAATCGCGGCCAGAACGGCACATCCATCTGTCGCTGGTTGGCGCCCCGGAGGTACGAAACCCGCATAAGAAAAAATTGGCGGCCCATCCGCTGAATGGACCACCCAAGGTCCACATCACACCCCTCAGACTGGAGGATATCATGGTAAGCCTGGTTCCAACTCGATGGGCTTCCCGGAACGTTCCGGTGTCGCCATGGCGCGACTTCGGCAACCTGGAGGATCGTATTCGATCCATGTTCGAGCCCACTTTCGCGGACCCGCTTCCTCTGGCATGGGCGCCAATCGTCGATGTCGAGGAGACGGATGATGAGTTGTTCCTCACGGCGGAGTTGCCGGGGATGACGGACGAGGATGTCGACATCGAAGTCGAAGGCAACATCCTCACTCTGCACGGGAACAAGAAGGACGAGTACGAGAAGGAAGAGGTCAAGGGAGATCGGCGCATGCGGATCTGGGAGCGTCGCTTCGGCGAGTTCTCGAGAACGTTCTCGCTGCCCAGCACCGTCAAGGTGGACGCGATCAAGGCCGAGTTCGATAACGGTATCCTGACCGTTCACATGCCCAAGACGGCGGAGGCGAAGGGACGCCGCATCGCGATCAAGGCAGCCAAGTAGGCGAGGCTGCAGTATAAGCCGGCGAATTAGGGCTTAGCTAAGGATTCACGTCTGCTTCGCCAGGCATTTGCGTAGTTGGCATCCAGGCGCAATGTAGTAATGTAGTGCAGCGCCTGCGGACGGCCTGGTGAAGCAGCGTGAATTCATCGTCAGAACCAGGAGGAGGATCTTTGATTCAACGTATTCTGGTTCCACTAGACGGATCCACCCTGGCGGAGTGCGTGCTTCCTCACGTGGCCGCGATCGCGTCGGCTCACGAGGCAGAGACGATTTTCTTGAATGTGGTCCACTCCGAGTCTGGAACACCGGATCCTATCAACGTAGATCTTCGGCTTCGTCGCGCGGAGGCTGCCTGCTACCTGGAGGAGAAAGCGGCCGCTCTTCAGGCCAGGAATCTGCCGGTAGATGTTGTCGTTCTGGAAGGCCGGCCCGCGGAACAGATTCGTGACTTCGCGAGGCGTGAGAGTATCGATCTGATTGTAGTAAGCGACAAGGGTGAGGGTGGGAGCGCGCTGCGTCTCGGAGCCGTGGCACAAAAAGTCGTCAGTGGTGGTGACACGTCGATACTACTCGTCCGAGCAGCAAGCGGCTTAGCGCTGGAGTTTGATGATCCATACCGACGGATCATGGTTCCGGTCGACGGGTCGCCTCTAGCGGACTGGGCGCTATGCCTCGCCGGCAGCATCGCGCGGGAGCTCCAGGCAGACCTCCTGATTGTCTTTGCGGTCGAGATCCCAGACATGCCGCGACGCTTGCCACCCGCTGAGCACGAGGCAGAAGCGCGTAGAAGACTAGTCCGGGCCAACCGGCGAGCGGCGCGCCGATACCTGGACGACATGAAGCGAAAACTGGAAGGTGAGCGCCTCCGAGTCCGCACCCGGCTTGTGGTCACCGATAACGTTCCGAAGATCCTTCACAAGGTGGCGGAAGAGGAGGACGTAGACCTGATCGTGGCAAGCGCCCACGGAGCTTCGGGCGACTCCGAGTGGGAGTACGGCTCCGTGGCTACCAACCTGATTACATACGGTCGAAAACCGCTATTAGTATTCCAGGATGCCTCCCAGGTTCGCGCGCGGGTGCCAAGTGAGGTGCCCTCTTGTGCGGAGTTGCACGGGCCAGTCCAGCTTATGCACAACGGTGCCGGTGGGTGAGGTCCGAGAGGGAGGTGCGCTTGAGCGCATAGCCCGCGAACTCGCCCAGCGTCACAAGACAACTTCCGGGCGCGGCCGCCGCCCCAGCTTCGCACTAAGGCTACGAAGCCTTCGTCCCCGCCTCGAAGTCGTCTATCGCCGATTCAGAGAAACCTCCGAGGCGGAGGTACGCGCGCCACGCGCGGCCGAGTGGCTCCTCGACAACGAACACGTGATCCAATCCGCCCTGCGGGACGTACAGGATGCGGGAGCCCGAGACCTTTCTCGCCAACTCCCGCGGTTAGAGAGTGCGGGTGGAGGTTCCGAGGCTCGCGTGCAAGCCGTTGGCGCCGGCGTCCTTCAGTACCTTTCTCAGCAGCTGGATGCCGATGCTCTGGTCGGTTTCGTCAACGCCTATCAGAGCATCGCTCCGCTCAGAATGGTCGAGCTATGGACACTGCCGGCAGCTCTCCAGCTCGCCCTGCTGGAGACTCTCGTCTCCGGGGCCGAACGGGCGCTAGAGATCGAGACGATGACCGCTATCCCGGATTGGCCGCCCAGGAGCCAACCATCCTGGATGACCCTTGCCAATTGTATCGGGAGTCTGCGGCTTATTGGCGGAATGAACTGGCGAGAGTTCTTCGACGCGACCAGCCTGGTCGAGAAAACACTTCGTGAAGATCCCAGTAGCATCTATGAGCGTATGGATTTTGCTACTCGTGATCGTTACAGGCAGGTGTTGGCCGAGGTCGCAGTCGATTCCGGGTGGAGCGAGGAGGGAGTCGCGGGAGCGGTAGTCCTGCTCAGCCGTAGGGATACCAAGACAGAGTCCAGAAGCGGACACGTCGGCTTCTATCTCATAGCCGAAGGTCGTACTGAACTCGAACTCCACGTGGCCTGCCGACCCCGTACCAGGAAGCGAGTGAGCAGATGGGTTCGGCGCCATGCATTCCCGTTGTACACAGGCGTCGTGGTCACACTAACGCTTCTCATCGCGGCAGCTCTGTGGCTCCTTGTCGGCGTGCCTGGCGTGCCGCTGAGTGCACGGATCATGGTGCTGGCCAGCGGCGTGGTCCCCGGCCTGACGGTGGCCGGAAGCTTGCTCAACTGGATCGTCTCACACTCGGTACCAGCTCGAGTCTTGCCGAAGCTGAGGATTCGCGACGAAGTGCCCGAAGACTGTACCACTCTGGTCGCCCTGCCGGTGCTCATCGGCGACGCGCACGAGTTGGATCAGCTTCTGGAGCATCTGGAGGTTCTCTATCAAAGCACGGGCCTGCGCCGCCTGCGCTTCACGCTCCTCACCGATTTTCAGGACGCGGATTTCAAGCATCTGCCTGAAGAGGACGAACTCCTGGAAAGAGCACGCCAGGGAGTGCTTCTGTTGAACCGCCGCCACCAGACCGATGGCGAGCCTCCGTTTCTCCTCTTCCATAGGGAGCGTCAGTGGAATCAGCACGAGGGGCGCTGGATGGGATGGGAGCGTAAGAGGGGCAAGCTGATAGAACTGAGCCGCCTGCTCATGGGAGTGGATGATGGGGGCCTGGTTCTGATGGCAGGATCCCGCACCGGCCTGGAGGCCACGAAATACGTGATCACCCTCGACCGCGATACGGGTCTTCCACGGGGCTCCGTGGAGCGAATGATCGGGGCCATGGCTCACCCGCTCAACGAGCCCGTGCTGACTGAAGAGGATCGCGTAGTGGCCGGCTACACGGTTCTTCAGCCGCGGCTGGAGACGATTCTGGATCCAGGTCGGCCGACTCTGTTCGCGTGGCTGGGGAGAGTTCCTTCCGGCCTCGACCTCTACACACACGCGATCTCGGATGTTTACCAGGACGTGTTCGCGGAGGGCATCTACGCGGGGAAGGGGATCTTCCACGTGCGGGCGTTCGAGGCGAGCCTGGCCGGACGCGTGCCCGACAACCGCCTGCTCAGTCACGACCTGTTCGAGGGCGCCCACGGACGTTGCGGTTTTCTGGGCGACGTGATTCTGCTGGAGGACTTCCCGGATCAGCCACTGGCATACATGCGTCGTCTGCATCGCTGGGTACGAGGCGACTGGCAGCTTCTTCCCTGGCTCATGCCCCGGGTGCCGTCGGCCGCGGGGCCTCGCATTCGGAATCAGCTGCGACCGATCTCCAGGTGGCAGATTTGGGACAACCTCCGTCGCAGCTTGCTGGCTCCATCCCTGATGGCCATGCTTCTCTTCGGGTGGTTCCTTGGTCTTGGCCCTCCCTGGCGCTGGGCCGTAGGCGCTATGGTCGTTCTAGGCTTTCCTGCACTTCTCGGGGCGGCCACGGCGACTCGCCGGTTCATCCACGTTGCCCGCTCCGACGACAGGAGCGAGGGCGGCCGCAAGCATACCTCCCACGGCCGGACCGGGCTCGCCGCAAACCTCGGCCGGTGGGTTCTGGCCGGGGTGTTTCTTCCGTACGAGGCATGGATCGCGCTGGACGCCATTCTTCGAACCCTGGCACGTTTGTGGATCACGCGGCGGCACCTTCTGGAGTGGACGCCGGAGGCCGCGTCGCGCCGAGCGCTCCGGGCCCACGGGGGCTTGTTCGGACATTGGAGGCGCATGATCGTGGCGCCTCTCGTAGGTGTAGGCGGAGCCTTCTGGTTGTGGTCGGTACTTGGCAACTTGCCTGGCGTGAGTCTGGCCTTTTTCGGAGCGTGGACGGCGTCGCCAGCGGTGGCATTCCTTCTCAGCCGCCCGATTCCCAGCCGGCGTCGAGAGATTCCCGCCCAGGCCGAGTGGCTGCTGCGGGAGATTGCCTTACGGACATGGCTGTTCTTCGACCAATTCGTGACGGCCGAGGATCACTTCCTTCCGCCTGACAACTGGCAGGAGGACCGGGAGCCTGCTCTCGCGCGCCGCACCTCGCCGACGAATATCGGCATGCTGTTGACTTCGCTGGTGGCCGCGTATGACATGGGCTACGTGGGTTTGCTGTCGCTGGAATCGAGGGTCCGCAACGTGCTCGACAGCGTGGATCAACTCGAATCGTACCGGGGGCATCTGCTCAATTGGTATAGTACCGAGGACTTACGCCCGCTCGAACCGCGCTACGTCTCGTCCGTGGACAGCGGCAACTACGCCGCCGCTCTCGTGGTTCTGCGCAGAACTCTGCTCGACGCCGCCAGAGTACCGGTGATTCGTCCGGTCGATTCCCGGGGAGTCATGGATGTTGCGCAGACCTTCTCCCGTTTTGTCGAGTCTGGCCCCGCCGCTCATACGGACGCCGCCCGAAGGCTACACGACCTCTTGATAGATCTGGACGGGGCGTGTCAGCTGGCCGGATCAGATGCGCTGGAATTTGTGTCGCTGCACCTGGAACTACGAGAGCGCCTGCTACCCGCCATCGATGAGAGCGCAGTCTCTCTCGCAGAGCATTCAAGTATGAACAGGGCGGCGATCCACGAGCTGCGTGACTGGCTCTCCCAACTCCACCGCCAGCTCGATCTGTGGGACGCGGAACGCAGCGCTCTGGATCCTTGGACAGCATCCCTGGCTGCGCCCCCGAGTCTTTTTGCCGGCGGCGCGTCCTTGCGGAGCTACGAATCGGCCCGGGTGGAGCGGATCTGGTCGGATCTGCGAACGGTGCTCTTGAGGTCGGTTTCGCCACTCGACGTGCCCTCAATGGCGTCGAAGGCCCAGGAGCACGCGACGCGCCTTGAGGACGTTGTCCGGGCGGGCGCCTTCGACGCGGACTCGGTGCAGTGTATCGTCACGTGGTGCGAAGGACTGCGCTCCGAACTGGCTCGATCGATTGCGGAGTCGAAGCGACTGCTCGACAGTCTGGATGAACTGACTGATCGGTGCACAGTGCAGATCGAAGAGATGGATTTCGGTTTTCTGTATGACCGGTCTCGACGGCTGCTTCACATCGGATATCAGGTGACTGCGGAGGAGCTCGATCCCCATTACTACGATCTGTTGGCGTCAGAGGCGCGCCTGGCGAGTTACGTCGGCATCGCGAAAGGAGATCTCCCGTCGTCTCACTGGCTTCAGTTAGGCCGCGCTTTCGGACTTGTGGGCCGATCGCCCGTACTGCTTTCCTGGAGCGCCACGATGTTCGAGTACCTTCTGCCGGCAGTCTTCATGCGGTCCCCGCCGACCTCGCTGCTCGCGCACAGTTCCAGGCAGGCGGTGCGCGAACATATGAACTTCGGACGCCGCCATGGTATTCCATGGGGGGCCTCGGAGTCTGCGTACGGACACCGCGGCGACGGCGACTCATATCAGTATCGCGCCTTCGGCGTGCCTGGTCTCGGCCTACGACGCGGTCTGGGAGAGCGCCGGGTCGTAGCCCCTTACGCCAGCTTTCTGGCGCTTCCGTACGCACCTTTGAAAGCATCCCGAAACGTGGAGGGACTCGTCCACCTGGGCGCGAAGGGACGCTGGGGAATGTATGAATCCCTGGACTTTGGCTCACAGGGCGAATCTACCTCGTCTCCGACCGTGATTCGTGCCTATATGGCGCACCATCAGGGGATGATCCTGGCCGCGCTGGACAACCTTCTTCACGATGACGTTCTCATTCGCAGGTTTCACACCGATCCTCGGATGGCAGCGGTCGAGTATCTCCTTCACGAGGGCCTCCCGTGGCGGGTGCCGGTGCGACCAGACTGGGCGGCCAGGGAGGGCGCGCTTCCAAAGGGCCCGTCGCGGGTGGTGGCGCTCGAGTCGTGGAGTCCATCTCCGGGCGGACCGATGGCGAGTCTCCATACCCTGTCCAATGGACGATACCGCGTCACTCTCTCGGACGGCGGTGGGGGAGGAAGCTGGTGGGAAGACATGGCCATAACCCGCTGGCAACCTGACGCGGTTCGCGAGTGCCAGGGCCAGTGGCTGTACCTCCTCGACCTGGACTCTGGAGCCCTGTGGTCCGCGGGACGTGCGCCGACCGGCAGCTCCGAGGGGGATGTCAGCGCGGAGTACTGGCCCCATATGGCGGCGCTCAACCGGCGGGACCATCAGATCTCCTCTCACCTGCGAATCACGATTCCGCCTGATGCGGACGTGGAGATCCGCCGTCTCACGATCACTAACGAAAGTGACAAAACTCGCCGGCTGGCGGCTGTCAGCTATGCCGAAATCGTGCTTGGATCGGGGGACGAAGACCTTCGTCACCCGGCGTACTCGAAGCTGTTCCTGGAGGGAGAATACCGGCGGAACCCCGGATGTGTTGTGTACAGGCGACGACCTAAGTCGCCCGAAGAACCGAGTGCGTATCTCGCCCAGGCCCTGGTCGGCGATGACGGTGACGGACTCTCCTCTACATGGGAATTGAGTCGGGAGGTGTTTCTCGGCCGAAGCGGAAGCAGCGCTCGGCCTGAAGCCCTTGCCCGGGGAAAGGCTGAGCTGTCCGGCAAGCGAGGAGCTCCCCTCGATCCCATCGTGGCCCTGAGCGCCGAGTTCAGGTTGCCCCCGTACGCGACTACCGAATTCGCCTGCCTCACGGCGGTCGGTAGGAACGAGGAGGATGTCTTGGCGCGAATCGAAGAGTACCGATCGCTGACGAGGTGTGCGTGGGCCTTTGAGAGTGCGCGACAAATGGCTGAGGAAGAGCTCGCCGCGCTCGGTCTACATCCCTCGGAACACCAGGATTTCCAGCGTCTCCTGTCGGCGCTCATCCAGGGAGGGCACGGACTACGGGCTCCGGCAGATGTGCGTTCAGTGAGCGCGGCACCACAAGCGGAGCTGTGGCGATTTGGGATCTCTGGTGACCTCCCGCTGCTTGTACTCCGGCTCGGGCATCCCGAGGAATTGGAGATGGCCCGGACACTTCTGAGAGCACACGCGTACTGGCGACAGAAAGGTGTGGCCATCGATCTCGTGCTCGAGGACCTGGCCTCCAGCGGGTACGCACAGCCAGCCCGGGATGCGCTGCGGGCTGCTTTGGCAGAGAGCGGAAGCATCGATTGGCTGGCCTCCCCCGGCGGCATTCATATCGTGACCGCTGAGCAGGTCCAGCCTGATGATCTGGCCTTCATCGAGTCGGCCGCCTCCGTGTTTCTCGACGCCACGGGTGGCACGCTAGCCGATCAGCTGACGCGACTGGAAGAAACTCCGGCCGGGCTGCCAGCCTTCGTTCCGGTACCGTCGTCTCCGCTCGCGCCAGAGCCGACGGTGCCCTTAGATCGGGAAGAAGCGCTGGAGTTCGATTGTGGTCTCGGAGGCTTTGCTTCCGGCGGAGAGGAGTACGTGATTCGGCTGGACCCGGGTCAGACGACGCCGGCGCCGTGGGCCCACGTGCTGGCGAATCCCGAGTTTGGGTGCCTGGTAACCGAGGGTGGCGGCGGCTACACATGGGCGACTAACAGCTCCGAGAACCGGCTGACGGCGTGGCGTAATGATCCTGTCCTGGACGAGGTATCGGAGGCCGTATATCTGCGGGATGAAGAAACGGGCCAAGTCTGGTCGGCGACCCAGAGACCCGCTGGCCCTGATGTGCCTAGAGAGGTGCGATACGGCGCAGGCTACGCGACGTTCCGCCAAAACAGCCACGGGCTCGAGCAGCGAATGCGGATCTTCTGCGCTCTGGAGGATTCGGCGAAAATCGTGGAACTCACTCTTACCAATCAGTGGCGTAGACCTCGGCGTTTCACCATCACTTATTTCGCCGAGTTGGTTCTCGGTTCTTCGCGTGCTAACTCCTCGCGGCACCTGTTGCCTGAATTCGACGGAAGCACCCAGACTCTGCTCGTAAGGAATCCCTACTCACTGGCGTGGAGTGAGCGATATGCCTTCCTCACATCCAGCGAACCGGCGCACGGAGTAACGACGGACCGAAAGGAATTCCTCGGCGCAGAGGGCGACTTCGCGAAGCCAGGCAGCCTGTTCAGGATCGGACTGTCGGGGAGAATTCAGCCGGACGGGGATGTGTGCGCCGCCTATCAGGTGCACATCGACCTACCGGCTGGCGCGAGCCGATCGCTCCATTTTGTTCTTGGGCAAGCCGAGACGCGGTCCGCCGCGATCCAACTGGCCCGGCGCTTCAGTCGCCCTTCCATGATTCGGTCCACCCGGAATGGTATCAAGCGGTACTGGGATCGGCTACTCGGCTCGGTCACTGTCAGTACGCCGGAACCGGCTATGGACATCATGCTGAACCGCTGGCTGCCTTACCAGGTGATCAACTCTCGGCTCTGGGGTCGAACCGGCTATTATCAATCGTCGGGGGCGTTCGGTTTTCGCGATCAACTCCAGGACGTCCTGAGCCTGCTTGATCTGGCACCCTCCCACGCACGAGAGCATATACTGGCTGCCGCTCGCCACCAGTTTTCGCAAGGCGACGTACTTCACTGGTGGCATCCTGAAACTGAGGTCGGGGTCCGGACCCGATGCAGCGATGACCTGGTCTGGCTTCCGTACGCAACGGCCACCTACGTGCAGCGGACCGGAGACGCCGCGATTCTCGACGAGTTGGCGGGATTTATCGAAGCGGAGCCGCTGCGGGATTCTGAAGGAGATCGTTACGGCCGTTACGTGGCATCATCCTCGCCGGAGACGTTGTACGAGCACTGCCTGAGGGCCCTCCGGAAGGCCGACACACACGGTTCTCATGGTCTGCCGCTGATCGGTTCAGGTGATTGGAACGACGGACTGGATCGGGTAGGCGCCGCCGGCGACGGAGAGAGCGTTTGGCTGGGATGGTTTTTGGCAGCTACGCTACGCGAGTTTGCCACGATGTGTGACCTACAGGGCGATTCTGAGCAGTCCGCTGTCTTCCAGGACCGCGCCGCGGAGCTGATCGACCGGATCGAGGAGACTTCCTGGGACGGTGACTGGTACCGGCGCGCCTACTATGGGGACGGGACGCCGCTGGGATCTTCGTCGAGTCGCGAGGGCAAAATTGACCTCATCAGCCAGGCCTGGGCCGTGCTCGCGGGAGGGGCCGAAACGGAGCGGCAGAACCGCGCTATGGAATCGGTCGCGCAGCTACTCTTTCGCCCGGAGAAGTCGCTCGTACTCCTCCTTCATCCTCCTTTCGACCGGACCAGTCGCGATCCCGGCTATATCAAGGCCTATCCGCCCGGAGTTCGGGAGAACGGCGGTCAGTATACCCACGCCGCAGTTTGGGCGGGCTGGGCCTTCGGCCTTCTCGGGCAGTCGTCCCGGGCGGTGGGCGTGTTTCGCATGCTCAACCCCGTTCTTCGGGTCACGTCTGAGGCTGCCGCGAGGGAATACCGAGTAGAGCCGTACGTCGTGCCGGGAGACGTTTACGGGGCGCCACCGTATGTCGGGCGAGGCGGCTGGACCTGGTATACGGGAGCTGCCGGCTGGTTCTATCGCTTCGGTGTGGAGCAGATCCTGGGGCTCCAGAGGCAAGGCCAAACCCTTTCAGTCAATCCACGCATCCCGGACGACTGGCCCGGATACGAAATTCGTATGCACACGCCCGCCCTCACCGCCGAGATTCGAGTCTTTCGCTCGGAGGGCGGACAACTCGAATGGACTCTCGACGGCCGCAAACAGGGGGCGGTAGCTACCGTCTGAAGCGGCGCCTACTGTCTGAAGCGTCAGGCCCAGACCGGGGGCTGCTTGGTGAGCAGCCGGCCGATGGTCTCGGCCTCTTCGACCAGAAGCTCGATCACATCGTCGAGGGCCAGGACGCCCACCAGTTCGTCGTCCTCGTTCGTCACGGCGAGCCTTCTGGTACCGGCTGACGCCATGGACGTGAGGGCAGTCTCGATGGGCGTGTCTTCACGGACTGTTTTCACCGGTACGGTCATGACTGCCGACACCGGCGTGATCGCGGGGTCCAGTTGCTCCGCCACGCACCGAACTACGACATCTCGATCGGTAACGATGCCGATCGGATGATTACCACTTTCCCGATCGGTGACTATGAGCGTACCCACCGAGAGTCGGGCCATTCGTTTGGCCGCAACGAGAATCGTTTCATCACCGTTGGTCACGACCGCGGACCGATTGCAAATCCTGCTTACTGTCATGGTTGTATCCTCCCCTTGTCAGGCTGAGTGTTCGTGAAAGCGCTTCGCGGATTGGTCCAGAAGACGACGCACCTGCGCATCTTGGACTTCAGAGAAATCATCATACCAGACGCTGACTGCCGTGAACTGATCGGGCCGCAGCAAGCATACACAGTGATCCGCTTTCTCCTCCAGCTTGGCATAGACCTCCAAAGGCGCCACAGGGACTGCTACCAATACCTGCTTAGCCAAGTGCTGGCGCACCGCCTCGATCGCCGACAGGACAGTGGCCCCCGTGGCAACTCCATCATCGACGAGAATGACCGTTCGGCCCGCGAGCGAGGGCATGGGCCGCTTTCCACGGTAGAGCTTTTCACGGCGGTCCAGTTCAACTCGCTGTGTCGCGATGGCCTCTTCAATCGTGCTCTCAGGACGGTCCAGCGTCTGTACGACCTCCGGATTGAGCACGACCGCTCCGCCGCTGGCTATAGCTCCGATCGCCAACTCGGGCTGCCATGGATGCGGCAGCTTGCGGACATTAAGGACATCGAGAGGGAGTCCGAGCAGGAGCGCTACTTCGGCCGCTATGGGTACGCCTCCCCGCGGAAGGCCAAGCACGATCGCGTTTTCCAAATCAGGCTCACGGGCAAGCTCGTCCGCCAGTAAGCGGCCAGCGTGAACCCGGTCCCGAAACTTTTGGCGCGGAAAAGTCGGCATCTGAGTTTACTCCTTTTCCAGCCTTACAGAGAGCTACATTCAGGCCGGTGTGCAGAGAGTAGGCTAAGCAACGGCAGGGTAGACGAATGAGGGCTCCCGCTCTTCCGTAGCCCGCACCGTCATGGGACATTCTGACCGTTTGCGGATCCGCTCACGGTGCCGTTTTGTCCCATGCGCCGCTAGACTGGAAGCGAAAAAAGGGCAAGCACTCACGGGATAGCGGGCCCCCTAGATGAGGCACGGAATCCGCAGTAACCAAATGTAGACTGAACGGACCGCACCATGAACGAGGCCAGGGTTTTAAAACAGGACCAGGTCATTCCCGGGGTACGGGAGTTGGACCACACGGCGGATATCGGGCTCAGCGTCCACGCATCCCGGCTGCCTGATCTGTTCCGGCGCGCGGCTGCCGGAATGGTAGCTGTCGTATGGGATGATCCGGTCCTGGCGACTGGCCTGATCGAGACTGACTCGGTACTTCGGGGAGACTCTCTCGTGCGTACGATGGCCCTCACGGCGGACGGACCGGATCGCTTGTTACGGCGGTGGCTGGAGGAGCTTCTGTATGAGGCTGAGACCGAAAGAGTGGCTCCGCTGTGGATTGCCTTCGATGCGCTCACCGAAACCAACCTGCGAGCCCGAGTAGGCTTCGGCCCTGCCGGCCACGACCCTGTACGCGAGGTGAAAGGGGTCACCTACCACGGGCTGAACGTAAGCCGAACCGGGGAAGCCTGGGAGGCGAAAGTGATCTTTGACGTATGACTACGGCGACCGAACTTACACTGCGGAAGCTGGACGACTACCGCTGGCTGATCCCCAGACAGGGCTGCATGCGGGTCGACGGTTTGATTTACGCCGACGAGACCTTGATGGAAGACATCCGGGGCGACCAGGCGCTGGAGCAGGTAGCTAACGTGGCCTGCCTGCCGGGAATCGTAGGCCGATCGATCGGTATGCCTGACATCCACTGGGGCTACGGCTTCGCCATTGGTGGTGTGGCCGCTTTCGACCCGGAGCAGGGAGGAGTGATCAGTCCGGGCGGTGTCGGATACGACATCAACTGCGGCGTGCGCCTGCTGCGCACGGATCTGGCGGTATCGGATGTCCGGCCTCACGCCGCCCGACTCATGAACCAGATCATGCGAGACGTGCCCGCCGGTGTCGGCGCGGGGTACGAGTCGTTCGAACTGACCACTGATCAAGAGCGGGCTGTGCTCGTGGAAGGAGCTGCCTGGGCCGTGCGCCAAGGGTTTGGCGCGGCCGAGGATCTAGATCGTATCGAGAGCGGTGGGGTGCTTGCGGGAGCGGATCCAGCGGAGGTGAGTGCGCGCGCTCTGCGCCGGGGCAGAAAGCAATTGGGCACAGTCGGGTCGGGGAACCACTTCATCGAACTCGGATACGTGGACCAGATATTCGATGAGAAAGTGGCCGGCCGGCTCGGACTCGAGATGGACACCGTCACCGTGCTGATACATTCCGGATCGCGCGGTCTGGGCCACCAGGTGTGCACGGATTTCCTCGATGTCATGCTGGACGCCAGCCGGGAGTACGGCATCGATCTGCCCGACCCGCAGCTCGCCTGTGCGCCCCTGACTTCGCCCCAAGCCAGCCGGTATCTGGCGGCTATGGCCGCGGCCGCCAATTTCGCCTTCGCCAATCGCCAGGTGATGACGTACCGGGTAAGGGAAGCGTTTGCCCGTGTTCTGGGGCAGGCGTGGACTGATCTCGGGATTGATCTCGTCTACGATGTGGCTCACAACAACGCCAAGTGGGAAACGCATGATGTGGACGGGAAAGCGAAGCGCCTGTGCGTGCACCGTAAAGGGGCCACGCGGGCTTTCCCTCCCGGTCACGCGGAGCTTCCGGAGGTCTACCGGGACATAGGGCAACCAGTCATGATACCGGGAGACATGGCTCGCTATTCGTTCGTCCTGGTGGGCACCGAGGCCGCGTTCCAGGAAACCTACGGTTCGGCCTGTCACGGAGCCGGACGGCGCATGAGCCGGCGAGCAGCCAAGAAGTCCACCCGCGACCGGAACCTGCGTCAGGAGTTTCGCGACATGGGCATCGAGGTGCGAGCCACCTCTTTCGCGACCTTGGCGGAGGAAATCCCCGAGGCATACAAGGATGTGGCCGATGTGGTGGAGGTGGTCCATAAGGCCGGGATCGGCCGAAAGGTCGCCCGGCTGCATCCGTTGGGTGTTCTCAAAGGCTGACCATCGGAGGTCTAATGTTCAAACACATTCTCGTTCCGGTCGATCTCACCAACAAGAATGCTCAGGCAATCAGCGCTGCCCGCGAGCTCGCGCAGCAGTCCGCTGGCCGGCTGACGGTTCTGCATGTGATCGAGTTGCTCGACGCCCCGTTCGAGGAGTTCCGGGACTTCTACGAGCGATTGGAGCTGGAGAGCGCCGAGGAGATGGACCGGATGACGGCCCCTCTACGGGAGGCCGACGTTCCCTTCCGCCAGAAGATCGTATACGGGAAGCGGGCCGAGATGGTAGTCGAGACGGCGGAGCGAGACGAAGCCGATCTCATCGTCCTGCATTCACATAAGGTCGATCTGGATAATCCCGGGTCTGGCTGGGCCACGCTCAGCTATAAGGTAGCAATCCTGGCGCAGTGTCCCATCCTGCTCATGAAGGAAGTGAGTCCCAAGACCTGAGCCTGGACCTGAGCCCGGGGCCGCCTACTCGGTAGATCGCGGCCCTGGGGAGTACTCGACGGAACTGACTCTGCGAACGGGCTGCGGGTACATGTCCATCAAGTCGAAAAACTCAGTCGGAAAGTCCGTCGTGACGGGAAGCCCGAGGGCTTTCGCATCCGCAGGACTTATCGGATGATCGTGGGTCCAGTTCCCTTCGGACAGCGCCGCCGCCGTCTCCTTAGCGGCCTCGAGGTCCATCTTCTTGCTCAACAGTTCCTCGATTTCCGACCTGGTTTGAGACAGCGCTTTCTCGGCCTGGTCGGCCAGAATATAGGTCTCATCGTCGATTCGTTCTGGCGGTTTCTGGTGCAGCACCCTAAGCACCGAAACGGCCGGATATCGGCCCACCTGTGGATCCACCGGCCCGAGGACCGCGTCGTCGGCCATTACGATTTCGTCCGCCGCGAGAGCGATGAGAGTGCCCCCGCTCATCGCGTGGTGCGGAACGATGGCCCGCGTTTTCGCCGGGTGACGTTCAAGGGCCTGCGCGATCTGAAGGGAAGGGAGGACCAGCCCACCGGGAGTGTGCAGGATGATCTCGATCGGTATTGCGTCGTCAGTCAAGCGGATGGCGCGAATCACCTGCTCGGAATCGTTGATGTCGATGTAGCGGAAGAACGGAAATCCGAGCAGGGCGAGGGTCTCCTGGTGGTGGATGAGAACGATCAAGCGGGAGTTGCGCTTCTCTTCCAGGCGGCCAATTACCTTGAGGCGCTCCCACTGGCGGACTTTCCGCCTTAGCGCGGGCTGGAGCGAGATCAGGATGATTAAGAGCCAGAACAGCGACCCGATCGATTCCATCCTTTAGCTATGAACCGAGGTGTTCAAGAAACCAGTCCCGGGCGAACTCGGCCGCTCGGATCAACGTACCCGGTTCCTCGAACAGATGAGTGGCGCCGCCGATAACCTCCAGCCGCTTCTTGCCGACGATATCCATTAGAGCTCTCCGGTTCAGCGCCAGTACCTCGGTATCCAGTTCCCCGACTATGCAGAGCGTCGGTGCGCGAACATGGCGCAGCGATTCGCCAGCCAGGTCCACCCGTCCTCCCCGGGACACGACAGCACCGACCCTGGACGGCCGGTTGGCGGCGGCGATTAGAGCAGCCGCGGCTCCGGTGCTGGCTCCGAATGTCCCTACCTTTAGCTGCTCGGTGTCGGGGCGTGTGCCAATCCAATCTATGGCAGCCGTCACCCGGGATGCGAGCAACGGGATGTCGAAACGCAGTTCGCGAGTACGAACATCAATAAGTTCTTCCTGAACAGTCAGCAGGTCGAACAGAAGCGTTCCCAATCCGCCCCGGTTCAATATCGATGCTACGTGCCGGTTTCGAGGACTGTGTCGGCTGCTTCCGCTGCCGTGCGCGAACACCACGATGCCTACGGGCTCGGGCGGAGTTTCGAGGTATCCCTCTAGTATGACGTCTCCGGCATTCACCTTCACGATATTCCCTGTTCTGGCAGCTGTGCTTTCCCGAGTGCTAAGCATTGGACCCTCCCTCAGTTCGGTGGTCTTGCTCTCAAACTAGAGCACTGGTCGTGCCTGATATCTCTTGAGTGGCGCCCGGAATCAGCTTCACAAGTGGTTAGCCGATAGGGCGCTACGCAGGCGGGAGAGAAGCGTGCTGTGATAGCGCTTGATCGCCGGGACAGATTGTCCCGTCAGGCCGCCGCGGACTGAGACGGGTTGACCACGCTTTTCTGGTCTCGCCGCCACAGAATCCACTTCAGGAATTCAGGTATGATGAAGATGGGCGCCGCGACTGCCGCCATCAGCAACCAATCGGTTCCGCGCAGCGGCACCGTGTGCAGGGCTCGCTGAAGGAAGGGCACGTACACGGCGCACACCTGGAGCGCTACCGTGACGAGCAGGGCGAGCAGTATCCAGCGGTTGGAGAAGAACCCGATGCTGCGCAGCGGTCCCCCAAAGGCCCTGAAATTGAGAACGTTCGCCTTCTCGATGATGATGAGCCCGGTGAAAGCGACTGTGTTGGCGCCGGCTACAGCACCGGCGCCGTGCACGGAAAGATAGTGATCGAACATCCACCAGGTGGCCGTGCCGATATAACCGCCCAGAATGAGAACCAGCCACAGGTGTCGGCGGGCCAGGATGCGCTCCGCCGGATCCAGGGGCGCCCGGCGCATCAGTCCCGACTCAGCCGGTTCGACTCCGAGGCCCAGCGCCGTCATGCCGTCGGTCACCAGATTGATCCACAGAATCTGCACGGGGAGCAGGATGAGCGGTCCTCCGAGAAGCAGATTCAGCAGGATGGCGGCCACCTCACCGGTGTTTGAGGAGAGAAGGTAGGAAACGAATTTGCGGATATTGTCCAGCTGTCGGCGGCCTTCCTCTACCGCTCCGATAATGGACGCGAAGTTGTCGTCCGTGATGACCATGTCCGAGGCGCTCTTGGCCACGTCGGTCCCGCGTATACCCATGGCGATACCGACGTCGGCCCGTTTGAGCGCCGGAGCGTCATTGACCCCATCGCCCGTCATGGCGACGACCTCGCCGCCCGCTCTCAGACTCTCCACGATGCGGAGCTTGTGCTCCGGCGTTGTGCGTGCGAACAGAACGTCCCTCTGCAGGGCCGTCTCGAGTTCGCTGTCGTCGAACGCGTCCAGCTCCGCTCCCGTAATAGCAGCCGAGGCGGGAAGTCCAATCTGTCCGGCGATGGCCAGCGCCGTGGCCGGAGCGTCTCCGGTGATCATGAGCACCCGAATCCCGGCCGCCCGTGCGGTCGAGACGGCCCCTTGAACCTCGGGTCGGGGCGGATCCAGAATGCCCATGACGGCCAGCAGGGTCAGATCTGTCTCGAGTTCGGTCGGGTCGAGCGGTGTTGATGCTCCTACATCGCGTCGGGCCAGCGCCAGCGTTCGCAGCCCGGCACGGGCCATCTCGGAGTACACTTCTAGAGCCTGCTCGCGGTCGGCGGCCGACAATGTGCGCTCCGAAGAGCCGTCCATGATCCGCGAGCACCTTTCCAGAATGATCTCGGGAGCCCCTTTCACATGTGCCACGAGGCCTGAGGTGTCCGGTTGTATGACGGACATGCGTTTGCGGCTCGAGCTGAATGAGAACTCGGCCACCGCCCCAGGGTGGGTATCACGGTCGAGCCATGCCTTGCAGGCCGCCACCACCAGAGCCACTTCCGTCGGTTCACCCACCGGCTGCCAACGGCCACCCTCCAGATGCACACTGGCGTGGTTGCAGCGGAGCCCCGTATCGAGCGCCGCCAGCAGGTCGGGCCGAGCCGAATAATCGACTTTCAGCCCAGCGGCCTCGAAGTGTCCCGCCGGGTCGTAACCCGACCCGGTCGTCTGTACCTCACCCGCCGCCAGCCAGATCCGGCGTACGGTCATCTCGTTCTCAGTGAGTGTTCCAGTCTTGTCGGCGCAGATCACGGTGGCCGCCCCGAGACCCTCCGCCGCCTGCAGGCTTCTCAGCAGGGCCTTTCGCCTCGACATGGATCGGATGCCGAGCGCCAGCGTGATCGTCACGACGGCCGGCAATCCCTCCGGAACGATGGCCACAGCCAGGGAAATACCGGTCAGGAGCATCTCCATGGGCGGGCGGCCCAGGGCCCAGCCCAGCGCGGCCACCAAAGCTGCGACACCGACCGAGGCCATTCCGAGTTGGCGCGCTAGCACGCCGAGCTTGCGCTGCAGGGGAGTTCGGTCAGGGGTCACGGCCTGAGCGAGTTCGGCTATCCGTCCGAACTCGGTATGCATGCCAGTCGCGACTGCGACTCCGCGGCCGCGGCCGGCCGTAACTGTGGTTCCCATCCAGGCCATGGAGACGCGTTCAGCCACCGGCGCCGCGGATGGCACGGAGGAGATCCGCTTGTGGACGCTGAGGGATTCACCCGTAAGCGCTGATTCGTCCGTTCTTAGGTCGAGGAGTTCGGTCAGCCGCATGTCTGCGGGTACCCGATCACCTGTCTCGAGACACACGAGATCGCCGGGAACGACCTCGGCTGCGTCGATCCGGGTCTCGTGTCCGTCTCTGACTACGGTGCAGCGCATTGCCAGCATGCGCTGGAGAGCAGCGACGGCCAGCTCGGCCTTCCACTCCTGAACAAATCCCAGAATGCCGTTGAGCACGACGATGACGAGAATCGTAACCGCGTCGGTCAACTGGCCAGCCAGGACGGCGATCCCAGCAGCAGCGAGAAGGACTAGATTCAGTGCATTGGCGAACTGACGCGCGAGGACACCAGTCCATCGCGCGCTGGGCTCCCTGATAAGGATGTTCGGGCCGTGGGTGACCAGCCGGCGAGCGACCTCGCCGGAGTCCAGGCCGAGCTTGCTGTCTGTGTGAAATGACGTGATCGCCGCATCAGGCTCAGACGCGTGCCATGCCTGGCTTTCTTCGCGCTTGCGGGGAGGAACCCCCGTGGGATCGGGTGGGATCAGGCGGGGACTCAGAAGAAAACCGCCGCGGAAATCCATGCCACGGTCGGTACCGGCCCGAACTCTGATCCTGGAGTGCCCGCAGAGGTCTCGTTTCGGCCCAAGCCTAAGAACAGGCCACCCCTGGCCACGATTTCATCACTAACCGAGTAGCCAAGTCCGGGAGCCAACAGCAGGCTTGGGTCGTCCAGGTTAGACAGAAGCAGCAGGGTCGTGGACCAGAGCGTGTGAATCGAGTATGTGGTTTGAAGTGCAGCGGTGTTACGCCCCAGTACGATGAGTTCTCCGCGCCGGAATGGGCGACTGGAAAGAACGGACGCGAACTGCGAGGCATCGCCCGCACCCAGCTCGTCGCGTTGGTATTCGAGCACCGCATAGAGGTCTCGCCCGAATACGGAGAAGCTTCTGTCCAGGCCCAGCGCAAGTCTCGAAACGATAGATTCCTCCTGGTCTCGGACCACGAACTCGGCCCGGCCCGCAGTCCCGGCGAACGTCCGAGTCAGAGCAAGCGACACAGATGCTTCTTCGTGAACATATCCGGCCCAGCCCCCGACTTCCCAGCCGGCCACAACCGCGTGCGCTCTTGCGAGGCCCGTCACGATATCCTCGCCGTCGACCTTGGCCACACGTAAGACTGCATCCAGACTGGAGAATGGCCCGGGGAACACACGGAGGCGCGCCGCATCTACACCGGTCCTGTATTCGCGGAACGGATCTTCGGCGTTGAAAGGAACAAAGGGGTCGGCCGGCGTGAGAATCAGGGTAGTGGCCCATGAGATAGGTTGCCGGCCGACCGTTAGGTCAGCCGCTGAGCCGAGTTCGAAATGAGCGGAGAGGCGGTCCACACGGTGGCGCCAAACAGCACGATCCGAAGAAGCGATCGTCCCCTGTAGGTCGAGCCACTCAGTGCCGCTTCGGGGCGTGGCAAAATCATCGGAGCGGCTGGGCATCGACTCTCCCACCGTTAACGACAAGAACTGCTCATGTGCCAGTTCCAGCTCGACAGGCCCTATGGCCGGAGCGGCCATCAGGCGAATGATCTGCGTATCGGATACGTTCGAGGATGTGAAGGGGCCCGAGTTCGTGCCAGCCGCAACGTTGAGAGCGTATCCACGAATCTCGCTAGCCTGCGCCTCCAAGTGAGGTGTGGGCGGAAGCGAGAAGCCGGCCAGAAACACGGTGAGCAGGGTCGGGCACATGGCTCAGGTGTCCAGTTCGACCCGCTGGTCGTCCACTATCGCGCCGTCGACGAGACGAATGAGGCGCCTGGCCCGCTCCATTAGCTGGGTATCGTGTGTTGCGAACACGAAGGTAGATCCGAGGTCGCGGTTGAGTTCTGCCATCAAGTCGATCAGCGAACCACTGGTGGCCGAGTCCAGGTTGGCGGTCGGCTCGTCGGCCAACACGAGGGCAGGCTGTCCTACGACAGCTCGGGCCACGGCAACTCTCTGCTGCTGTCCGCCCGACAATTTCCCGGGGCGTCGATCCTCCAGTCCCGCGATGCCGATCCTGGCAAAAAGTGCCTCCACTCGCTCCTGGCGCTCTTTCTCTCCAACTCCCCTGAGGAGCAAGGAAAACTCGGCGTTCTCCAGTGCCGTAAGGACGGGCAGAAGATTATAGGCTTGGAACACGAAGCCCAACCGCTCCAGCCTGAGTTTGGCGAGTTGCCGTTCCGGTAGACGAGTGATGTCATTACCGTCGACCCAAACCCGGCCGCGGGTAGCCCTCGTAAGCCCGCCCAGCAAGTTGAGGAGTGTGGTTTTTCCAGAGCCGGACGGCCCGGCCAATACAACGAATTCGCCCGCTTCGATTGTGAGAGACACACCTCTTACGGCTTCGACCACCTGCCCATCGTGCTCGAAGATCTTCCAGAGGTCCTCAGTACGAACGGCGGGCACTGGTGTTCGAGACTGTTCTCCCTCTTGCATTATCACGCCTCGAATTTCATGGCATCAGCCACCTCGATCCGGGTCGCCCGGAAGGCCGGGTAAGCCGAGGCCAGGATACCGATCCCGAATACGAATGCGAGGCTGCCGATAAGCTGGCTCACGTGAAAGCGGGGTCGCACGATGGGCTCCATGATGGTCCCGGCCGCCCGAAATCCCTCTTCCAGCAGAAACGAGTAATCGAGCCCGTCGCGGAAGAAGATCCAGGTCAGCGCAAGGCCTAGCGCTATTCCCAACAGCCCGCTGGCGACTGAAAGCAGAAGCCCCTCAATAAGCACCTGGACGCCAGTCTCCGTCCGTGTGAGGCCCAAAGCGCGAACAACGCCAAACTCGCGAACCCTGTACAGCACAGACATGAGTATCGTGTTGACGACGGCGAGCGCGACTACTACAAGCGTTATCGAGTGGAACACCCAATCTCCGAAGTCGTCCATTCGGATCGCCGCGTCCAGTCCAGGCGAGGCCTCACGCCAGGTCAGCACTTCCAGATCAGCGTCCCGGGACGACAGCTCGTGGTCCAACCTGGCTACGACGTCCTGGACCCTATCACTGGAGCCCAGAAGCAGCGCGACGGACGTCGCTGAGCCGTCAGCTCCCAGCCACTCACGAGCCATGCCGATCGGAATCTCGACGCGTCGTTCATCCACTTCCGGAATCCCCGTCCGGAAAATACCGGCGACCCGCGTCAACTGGCCGCTAATCTCGCCTTCCGCATCCTGGGCAGTGAGGATGAGGCGGGAATCGATGCCCAGACCGAGACGCTCCGCAAGCTTTTCGCCTATATACGCGTGCAGTCTGTCATTCTCAGCCAGATAACGCCCATTGATGAGGCGCTCGGCCAGATGTGAAAAATCGCGTTCCGACCCGGGCTGGACGCCCAGGACGGTGACGGGTGCGGCCGAGACTGCTGTGCTGGCCAAGCCTTGTATCTCCAGCCGCACAGCAGAGCTGCGCACATCGGCCGCCAGGCCCGCTGTCGAGAGGGCATCGTTTACCGCTCGCAATTCGTCACCCGATATCCTGTACGACAGAGTCTTCCTGGCGTGAAAATGGGGTGCTTCGACCGTGACATGACCGCCCGACAGGCGGACCCCGGCTTCGATCCAGTCTTCGTGGGCGCCGGCGGCGAGGGCACGGGAAAACGCGAGCAGCGCCAGGCCGACGACCATCGCAAGACCGCTGAGCAGGCTACGGCGCGTCTGGCGGCGCAGATTCCGTAGCGCAAGCCGAGTCAGGATCGAGACGTGCACGCTCATCGCCCCATCAAAGTCTCTGCCGGCGCCACTCGCGAGGAGCGTATCGCCGGAAAAGTGGCTGCCAGCAGGGCTGTAGCGAACAGGGCGATGGCCGCCGTGAACACTATGGCACCCGGATACTCGACGCGCAGGGTCGGCCTCACCAGACCTCCCGCCATAGTGAACCCGCCGTACAGCCAGCTCATGTCGGGCGGAGAGTGCTGCCACCACACGAGGATCGGAAACGTGATCATCATGCCGCAAATGAGACTCACACCGCCGAGCAGTACTGCTTCGGTGAACACGAGCCTCAGTACCGTCCGGGGAGTGGCGCCCAACGCTCGCAAGAGCGCGAATTCCCGCCGACGCTCAAACGTAGCCATGAGCATCGTGTTGGCGACCCCGAATACCGCAATCACAAAAACGATGGCGATCAGAAGCCACTCGACCGAAATGAACAGTTCAGCGTACTGCACGATCTCGGGGTACAGCTCCGTCCACGGTTGGACTTCCGAGTCGAGTACGCCTGACCCAAGAGCAGCGCTCAGCCGGACGGCAGTCGGCGGAGCCTCCCAGGGATCGGCCAGCCGAACAGCCACCTCGTGGATTCGGTCCGGCTCGAGAGCCACAAGCGTCTGAAGGGCATCGATCGGAACCAGTGCGAGAGAGCGGTCGACATCGGCGATGCCCGTGCTGAAGATGCCGGCCACCTGAAACAGGTCGTTTCCGAGGGATCCGTCCGCAGCCGCGGCGACGAGCACGATCTCATCGTCCGGCTCGACACGAAGCTGTCGAGCCATTTCTTGTCCGATCCACAGTTCGTTTCTGCCGGACCTGGGGTGGCGCCCGCGGAGGCCCGATTCCAGGAGCGTCGAGACCTTCGGTTCGAGCGCCAAATCGACACCGACGAATCCTGCGGCGACAGTGGCCTCGCCGGAACTCACCAATCCACCGGCGTACACTCTGGGCGCTGCCGCATCCACCGAGGGGTCGGCCTCGACCGCTGCCAGGGTCGCCGCCACGTTCAGCCCACTCCGCCCTCCGATCGTGCTGTACAGGCTGCGTTCTGGCAGATACTCGGCGGCGTGTATCTGGATCTGGCCGCTAAATAGGCCCGTGCCGTTCCCCACCATCTCCGCCACCATACCTCGGCCCAGTCCGGCCATCACCACGACCGCCGTGTAACTGATGGCCAGTCCGCCGAGTGTAAATAGTGTGCGCCGCCGGTTCCGACCCAGGTTACGCCACCCGATCCGGCGCCATGGGGTTGCTCGCATATCAGTCGGCCTGCTCACGCAGGAAGCGAAGAGAGAAAAACGATTCCTCCAGTCCGACATCGAATTCAAGCTCGAGGTATCGGATCTCCGTTCGCTCCTCCGGTTGGTCAGCTGGAATCACCGTGAGAATCGTTGGTACCAGCCGACCACCCATAGTTCGGTACTCCGACCAGTGGAGCGTTCGGACGAGCGCGTTTCGTTCGTCGTAGAATTTCGCCCAAACGGGCATGAAGTCTCGCTTCCGCACCTGATACAGGATCCGCTCCCAAATGACGGGTGCTTCCGGCAACGGAGTGAGATCGAGTTCCCACACCGCGATCGTGCCCCGCAGCCCTTCATACGAGGTTTCGATCGCGTAGTCGTCTATGAGCCGGTGCTCTTTGACGAGGTCATCGTTGGTGAAATGCGATCCCATCCACGACGAACTCATGAGAGACGTCGGAATCTTGATCGCCCGGTCGACTCGGGGCAGGTAGTTCCATATCTCATCCCCTGCCTTGAGCGTGGCCGTACCGGCATCCTTTTTTGGGGAGACAATGCGAATAAGCGCGTATTCGGTGCCGAGCGACCAGATTCTCATCGTCCGGGTTCGTTCCCAGTGTGAGCTGACCACTTCCATCTCGACCACACCCCGGCTGGATTCGCCCCGTAGTAGCTGGTCGACCCGGTCAACGATTTCCCGTGGCTCTTGCCCGGAAAGCGGGCTGGCCAAAGCCGCTATCGCGCCAACCGTGAAGGCACCGGCGCAGACCACAGATCGAATCGCGGCGCAGAACGGGCTCCACACGGAGGTGCCCGCTAGCCCGCGATTCCGTACTGGGCTATCGCCTTGATGAGATCCGTCGTGGTTACGATACCCAGCAGACGCTCGTGATCCATAACGAGTACCCGGTGGATACCCGCCCTGAGCATGTACCTGGCCGCCATATCGAGGCCCATATCGGCAGACAGCGCACAGACGGCTCTGGTCATGATCTCGTCCACCGTGTGCTCTTCGAGGCGATCCCACTCCGGCGAATCCGAACTGGTAGCGCGAACCGTTACATCGGCTCCCGCATCCTCCCACCAGTTGATAAAGAAAGCGGACGGTGACTCGTCTCCTTCCCGCCACGTCTCTGCGGGGGCCCATATGTCGGAGTGGGAGTCTTCTGAACGCAGAACTGGAACTCCAGGTGTGATGGCATCGAATTCAAGAAGATCGCTCGTCGACACCACGCCCACGACCCGGTCTCCTTCCACAACCGGACAACCGCTTATTCGATTGGCACTGAGCAACTCGGCCAACTCCCGAACGCTGGCTTGCGCCGACACGGTTTGAACATCGGTCGTCATAACGTGATGAAGAGTAACCATGATCAGACCTCGCTTCTTCAGCGAAAAAGGGATCCAGGGGACACCCGTTGTCGGTGATACCACAGAGCGAGGAACGTGCCCGTTCATCGCTACGCGCACAACTCCCGAAGCGCGCTCATATGCTGGCGCCACGCGGGGCTTTTGGTGGCTTGGTCGGCCGGCCGACGATCTGGGGATAGCGCAGCACTGGGTCAATGTGCCACATTGCTGGGACAAATAGTCCCGTAGCGCACCGGGGGCTAACTGCACGGAAGCCCCAAGTGCCAGCAACTCAGTCGATTGCGAGCCTGACGCGAAATCGCTCGGCAGGTACAAGGCATGCTGTCATAGTAGTGGAAGGGCCGGTAATGGAAGGGCCGGTAGTGCGGGGTAGGACTTTGAGAGAAGGAGGAGTCCGATGCTAAACATTCAGAGAATACTTTGCCCGACGGATCTGTCCGCCTGCGCGCAGCACGCGCTGCCCGTGGCGACCCGGTTCGCACAATTGCATGGAGCGGACCTCCATCTGCTCCACGTCCAGGTGCTGCATTCGGAACACTATCTGGAGCGCAGGGACCCGTACCCTGGTGAGAAGGCGGCCAGGCTGGCGCTGGAAGAGGCAGTACCGGAGATCGCCTGGGGTGAGGTTTACCATGAAACCGTGCAGGGAGTGAGCGCGGGGCAGGCCATTCTGGGGTACGCCGAAGAGCATGATGTGGACATGATCGTGATGGGCTCGCATGGGCGCCGAGGTGTTCGCCGGCTGCTGCTGGGCAGTGTCACGGAAGAGGTAGTTCGACTGGCCAAGTGCCCGGTTCTTGTGGTTCGGCTGGACGAGAAGGCGGCTCCACTGGCTGTCGACAAGATCCTGCTCCCGGTTGATTTCTCGACCCACACTTCACTCGCGGTGGGCGTAGCCCGAGAGCTTGCCTCAGCCTTCGGGGCCAACGTTGATCTTCTCCACGCCGTAGAGTTGCCCCTTTACCCGGAGACATATCTGCAGAACGCCTCCCGGCCAGAGGTGCTCCGGCAAGAGGCCGAGGATCGGCTGGCTCGCCTGGCCGAGACCATGGAGTTGGATCGGACTCCCGGAGTAGGGGCCGTCATTGGCAGAGCCTCAGGGGAAGTAATCGAGGCGGCCGAGAAAGGCGGCTACGATCTGATCGTAATGCCCAGTCATGGATACACCGGGTACGAGCGCACGCTGCTCGGCAGTGTGGCGGAAAGAGTACTCCGTCAGGCTCCGTGCCCCGTGTTGGTCCTGAAGGGCGATGGCAAGGAGTTGCGTCCGGACGAGCCGCTGGCCGCGGTGACTGATGAACAACCGGTAGCGTAGCCACACCATGGATTCCGCGCTGCGGGCCGAGGGACGGGAACAGCGGGAGGAAGAGGCGTATCTATCGGAGCTGGACGGACGAGTTCTGTTTGAGATTTGTCCGGACGGTTGCCTCGTGTTCGACTCGTCTGGAAGCGTTCTGCTCGCCAACCAGCGGGCGGAGGAGATGTTCGGGTACGGTCGCCGGAGAATGATGGGTGTGTCTCTGGAGGCGATCGTACCCGAATATTTGCGTGAATCCCACCAGAAAGCGCTGCTGAGCTTCGTGAACGAGCCCGGACGGCAGCCCATTCGGAAGGAATTCGAGGCTCGGCGCCTTGACGGCTCTGATTTCCCCGTCTTCGTCGGTCTGGCGCCGATCGCAAACGAGCTTGACGTACACGTCCTGGCTGTCGTTCACGATCTGACGCCCAAGAAGAGACTGCAGCGGTTCGGCTCGGGCGTTCTCCGGGGTATGGAAGAGGAACGCGAGAGAGTCGCGCGCGACCTGCACGATGACACGGCCCAGCGCTTATCGGCCCTCATCATGCGCGTTCAGATGATTCGGAAAGCGGAAGGGCCCGAGCGTAGGGAGGAGTTGCTCAAAGGCCTGTACGAGGAGCTCCAGGAAGCCGACGCCGCGGTGCGCCGGATCGTGCACGGTCTTCGTCCCCCCGAACTGGATGCGTCCGGAGTTATCGCCGCGGTTCGGGCGCACGTACGGCGTGCTACCGCCGATCTTGACCTGGAGACTGAGATCATTGCCGGGCCGATGGACCCACAAGCTCTCGCTCCCGCGCCCAAGCTAGCGCTCTACCGGATCATTCAGGAGGCTGTGACCAACGTCATTCGGCACTCCAGGGCGACCAGGATGGAGATCGTTTTCTCCCAGGATCACGAGGCGGTAATGGCAACCGTAAGCGACAATGGGCGCGGATTCTCCCTCCACGCCCGCAGCGCCGACGCGGGGCGCGGCCTGGGCTGGTTCGGGATGCGGGAGCGAGCTGCGCTCGCGGGAGGAGAGGTCAACCTGGCCAGCGCACCGGGAGCAGGAGCCGAAGTGCGAGTCCGAATTCCGGTGGCGGACAGAGAGGAGGAGATGTGAACCGGCAGGGCGCCCTGGCGCACGTTCCAGAAACCGAGGCGCAGGACGTCTCCCGGGTGCATGGCCGAATCCTGGTTGTGGACGACGCGGCTCCCATGCGCACTCTTCTGGAGGAACTTCTGACCGACGCGGGATACGAAGTCGTGAGCGCCCGCACAGGCGAGGAGGCTCTCCAGATCATGCAGCGCGACATATTCGATGTGGTGCTTCTCGACTATAGCCTTCCCGGCATCGACGGGATTAGCGTCATGATGGCGGCGCCGAACACCCAGACGGACGCCGAGATCATCATGATGACGGCCTTCGCCGATATCGAAACCGCTGTCCAGGCCATGCGGCTCGGCGCATTCGACTACCGGGAGAAGCCGCTCGAGCCTGAAGAGCTTCTGCTGATCATTCAGCGCGCCCGCGAGCGAACAGAGTTGCGGCGCGAGTTGGCGCAGCTGCGGCGTGAGGTGCCGAGAGGGCCGCGCTCTCGCATGATAGGAAAATCGCGCGCCCTGGGCCGGGTGTTCGACTTGATCGAGAGAGTCGCTCCGACCCGAGCCACGGTGCTCGTAACCGGAGAGACCGGAACAGGGAAGGAGCTCGTGGCGCGGGCCGTTCACGACCTTTCGCCCCGGGCGAAAAAATCTTTCGTTCCGGTCAACTGTTCCGCGCTGCCCGAGACTCTCCTCGAGTCGGAACTTTTCGGCCACGTAAAGGGGAGCTTTACGGGAGCGATTGCCAGCCGGCGTGGCCTGTTCGAGGAAGCCAGTGGCGGCACCTTGTTTTTGGACGAGCTCTCGACGATTTCGCCGGCTATCCAGGCCAAGTTGCTGCGGGTGCTGGAAGACCGCCACGTTCAGAGAGTGGGCGGCTCCAGCCGGCTCCCCGTAGACTTCAGGCTCATCGGGGCCACGAACGTAGATCTGGCGCGCGAGGTGGCGGAGGGCCGATTTCGAGAGGACCTCTTCTTCAGGCTCAACGTCTTTCCTATCGCCGTCCCTCCCCTCCGGGACCGCAAGGAGGATATCCCGCTGCTGGCGAACTATTTTCGAAATCAGTTTGCGGACGAGAACCAGGTTAAGCCGCCTGAGATCCCGCCTGAGACATACCAGCGAATGATGGATTACGAGTGGCCAGGTAACGTTCGGGAACTGCAGAGCTTTATCGAGCGGGCCATGATTATCTATGCCGGATCCGAATCCATCCGCTTCGACCCTCCCATTGGCTCGTCGTCGATTCCAGAACATCGGTTACTGGAGCTGGGCCGGGGCGGACGCTGGAGCGTGGAGCGGCTGGAGCGCGAACAGATTCTGTCTGTACTCGAATCTACGAGTGGAAACCAGACAAAGGCCGCTCAGTTACTGGGCATGGACCGGCGAACGCTGTATCGCAAACTGAAGAAGTACGCTGAAGATGCGGACTCCTGAGCGGACGCCTGTGGGAACTCCTGAGCAGCATTCGCGGGGGCCCTTGCGCCGTGCGAGAGTACGGCTATATTCGCGACCGCTGATCGAATACAGAGCCGCCTCGGCGGACCCGTTGACGATCCGACATTTGTAGTTTAGTATGTACTGCTGCGCGGGCGTGGCGACACGTCGGCGCAGTTTGCTTTTTGAGCAGTTTGCTTTTTGAAAAGATGGTGTATAGTGGCGTGTGGGCCTCAGCACGGGCATCACTTCCCGTGCGTTAATGAGGAACAAAAGTGATTTTCTGAACGCGTATGAACCGACAGGTTCAACAGCGTTCCAGAGTCAAGTGGTAGGGCAGGCGGTTCGCCGTCTGACTCTGCACTCAAGCTCGATAGTAAAAACTATGGAGAGTTTGATCCTGGCTCAGGACGAACGCTGGCGGTGTGCCTAACACATGCAAGTCGAGCGAGAAAGTCCCTTCGGGGGCGAGTACAGCGGCGGACGGGTGAGTAACACGTGAGCGATCTACCCGTAGGTGGGGGACAACTCAGGGAAACTTGAGCTAATACCGCGTATGGCGTGGGCTTAGAAGCCCGGCGTCAAAGGTGGCCTCTCTTTAGAAGCTACCGCCTACGGATGGGCTCGCGGCCTATCAGCTAGTTGGTGGGGTAATGGCCTACCAAGGCGATGACGGGTAGCTGGCGTGAGAGCGCGACCAGCCACACTGGGACTGAGACAC
>JBDLJJ010000002.1:0-61018 GCA_039714435.1 Gemmatimonadota bacterium | reverse complement strand
ATTCTCGTTCGATTCTGTGGGTCATTTCGCTTCTTCTCTTCTTTCTTCTTTCTTGCGTGCTTCTACAACAAAACGGACTCGACACCGCAGAAGCGCGGTGGGCGAGCCGCCGTTGGGTACACTATTACCGGCCGCAGCCGATTCTAATGTCGGAGGCCGAGTTCTTTGATAACGGTGCGGTATCTGGGAAGGTCGTTCTTCTTGAGATACTCCAGGAGCCGACGCCGACGTCCCACCATCTTCAGAAGACCGCGGCGACTGTGGCTGTCTTTGGGGTGAGTGCGGAAATGGTCGGTGAGGTCGGTGATCCGAGCGGTAAGCTGTGCGATCTGTACGGCTTCCGAGCCGCAGTCGTTCTCGTGCGACCCGAACTTTTCTACAATCTGTGCCTTATACGCTGTATCCAAACCCATCCTATGTACTTCCTCCACGCTTATTTTCGTTGTCTCTACAGCTTGATAAAATAAGTCTCATGCAGACTAATGTAAACTACCCGGCTGATGTTCCTCCTACCGGGTGCGCTCGAAAATAAGCCCGGCCAACTTCGAGGTCCTTTTGCATCTGTGCAACTAGCTCCGCCGCGGAACTGAACGGGAGCACCTCCCGGAGGCGGGTTAAAAACTCCACCTGCACACTCTCCCCGTAGATGTTGGAATCGAAGTCCAGGACATAGAGCTCTATGGAAGGTGGCGATCCGGCAAATGTGGGACGCGGCCCCAGATGCAGGAGCCCAGCCAGAATCTGGTTGCGAAAGGACGCCCTGACGGCGTAGATGCCGGCCTTGGGCAGCAATTTTCCGCCTCCGGGCGGCAGCAGGTTTGCGGTCGGGAAACCGAGGTGGCGCCCTCTGCCCTGCCCGTGCACGACCGGTCCGCGGAACGAATAGGGACGGCCGAGTCCGGTGGCGGCAGACTCCACGTCGCCGTCTTCCAGTTCCTTTCGGATCCGGCTGGACGAGACCGGATCTGCCCCGGCAGCCACGGCCGACACCACGTCCACAGCGAATCCCAAGTGCTCCCCAAGCTCGCGAAGCAAGGTGATATCACCGGTCCTGGAGCGGCCGAAGCCGTGGTCGTAACCGATTACCAGTTCTTTCACCCGGAAGCGCTTGAGGAGTACGAGCTTTACGAACTCGGCCGGTTCGTAGGACGCCAGCGTTGGAGTAAACGGAAGGAAGGCCGCGTAATCGAGTCCGGACTGGCTCAGAATCGCCTTCTTCTCATCCGGGGTCGTGAGAAGTGCCGGGGCCAGGTGAGGCCGAACGACCGTGAGCGGGTGCCGATCGAAGGTGACCAGCACGCTGGACAGAGACCGCTCCCTGGCCCGGGCGGATATCTCTCGCAACACCGCCTGATGGCCGAGGTGCACGCCGTCAAACGTGCCCACGGTCACCACCGTTCCGGGCACGTCCGGAGGCAGCCCGCTGTCGCTCCAGTCTCTGAATTCAGTGATCAAGAAAAACCTTCTCAGGCCTGATAATAGTCCCTTCCCGCTGCGCCACCGCGAGCAACCGGCCACCCTCGTACAGCGCCACCCGGGCCGCTGCCGGGGCGGCGCTCGCCGTCTCGATTCTGCGTCCGTGGCGAATGTGTTCGGCGTCCTCAGGGGAGAGGTCGACGACAGGCAGCCACGGGAGCGCCTGCTCGGCACTGAGCCACCCTGGCACGGCGCCTTCCCGTGCAGCTGGGCCTCGTTTGAGAGCTTCGAAAGCGTCCGGAGCGATCGCGTCCCCCACATCGAAGGGCCCGATGGACGTGCGCCGAAGCTCGGCGAGGTGCCCCCCACAGCCTAGAGCGTGGCCCAGGTCGCGGGCAATCGCCCTGATGTATGTACCGGTGGAGACCACGGCGCTCAGCTGCGCCAGGGGCGGAGCGTACGACAGGAGACGAAGCTCGTGAACGTGAACCCGCTTGGTTTCCAGGCTGAACTCCTCTCCGGCCCGGGCCAGTTCGTACGCCCTCCGCCCTTCCTGGCGCTTGGCGGAATATCTCGGGGGCATCTGGTCGACTGAGCCCGTCATGGCCTGCAGAGCCACCTCGAGAGTTTCGGCGCTTACCTCGCGCCATGCCTCTGAACGCGAAACGACATCGCCGGTTCGGTCGTCAGTGCTTGTCTCGGCGCCCAGGCGGACAGTGGCCAGATACGTCTTGGGAAGTTCGTGGAAATACTCGACCAGGCGAGTGACGCTGCCCACGCATAAGATCAACAGGCCGCTCGCAAAGGGATCCAGAGTGCCGGTGTGCCCGATTCGCCGGACGCCCAGAGAGCGCCGCGCGGCGAGCACAACGGCGTGCGAAGTGGGGCCGACAGGCTTGTCTACCAGCCATACCCCGCGGGTCAAATCAGTCGGCTGGCTCAGATCCGTCCTCAGCCCGGGCCTCATCCAACAGGGCTTCGATCCGCTGCACATGCTCCAGGGTACGGTCTGCTACAAAACGAAGCTCCGGAATTCGCCGCAGGTGGAGTTCTCGGCCCAGCAATCGCCGAAGATACCCCTCGGCGCTATCCAGACCCTCGATTGCCTCTTCCACCGGCGTCAGGTCGCCCAGCGTCCGAACGTATACGACCGCATGCATGAGATCGGAGGTCGTCTCCACCCCGGTGACCGTAATCTCTCCCACCCGAGGGTCCTTCAGCTCCGTACGTACCAGCCGGGACAGCTCTTCCTGGAGAAGTCCGTTGAGGCGCTCGATGCGCCGGCGGCCGCTCACGGCCGCCCGATACCGATCATGATGGAGAGCACTCTACGCTCAGGTAGCGGCGGCGCTTTCGGCCAGCGAGCGGGCGACCTGTTCGACGCGGAAACACTCGATCACATCGCCAACCTTGATGTCATTGTAGCCCTCGATCGCTATCCCGCACTCGTAGCCGTCCTTCACTTCGCGGACGTCCTCCTTGAATCTTCGCAGGCTACCCATCTTGCCCTCGTAAATCTGGACGAAGTCGCGCAGCAACCTGATAGGAGCGTTGCGCTGAATCGTGCCCTCGGTCACGTAACAACCGGCCACGGTCCCTGCCTTCGGCACCCTGAACAGTTCCCTGACTTCGGCGGAGCCGATCACCACATCCCGCTCTTCAGGTTCGAGCAGCCCCTCGAGCGCCAGCCTGACGTCCTCAACGGCCTCGTAGATCACGTTGTACACGCGAATTTGCACCCCGTCCCGCTCAGCCGCGGCTCGCGCTTTGGGCTCCGGGCGAACATGGAAGCCGATAATCGCCGCTTCACTCGTGGCGGCCAGAAGAACATCTCTTTCGTTCACAGCCCCCACGCCACGGTGAATCACCTTGACGGCGACCTCGGAGGTGCTGAGCCGTTCGAAGGAGTCTGACAGGGCCTGCACCGACCCGTCCGTGTCACCCTTGATGACAAGATTCAAGGTCGCCTGCTGGCCGGCCTTGATGCGCTCGAACACGTCCTCAAGCTGAGTGCCTACGCTACCACCGCGGCGCATAGACTTTTCACGCTCCAGCTGCTGGCGCCGTGCCACGACCTCTCGAACGCGGTCCGCGTCCATGGTCAGCAATCTGTCCCCGGCCTGCGGAACCCCTTCGATGCCCAGCACTCTCACCGGCACCGAAGGCCCGGCCTCGGTCACCGTCTTTCCGCGTTCGTCCAGCAGGGCTCGCACGCGGCCACCGTGCAGCCCGCAGATAAAGTCATCTCCGATCTTGAGCTGGCCGCTCTGGATGAGCACCGTGGCGACGGGACCCATCCCCTTGTCCAACTCTGCCTCTACGACCGTGCCGCGCGCCGGCCCGCCCGGATTCGCAGTCAACTCGAGGAGCTCGGCCTGGAGCAGCACCTTCTCAAGCAGCTCCTCCATCCCCTGGCCGGTCTTGGCCGACACCTCGGCCGAAAGCACCGTGCCGCCGAACTCCTCCAGGATCACTTCCTTGGCCAACAGGTCCTGCTTCACCTTGACAACGTTGGCCGCTGGCAGGTCCACCTTGTTGATCGCCACGACGATCGGCACACCAGCGTTCTTGGCGTGACTGATCGCCTCGATCGTCTGCGGCATGACCGCGTCATCCGCGGCCACGACCAGAATGACGATATCAGTCATTTCCGCGCCGCGGGCACGCATGGCGGTGAACGCTTCGTGACCAGGAGTATCCAGGAAAGCCACAGATCTGCCGTCCGGCAGTTCCAGGTGATAGGCCCCGATATGCTGGGTGATACCGCCGGACTCGCCCGCGATCACGTTGGTCTCACGCAAGTGGTCGAGCAGCGAAGTCTTCCCGTGATCGACGTGACCCATCACCGTGACTACGGGCGCCCGTGGCTCGAGCAGTGCTTCGTCTTCTTCCTCCAGTTGGTCTTCGACAAGGTCAGCCTCATAGGCATCTTCCTTGACGGCATCAAAGCTGAATTCGTCGCAGATCAGTTCGATCTGGTCAAAATCCAGACGCTGATTGATCGTGACCATCAAGCCTAGATTCTTGAACGAAGAGGCGATGATCTCCTGGGCCGATGTTCCGAGCTGATCCGCCAGCTCCGCTACGGTGAGAAACTCATTAACCCTCACCGTAGTGCGCTCGACTTCCTCCTTGGCCTCACGTTCCTCCCGCTCTACCTCCTGCTGCGTCGGACCCGTATCGCGGCGTTTGCGCCGAGTGGGACCACTCCCCATCGCCGCCAGGGTCTTCTTGACGTTCTCCTGGACTGCCTCGCGGTCGACATTGCTCTTCCGCTTCTTTTCTCGCCGGCTTCGCTTGCGCCCATCGGTCGTATATCCCTCAGCCTGAATTCGGACCGTACCGCCAGGACCAGCCGATGCGGCTGGGGTCACAGTCTCTGGACGAGCCTCCGGCAGTCCGCTCCGAACGGGGCTGGGTTTAACGTCGCGCCGTGGCTCGGGCTCGACGGCGGGCTCAGGCGCAGGCTCGGTTTCCGGAGCAAGTTCCTCGGCTTCCGCCGCAGGTTCCTCGGCCTCGGCCGTGGGCTCTTCGACCTCACCCGGCTCCGCTGCCTCAATCACGACATCCTCAGCCGAGACAACCGGCTCGGCCACGTCAGGCTCGGCCTGCTCTTCCTCGACCGCTGCGGCCACATCCTCGGCCACGATCTCGGGCGTCGCCGCGTCAGCCGCCTGTTCAGCGGCCTCCACCTCTGCCTCAGCCACCTCTGCCTCAGCCACCTCTGCCTCAGCCACCACAGCGGGAGGCTTGCGCCGCCGACGCCGTTTCGTCCCCGCGGAGCCGTCAGCTTCGTCAGCATCTCCGGTGCGGCGCTCACGTTCCAGACGTGCGTGCAGGCGCGAAACCATCACATCGTCCACACTGGACATATGGCTCCTCACACGAACGTCCATTTGATGTAGAATCTGGACGAGGTGACTGCTTTCAACTCCCAGCTCCTCAGCCAATTCAAAAACTCTGTACTTTGCCAACCTGGAACCTCCGCAGCGGCTACCGCTGCCTGTCGAGTACCTGCACTACTTTAGATGCCAACTCTCGGTCCGTCACTCCGAGCACGGCTGTTCGACCACGGCCGATCGCCTTTCCCAGAGTGGCTACCGAGCCACACTGTACTACTGTTACTTCACTCCATAACGCCTGCGGAAGCCGCGCTCTGGCATTGTCCGAAGCGTCGCGGGCCACCACGATCAAGCGCAATTGTGATGATCGCGCTGCCTGCTTGACGCCCTTGTCGCCGTGTACCGTCCGTCCCGCCCGCCTGGCGAGACCCAGGATTTCCAGCGCTTTCTTGTCCCCCGGAGCTTCGGCGCTCAACGGCTGACCAAGCCTGTCCGCGACTCAGTCTTCCGCAGAGCCGTCAGCAGAGGTCGCCGACGCCACCTCTTCCTCCTCGGGCGCTGACTCCTCCTCGGCCGCTGACTCGGCTGTGTCCTGAGTGCCCAGGGCGATCTCGGTCACCCCCTTCTCCGGCTCTTCCTCTTCCGTCACGGGCTCGGCTGAGGCCGCCGGATCTCCGAGCCGTTCCGTCTCCACGGACTCGGGAATCTCTTCCTCTACCGTGAGCTCGTCGATGATCGCCACGACCGCTGTCGCCTCTTCTTCGCCTATTCCCGGCACCTGCAGTAAGTCGTCACGTTCCATGTCCAATAGATCCAGGAACTTGTTGATGCCCGCTGCCTGGAGAGCCGCTAGCGTGGCCGGCGCAAGTCCCTCGAGCTCGGACAGTGCGAAGTCGGCTACTTCGTACTCGTCCCCGCCCCCAAACAACTGCGTATCAGCGCCTTTCGCCATCCAGTCCCGGCTGGAGTACAGATCTATCTGCCAGCCGATGAGCTGCGATGCGAGCCGCACATTCTGACCGTTTCTCCCGATCGCCAGAGATAGCTGGTCCTCGTCCACGATCGCCGTCACCACGTGCCGCTCCGCATCCGAAATGACTTTGGCGACCTTGGCCGGCGCCAGCGCGCGGCGTGCGAAAATATCGGGATCCGGATGCCACGGAACGATATCGATGCGCTCCCCGCTCAGTTCCGAGACGACGGCCTGAACACGAGACCCCTTCAGGCCCACGCATGCGCCGACCGGGTCTACCGACTCGTCACGCGAAGCGACCGCGATCTTGGTGCGCCCGCCGGCCTCACGGACGATCTCCTTGATCTCCACGATGCCCTGATAGATCTCGGGCACTTCGATCGCGAACAGAGCGCGCACGAAGGCTGGATCCGCTCGTGACAGTACAAGCCTCGGGCCCCGCGGGGTCTCCTCCAGCTTCTTTAGAACGGCCCTAATCGGCTCGCCCTGACGAAACCGCTCGCGCGGATTCTGCTCTCGCCACGGAATCGCCGCTTCGGCCTCGCGGGCCCGGTTCAGCATCACTACGAGCTTGCCGCGTTCGATCTGCTGGATTTCACCAGATACAAGCTCCCCGACAAGATCTGCGAACTCTTCTCGAATACGGTCACGCTCACTCTCACGCACGCGCTGGATGATGCGCTGCTTGGCTGCCATCACCGCGTTACGGCCGAAGTCAGAGAACGCGATGGGGATCTCGATCAGGTCACCGGGCTGAAAATCCGGATCATCCCAGCGAGCCTCCTCAAGGACGATTTCGCGGGCTGGATCCTCAACCTTCTCCACGACCTCTTTCAGCACCACGATTTTTATGTCGCCGTCGGTAAGGATCTGAATCTCCGCGTCCACCGGACCGCCGAAATGGCGGGCTAGCGCGGCCAGAATTCCGTCCTTGATCAAGCCATGCAACTCTTCATCTGACAGCGACTTGTTCGCCGTCATGACGCGGAATGCCTCGACCACTGAAATCTGATCGTTCATATATGCCCTATCGCTTTTTTCGCCTAGAGATCGTCTGCCAGACGATACAAGAGCGTCGCTCGAGCCAATCCCGACAACGGGATTTCGAGCTTCTCATCATCTACTTGAACGAGCGCCCGAGGCTCCGTCTCCCCCGAGACGAGTCCCACGAGCTCCCCTTCGACCTGTTTCGCTCCCGCGTGCAACGGCTCATAGCCACGAAGGCGAACCATCGAACCCGCGAAGCGCTCAAAATCTCGTTCTTTGACCAGCGGCCTTTCCACGCCAGGTGACGAGACTTCCAGCGTGAACTCCGCTGTTCCGTCACGCTGAACGAGGAACTCGTCCACCGCACGGCTCACGCGCGCGCAGTCCTCGAGCGTGACTACGGCCGATTCTTGCGCCTCGCTCTCGAGATGGTCTATCCGCAGCCGAAGCAGAGGGCGTCTTCGCCCACCGCCGCGCTCCATCTGCACAAGTTCGAAGCCCAGACCCGCCAGAAACTCCTCTAGTTCTTTTTCCATCCTCGTAAGCACCTACGTCCGGGCCACCAGACCAAAACCCTATACAACAAAAAAGTGGGGCCGAATGAGCTTCCCCACTTCAAAGAACCGTCGCTCTAAGCCCGGGTCGGCCCTGCACACCCGAGCAGAAATACCTAGGCACGAAACGTAAGGGAAAATCAGGTCTGGGGCAACCGCTCTGGCGAGCCTGCAGAGGCTTCAGGAGAGCCCTATATAGGCCGCCATTCTGCCGGCTTTGCCTGCACTTCCCCGATGCGAGTGGAAGCGGGAGTCCTGGCACCGGGTACAGTGTTCTGAGATCGAAATCTGACCGCTGGGGACGCCGGCCGCTGTCGCCTGGGCGGCAAGTGTCGCTCTGAGGTCTACCGTTCCCTTGTCGTCCGGGCTGTCAGGCCTCACACCGAAGGCGGACAGCACCTCCGGACCGACTTCATAGCAGTCTCCGCAGATGGCAACTCCCAGATGCACGTGAACGTCATCGGCCTCCACCTCGCGATCGTCGCACAGAGCCTTGAGACCCGCACCCAGTACGCCAGCCGCGGTGCCACGCCACCCGGCGTGCAGCAGTCCAACAGCGGACCCCCGCTCAGCCGCCAGGTAGACGGGAACGCAGTCGGCAGCGGTAACTACGAGGAGCTGCCCGCACCCGCCGACCAGACCGTCCGCCGCTCCCAAGATGGTCAAGCCGGAATTGGCTGGCGCCCGGACACTTAAGACCCGGTCTCCGTGAACCTGCCGGACCGCGCAGACCGAGGAAAACCCCAGCGTAAGCGCCAGACTCTCGTAGCCGACCGCCAGGTCCCATGGCGTCCCGGCGGTCGTCATGCCGAAATCGAGCCCGGTAGCGGCTGTAGTTATACCGGCGACGATGTCCGGCAGCGCTTCGCTCCAGCCGTCGACCGGCAGGATCCCGTCTGCGATCAGACCCGGCTGCTCCATCAGGCTGAGGCGTCGTCCTCGGCGCGCTCGATTTCAGCCCCCAGCGCACGCAGCCTTTCGTCAATGCGCTCGTACCCACGCTCGATCTGCTGGATGTTATAGATGCGGCTCTCTCCCTCAGCCGCGAGAGCAGCAATGAGAAGAGCCATTCCGGCCCTGATGTCAGGACTCTCGACCGTCGATCCGCGCAGCCGAGCCGGGCCGACTACGACCGCCCGGTGCGGATCGCAGAGCACGATCTTGGCCCCCATGGCAATGACCTTGTCCGCGAAGTACATCCTCGACTCGAACATCTTCTCATGAATGAGGACGGTCCCCCTGCACTGCGTGGCAACAACCAGGGCGATCGAGGTCAGGTCGGCGGGAAAGGCCGGCCACGGGCCGTCACCGAGAGCGGGAATCTGGTCTCCATAATCGGGCTGGATCTCCAGTGACTGCTCGGCCGGAAGCCTCAGGTTTCCGTCCCGCACATCGAAGACTATGCCGAGACGGCCAAAGCCGACTCGCAGGGGGTCGACGAGTTCGGGTTCTACGTCCTCGATCGTGAGCGCCGATCCGGTGATCGCGCCGAGCCCGATCAGACTGCCGATCTCGATATGGTCGGCCCCGATCCGGTGAGTACAGCCGCCGAGCTCCGACACGCCCTCGATGGTCAGCTCGTGCGTTCCGACTCCGTCGATACGGGCTCCAAGCGCGGTGAGAAACCGGCACAGGTCCTGGACATGCGGCTCCGCGGCCGCGTTTCTCAGCCGGGTGACGCCGGAGGCGGTGGCCGCCGCCAAAATCGCGTTCTCTGTCCCGGTCACGGACGGCTCGTCGAGGAATATGTCCGTACCGTGCAGCCGCTTCCCACGTAGTACATACTGTTCACCGACTTCTACTTCCGCCCCCAACTTGCTCAGGGCCAGAAAATGGGTGTCAACGCGCCGGCGACCGATCACGTCGCCGCCGGGCGGGGGCAAGACGACCTCTCCGCAGCGGGCCAGAAGCGGGCCCGCGAGCAGAATAGACGCTCTTATCCTGGAAGCGAGGTGGGCGGGAACGTTGCCGCTGGATACGTGCGCCGGATCGACTCGCACTGTATTCGGAGCCGTCCACTCCACCACCGCCCCGAGACCCTGCAACACCTCGATGATGGTGCGCACGTCCCGGATGTCCGGAACGTTCTCCAGAACCACCGGACCGCGGGCCATGAGCGACCCGGCCAGAATCGGCAGCGCCGCGTTCTTGTTCCCGGCCGGCCGAAAGCTCCCCGACAGGGTGGTCGGTCCCTTGATTCTGAAGTGGCTCAACGTCTCCTCCTGAGGTAATCCACGCGGCCAACCTAGGCGGCAGACGCGGGCCCGAGCAACGCGGCACACGGCGGGCGTGGCGGACGGCGGGCCTGGCAGCTTGACATGTTTTCTGGCACGCTTCTATGCTTGCCCCGACCGGGCCGCACCGAATGTACCCAGAACTGACGGACAGAGGATGCAGACTGAGTGCGTACTGCTCGTGGCCGTGATCCCCGACCCTGCCAAGCTCGAGGAAATCCTCACAGGGTTTCTGGACCTCGGAATCCGGGGTGCGACGATCATCGAGTCTCAAGGGATGGGAAAGCTGCTGGGCCACGAGATCCCCGCTTTCGCCGGGCTGCAAAGCTTGATTTCAGGCTCCCGCCCGGAAAACCGCACCCTGTTCAGCGTTATCGATGACCCCGACAAGGTGGCGGCGGCTCTCAGACTTCTTCAGGAGTCCAGCGGCGGCGCCGAGGAACCGGCGACGGGCATCGCGTTCACTATCACGGTAAGTCACGTACAGGGACTGGCGGAGGATCTCCGCCGCGAATCCAGTTGAGCGGCCCGCTTCGTGCAGTTGAGGGTACCGGGAGCATCCCGTATATTTTGACTATGAGTTCGCGTTGCTCGACCACGGAGGACTGTTGAGTTTTACGGAAGCACTGATACTGGCATCGTTGATCCTGTGGGTCGTCCTGGGGAGCGGCCTCGTGCTCGCGGTCGCCGTGCTCGTGCCCCGTCTGATCCGGACCCTCAAGACGCTGGAGGGCATCTCCGCCAGCCTCGAGCGGAGCGCCGCTCCGCTGCTGGCGCGTTCAGACCAGCTTCTCGATCAGTCCAGCCAGATCGCTTCTCTTGTTCTCTCGAACGTCGAAGCCGTCGATGACACTGTCGCGCGTGCCACCGAGTCGATTGTCAGAATGGTGGACCTGGCAGAGGAACGGGTGTCCGATTTCAACGCGCTGCTGGCTGTCGCTCAGGAGGAAGCGGAAGAGACGTTCTTTTCGCTCGCCGGGCTGGTACGGACCGTGCGCGGGGTGACAGGAAAAGGAAGAAGGGGCAAGCGCCCACGTCGATTCCTCAGCCGAGAGCGCAGGCGGTACGGTTGAGCCTTCGTTCCCCGGGGTTCGTAGCGCTGATCGTTGTCGCACTCCTACTACTAACTCCGGAACCGGCCCTCGCGTGGGGCCCCGCGACTCATGCTCAGCTCGGCCTCGAGGTACTTCGCTCCCTCAATCTGTTTCCGTCCTCGATCGCGGCGCTCCTGACTTCTTATCCGGTTGATTTCCTGTACGGAAACCTGGCGGCTGATATTTCGATGGCCAAGAAATACGCGGCCGCTGGACGTCACTGCCACCACTGGCACGTAGCCGAGGAGATCTACGAAGAGGCGGGGGACGATCCTCAGCTTCGCGCCGCCATGCTCGGATACTTGTGCCATCTGGCGGCTGACGTGCTGGCGCATAACTGCTTCGTTCCGCGCCAGTTGCTGCTCACCTCTTCCTCCAAGGCTCTGGGCCATTCGTACTGGGAGCACCGGATGGATGCGGATCTGGGACCGGCCCCGACTACTCTGGCCCGCTGGGTCGTGACAGAGGCCGATCACGCCCGGACAGACGATCTGTTCCGGCGCGTCCTGTCCGATACCCTATTCAGCTTCGGCACCAACCGCAGGATCTTCCGAGGCATGATTCGAATCAGCGGCCACGAAGGCTGGCAGGCCATCTTCGATTCTCTGGTGGATCGGTCGCGTTGGGACCTCGTGCCCGAGGAAGTGGACATGTACCACCGGTATGCCTTTGAACTGGTGGCCGGCTTTCTCTCGGAGGGCAGTTCGTCAGCCGCCGTGCGGCAGGATCCCATCGGTGATGCGGCCCTCGGTGAGGCCAAGCGCATCCGGAGACGCGTACTCATGGCGGGTAGCTGGCAGGACAGCGAAGCCCTGCGCCGCACGGCCGACTACCACTTCCCCAAGCCGAGCGGTGAGGTCAAGTACTGGGAGCGGCGTGGAGAAACAGGGGATCTGTCAGACCGTCTGCTGGAAGAAGCTCATTTCGCCATCGGCCGGCCCACCTCGCGCCTGGCCTCGTCTTAGGCCTCGGTTTCCGCCGCCAGATATCCGGTGAGCGCCTCGCGCGTCCTGCCAGGATCGGCCTTGCCACCTGAGGCGCGCATCACCGCGCCCATGAAGAAACCGATGAGCTTTTCCTCTCCGCCGCGAAAACGGGCGCTTTCGTCCGGGTGAGCTTGGACGACCTCTGAAATCCAGGCCAGGAGCTGCGAATCGTCCTGCACCTGGGCCAGCCCGTGGCGGGCAACAACGTCATCAGGGTCCTGACCAGCTTCCTCACCAATCAGCAAGCGCAGGGCTTCACTCGCTGTGCCAGAGCTAAGCATTCCTTCCGACCGGAGCGAGACGATTCGCGCCAGAGTCTCCGGTGACATGAGCTGCTCCTCCGTTGCGTTCGCACCGCGCCGATTCAGCTCCGCGGCCAGATCGCCCATGATCAGGTTGGCGGCGCTCTTGGCCAGCTCCGCACCGGTTCGCTCCACCACTGATTCGAAGTAGACGGCCCGAAGCGGAGTCATGCCGAGCAGGCGGGCGTCATACTCCGACAGTTCGTACTGCGCCTGTAGACGCGCCTCGAGCTGATCGGGTAGCTCGGGTAGATTGTCCCGCTCCTCCTCGATCACTGCCTCGTCGATCTCCAGCAAGGGCAGGTCTGGCTCCGGAAAGTAGCGGTAGTCCGTGGCCTCCTCTTTGCCCCGCATGGGCCGTGTTTCGCTAGCCCCCGGGTCGTACAGCCTGGTCTCGTGCCGGACCTCATCACCCGCCTCGAGAACCGCTACCTGGCGCTCGAACTCATAGGTCAGGGCTTTCTCGACGTGGGCGAACGAATTCAGATTCTTTACCTCGGTTTTCGTCCCCAGGGCCGTGCTTCCCACCCGACGGACGGAGAGGTTGGCGTCCGCCCGAAGACTTCCCTCCTCCATGTTGCAGTCGCTGACGGCGGCGAAATGCTCCAGAAGCTGCTTGAGCCGTGTAAGATAGGCCCGTGCCTCGCCCGGACTTCGCAGATCGGGCTCGGTCACGATCTCCGCCAGAGGGACTCCGGCCCTATTCAGGTCCACGGCCGTGCTTCCATCGAATCTGTCATGCTGCGACTTGCCCGCGTCCTCTTCCAGATGGAGCCGGCGCACGCCGATGGAACGCTCCTCATCCCCGCTTCGAATCCGCACGCTGCCATTCGTAGCCACGGGCCAATCGAACTGGGTGATCTGATACCCTTTGGGCAGATCGGGATAGAAGTAGTTCTTGCGGTCGAAGCGGGAGTTGGCGTGGATCGAACATCCGAGAGCCAGGGCCGCTCGCACGCCGAGACGCACCGCCTGCTCGTTGGGCACCGGGAGCGCGCCCGGCAGACCTAGACACACGGGACACACCCTGGAGTTGGGCGCCGCACCATACTCCGCCAGGCAGCCGCAAAACATCTTCGTGCGTGTCCGGAGCTGCACGTGCACTTCGATGCCGATGACTGCTTCCCAGCCGTCGGTACCAATCGTACCGGCACTCATGCGGCTGCCCCATCCACATCGGGCGGCGCGTAGCCCACCAGCTCTTCCAGGCGTACGGCCAGCCCGAGCATGGTCTCTTCTGTAAAACGCGGCGCCATGAACTGTGCTCCGACCGGCAGCCCCCCGATGTTGCCGATCGGCACGGAGACGGCGGGAAGCCCCGCCAGGTTAGCGGATACAGTGTACACATCGGACAGATACATGTCGTACGGATTTGCTATTTTTTCGCCCAGCCGAAACGCTGGGGTCGGGGTCGTAGGGGTAAACAGGGCGTCCACTCCCGAATCGAATACGCGTTCAAAGTCATTCGCGATGGCCTGCCGGACGAGCAATGCCCGGCCATAGTACTCATCGAAGTAACCGGCCGAGAGCGCAAACGTGCCGAGCATGATCCGGCGCTTCACCTCTGCACCGAAGCCTCCCGCCCGAGTTCGCGAGTACAAATCCTCCAGCCCGGCGCCGGACCCGTCCCTGAAGCCGTATCGCACCCCGTCGTAGCGAGCCAGATTGCTGGAGGCTTCCGCCGGAGCAATGACGTAGTAGCAGGGAATGGCGGACGGCGCGCTGGGCAGAGACACCTCGCGGATCCGCGCGCCCGCTTGTTCGAGCTGTCCCAGGGCGGCGTCAAAGGCCTGCCGGACCTCGCCGTCCAGACCGAAGCCGAGGTATTCTTCCGGTACTCCGATCACCTGTCCGTCCAGCTGCACCCCGTCCAGCGCGGCCGCGCGCGGAAGCGGACGGTCCTGACAGGTAGCATCTCGCGGATCCGGGCCAGAGATAATCTCCAGCACCTGTCCCGCGTCGCGCACTCCGCGCGTCAGAATGCCGATCTGATCCAGGCTCGAGGCGAACGCAACCAGTCCGTATCTGCTCACCCGCCCGTAAGACGGCTTGAGGCCCACGAGTCCGCAGAACGAGGCGGGCTGTCGTACGGACCCTCCGGTTTCGGAGCCCAGCGCGAAGGGTACTACTCCGGCCGCTACAGCTGCGGCGCTGCCGCCCGAGCTGCCGCCCGGCACCCGGTCTCGGTCGAACGGATTCCGGCTGGGCCCGAAGGCACTGTTTTCTGTAGACGAGCCCATGGCGAATTCGTCGCAGTTCGTCTTCCCGAACAGGCGTGCGCCGGCCGCGTCCAGACGCGCCACCGCGGTAGCGCTGAAAGGAGACCGATAGCCCTCCAGGATCAACGAGCCGCAGGTAGTCGGCAGGTCGGGCGTGCAGATGTTGTCCTTCACCGCGTACGGGACGCCAGCCAGCGGGCCGGCTTCCTGGCCGGAACCGAGCTGACTTTCAGGCTCGATCGTGCTCAGGAACGCGTTGAGGGCCGGATCTTCCGACTCCAGCTCGGCCTGACGTGCGGCCGCGCGCTCGAGCAGATCCCGCCCCGTGGATCCGCCGGCCAGGAGGCTCCGGGCCTCGTCGATCGTCCGGATCATGACTCGCCGTTCTTCCCGCCCAGAGCATCCAGTCTGGGCACCACGATCAGACCGGCCCGCACGTCAGGGGCCAGTGACTCGACCGGCAGGGTAAGCTGATCCGCCGATTCCACATCCTGGCGCAGAAACGGGTCGATGGAGCGGGGAGTGGGGCCTTCCTGCCGCGCCACGTCAACTTCTTCGAGCGCCGCGAAATGGTCCAGGATGGACGACATCTCGGACCCCAACTGGTCGACCTCGGCCTCGTCTAGACGCAAGCGCGCCAACCGCGCGACATGCCGTACCGTTTCCGGATCTATTCTGGTCATCTGACTCGCTTCAGTTTCACTCGGGCCGCAAGTGCGCGTGCGCTACCACGACCCTCTTCGTTCCGTATCCTTCGAACTCGATATCGGCCTTCACAGAAGTGCCGTGCCCACTGACCGTCAGGATCTCACCGGATCCGAAATGGGGATGGACGACCCGGGCGCCAGGTTCGATGCGGAGCGGCTCCTGCGTATCTCCGAAGTCATACCGGACCCCCGCAGGCTGCGGGCCGGGGCGAGAATCCCGGCCCGGGCTTCGCCGCCATGAAAACCTAGTCTCGGGTGGGGCGCCCGTCGACGGTGCTGGCTGGCGCGGCCTGTGCGCCCTGTAAGCCGGAACCGGCCCGGCCGACCGTCCCCCGACGTGCACGCGGCGTACTGATTCATCGGGTAGTTCCTGGAGGAAGGGAGACGGGGCCGACCGGCTCTCGGCTCCGTACCTCCAGCGCCGATCCGCGTGCGAGAGGAGAAGATGGTCCTCAGCTCGTGTGACACCTACATAAAAGAGGCGGCGCTCCTCTTCAAGCTCTTCCTCCGATTCCGAAGCCCGGGCCAGCGGAAACAGGCCGTCCTCGAGGCCGACCAGAAATACCACTGGAAACTCGAGCCCCTTGGCGCTGTGGATCGTCATCATTGTGATGCAGTCTTCCGAATCGTCCATTTCGTCGGCATCCGTCTGCAGCGCCGCGGACTGAAGATAGAGTTCGAGGTCAGTGGCCTCCGCATCGGCGTCCTCTACCTGAGACGGGTCGAAGGCGGCCGTAGCGGCTAGCAGCTCCGTGACGTTGGCCAGCCGGTCCTCTCCGTCATCCTCCGATTCCAGGGCCGCGATCAGCCCGCACGACGAAAGACACTCCCGCAGCACCGCTTCGACAGTCTCCTCCTGGCTCAGGTTCCGGAGCGCCGCGATGGCGGCCGCGAAGTCCACCAGAGCGCGGGCCCCAGCCGGCGGGAGCCCGGGTATTTCGGCCGCACGTTCAGCGGCGGCCAGGAGTGGCACGCCCTGCGCGGAAGCCCAGTCACGAAGCCGCTCCAGGGTGACTGAGCCGATCCCCCGGCGCGGCCACGACACGGCCCTGCCGAACGCGGTTTCGTCGGCAGGGTTCACGGTCAGGAGGAGGTAGGACAGGACATCCTTGATCTCGCGCCGTTCGTAGAAGCGGACTCCCCCCACGACGCGGTACGGAATCCGGACCCGGCGCAGCGCCTCCTCGAGCGGACGCGACTGCGCGTTCGTGCGGTACAGAATCGTACAGTCGGTGGCGCGAACTCCGAAGGCCTTGAATCGCTCCACAACCCACTTGGCCTCGGCCTTCTCATCCCGCAATCGGGCCACGACGACAGAGTCTCCGGCGCCGCGCTCGGTTCGCAGTCTCTTCTCTTTCCGCGAACGGTTGAGAGCGATGACCGCGTTGGCCACATCGATTATCGAGGCGCTGGAGCGATAATTCTGCTCCAGGCGAACGACCTCTGTGCCCGGAAAATCACGTTCGAAGTCCAGAATGTTTCTCACATCGGCGCCGCGCCAACCGTAGATCGACTGATCGTCATCCCCCACCACGCACACGTTGCCGTGTCCTTCGGCCAGCCGGCGGACGATTCGGTACTGGGCGTGGTTCGTATCCTGATACTCATCCACCAGAATGTGCAGGAATCGATCCGCGTAGTGATCTCCGATGGGCGGGTTGTTCTCCAGAAGGAGGGCCGTATGGAGAAGCAGGTCATCAAAGTCGTACGCGTTGGCCTGCACCAGCATGCGCTCGTATATGGGGTACACACTGGCGACTGCTTTGGACATGAGATTGAAGGCGGTGGCGGAGTAGTCCGGCGCCGTCACGAGCGCGCTCTTGGCGTCTGAGATGCGCCCCCGAATCGCCTGCGGCGACCAGCGCTGCGTATCCAGACCAGCCTCCTCCATAGCCCGCCGTATCACGCGCAGGGTGTCGTCTGAATCATAGATCGTAAAGCCGCGAGTCCTGGAGGCGCCCTCCGATTCGCGCCTCAAAACGCGTGCCGCGATCGAGTGAAATGTCCCGACCCAGAGTCCACGCGGCTCGCCTCCGATGAGGTCCGCGATTCGGTCTCGCATGACCCCGGCCGCCTTGTTCGTGAAGGTCATGGCCAGAATCTGATGCGGCGCTACCCCTTCCTCCTCGATGAGACGCGCTACTCGGGCCGTAAGCACGCGGGTCTTTCCGGAACCCGCGCCGGCCAGGACAAGGAGGGGGCCCAGGCCGTGCTGGACCGCGCTGTGCTGCTCAGCGTTTAGCTGTGGCCCGGCCATCAGGCAGCCCCCACCAGCGGAAGCTCGATCCGAAACGAGGCTCCGCCGGGCGTGGATTCGAGCTGAATATCACCTCCGTGCATCTCGACGAAAATCCGCCGCGTCAGAGACAAACCGACTCCCCACCCGCCTTCCTTGGTCGTGACGCCGACATCGAACAGCCGGTCCCGCACTTCCAGTGGCACGCCCGGGCCGTCGTCGCTTACGCGCAGCACGGCGCGATTGTTTTCGAGGCCGACGTACGCGATACGGATTTCACCCTCGCGCCCGGCCAGGGAATCCAGTGCGTTCTTGATCAGGTTTTCGAACCCCCACTCAAGCAGTGTCGAGCTGCCCCGAAGAACAGGCCCTTCGGGCGGCAGGTCCAGGTTCAGGCGTACACGACTCGCCAGAGAAGGTAGGCGCGCCGAAAAATAGCTCTGCAGGCCTTCAAGAATGGGCGCCAGATCGACCCGCCCCAGTTCGGGCGCCAGGCCGATCAGCTCGAAGCGCCGCGACACCTTACGCAGACGGCCCACATCCGCCTCCATCTCGGCCAGCACGTCCACGTCCTCTGCCCCGGCCAGGCCTTCAGGCCCCGCCGCCAGCTCCAGCCAGCCGGACAGCGAACTCAAGGGCGTTCCCATCTGGTGGGCGGACTCCCGGGCCATCGCTGTCCAGAGCCGTTCCCGCTCTCCCCTGCTTGCCTCTCGTACGACCCACCAACCGAGCAATAGAACCCCGAGTAGCAGCGCCGCCTGGAGCCACGGGATCCACTTCAGCCGGCGCAGAGACACCGGCTCTCCGTAGTGCACGACAAGGTTCAGCGTGGAATCAACCAGGGGAATGGAACGGGCATCAAGCCTGGCCACGTACTCACGTACTCGCTCCTGGCCGGCGGGGTCACTGAGGTCAGCCTCGAACGGAAGGTTGCGGGCGTCGTTGGGCAGACCCTGAACGTCGGTGAGCACGACCGGAATCTCGATCTTATACAGTTCGTCCAACAGCTCCAGCATACTCTCGAAGGACAGCCCGTCCTGCGACACGGCGCTCTGGACGACACGAAAATAGATGCGGCTGTAGGAGCCCGCGTCCCGGCGCAGCGTATTGGCGATCCTGGTCGTGTATACGAGATAGGACAGCAGGATAGCAGAGAAGGCGAGCGCTATTCCTAGCGCGAACCGGCGGCGCCTCACGGTACGGTCAGACGATCAGTTCCCATGTACGGCTGCAGGACCCGTGGAATTCGGACTGATCCGTCCTCTTCCTGACCGTGCTCCAGCACAGCTACCAGGGTGCGGGCGATAGCCACGCCCGATCCGTTCAGCGTCGTTACAAAACCAGGCTTTCCGCCGCCGGCAGGCCGGTAGCGTATCCCACCACGGCGGGCCTGAAAATCCGTATAGCTGGAGCAACTGGAAACTTCCAGCCATTTCTCGACGCCCGGAGCCCACACCTCGAGGTCGTACGTTATCGAATTAGCGAACCCGAGATCGCCGGCTGGCAGCAGAATACGGCGGTACGTAAGGCCGAGCCGCTCCAGCACCACTTCGGCATGGCGCGTGAGCGACTCCAGTTGCTCCTCGGCGGCCTGCGGGGCGCAGAAACGGACGAGTTCGATCTTGTCGAACTGGTGCACCCTGAGCAGACCCCTGGTATCACGCCCCGCCGCGCCCGCCTCACGGCGGAAACAAGGAGTGTGGGCAACGTAGGCAACGGGAAGCTCCGATTCATCCAGGATGTCGCCGCAGTGAAGATTGGTCACCGGAACCTCGGCCGTGGGGACGAGAAACAGATCGTCGGGCTCGGTCCGGTACACGTCCTCTTCAAACTTGGGTAGCTGACCGGTAGCCGTAAGCGCATCGCGGTTGACCAGCAGCGGTGGTGCGACTTCCACGTAGCCGTGTTCCTCCACGTGGAGGTCGAGCATGAATTGAATGAGGGCACGGGAAAGACGAGCACCCGCTCCGAGTAAAAGCGGAAAACCCGAGCCGGAGATGCGCGACGCCCGCTCCAGATCCAGAATCCCCAGTCGTGCGCCGAGATCCCAGTGGGAAACCGGCTCGAACTCGAATGACGCTTTCTCTCCCCACTCCCGAAGCACCGGCCCCTCGCCCTCCGCGCCCGCCGGCACGCGGCCGTCCGGAGGATTGGGGAGACCCAGGAGTACGCCCCGAAGCTGCTCGTCGATGCCCGTGAGTACTCGGTCGAGCGCCTTTATCTCGTCCGACACGCCCTTCATTTCGCTTACCAGCTCCTCGGCGTCTTCTCCGCGCTGCTTCCGCTCGCCGACCTCACGCGACGCCTCGTTGCGGCGTGCCTTCAGCACTTCCACTTCCCCGATGAGCGCCCGCCGGCGCTCGTCCAGCGAAAGACACAGGTCGAGGGAAGCCAGAGCTTCTTTATCGCCGCGAAGTGTCAGCCCGGCCCGAACCGCCGACGGATCGGAACGCAGGGTTTTGATGTCGAGCAAGGCCTAGGCCTCGGCCTCGGCGAGCTGCAGGTCTGTCTGCTCGCAGTTCGGGTTCCGTACAAACCGCAGCCGCATCTCCAGAGCGTCCGTATCGATCGACAGCACTTCGAACTTGGCGAACAGGCGGCAGCGCAGCTGGAAAACAGGATTACGCCGGCTCACGGCGAACAGGACGTCGCCCTCCTGGACGGCTAGCGCCCCCGTGGAATACCCGTCCGTCGGCGCCAGCGTTATACCGTTGAAAGTGTCCGAAGACAGCTGAAGAGCCGCATCGGATTCCTCTCCGGTGACCGCCGAGCGTGGCTCGAGCGTGGCGCTGCCGTCCGGGGCGAGTGCGAAAAGAAAGTCCCAGTTCGCAATCTGGTCCGTCCGGACCGGCACATCGTTCAGGAGGTCGTAGGCCGACGGGTCGAGAAGACTGCCATTATTGAAATCGAACAACGATACCTCGGTGGGTTCCGTTGGATTCGGGATCAGCGTGGTCCCCAGAGTATCGCTACAGCCCGTGAGCAGCGCCGTACAGCCGCCAAAGGCGATCAGATGTCGTTTAAGCACAATTCGTCCGAAGTTAAGGGTGCGAATTGGCCAAGATGCCGGGCCACCTGAAATAGTGTCAAGCACTCGGGGTATCTTCGCCTCACACGCGGAATCTCCCGTGTGCGGGACCGCGCACCCATGTTACCTTGCCACCCATGCGACCACACGTCGTGATCCTGGCTGGTGGAGTCGGATCCCGGTTCTGGCCCGCTTCTACACCAGCGCGGCCCAAACAGCTCCTGCCGCTCGGCGGGGACAGTCCGCTCATCTCCGACGCTCTGGCTCGAGCTTGCGAACTGGCCGGCCGAGACAAAGTCCGAATCCTGGCCGGCGAGCGTCTGGCCGACCTGTTCCGCCAGGTAGAGCCGTGGCTGACCGACGATCATTTCTTCTTGGAGCCGAGGGCCGCCGGCACGGGCCCGGTGCTCGCCTGGGCGGCATATCGGCTGTGGCTGGAGGATCCGGAAGCGATCATGGTTTCACTGCACGCGGACCACGTGATCTCTCCCCTGGAGGAGTTTCGGAAGTCTCTGGAACGAGCCGTTCAGGCGGCCGAGACACGAAACGCGCTGGTTTGTGTGGGAGTCCATCCGGAGCGCCCGGACACAGGCTACGGTTACATCAGGCTGGGCGAGGAAACCGACCCCGGCGTGCGCAAGGTCAGGCGGTTCGAAGAGAAGCCGGACAGGATGAGAGCCGCAACCTACGTCGCCTCCGGGGAGTACGTATGGAATAGCGGCATCTTCGCCTGGCGGGCGGCCGATTTCCTGGCCGCGGTGCGAGAACTGACACCTGAAATCAACCAGGCGTTTCCACATCTGGAGCGTGGAGATCACGCCGCTTTCTTCGACCACGTGAGCCCTATCAGCGTCGACGTCGGAGTCCTCGAGCGGGCCGACAACGTAGAGGTCGTCGAAGCGACGTTCGCCTGGGACGACGTGGGCACGTGGGGCGCTGTGAGCCGCACCAAGCCCGCCGACAGCGACGGCAATCATGTCGTCGGCTCCGTTCGCCTGCGGGAGGCGTCGGATAACATCGTATGGTCCGAGGACGGGCGCGTAGTGCTGTTTGACGTCGAGGGCCTGGTAGTAGTGCATAGCGGCGATCAGACTCTGGTAACCAGCCGTGGCGGAGCAGAGCGGCTCAAGGAGATGTTGGATCAGCTCGAGAACGGGGCGGACGTTTGAATCTATACATGTTTGACGACACGGTTGCGGACACCTGGCATCCGTTCGCGCTTACGAGACCCATCGCTGAGCTCCTGTACGGGGCGCTGACGCTGCGCGGCCGGATCGAGAAGGCTACCGGTCTGCAGGCCTCGGCGACGTTCACTCGTGCCTGGTTGGGCGGCTTCTCGGAGCAGGGCGCGCCCGCCGGACGCGCACGGGAGGCCGTCGAGAACCTACCGGTTGACGAGACTCGGCTGTTAGTAACGAGCCGGGCCGTCGTCGATGCGTTTCCCGTAGCCGAGCTCGAGGAAGGCGGCGCCCGAACCCTGCGGCTGCTGGGTTCAGTGGCCGGCTACATCCTCCCCGCTGGCACTCCCAATGTCGACGCGGAGCAATTGGCGTCTCTCGAGCCTCTGAGCGACTCGCCCAACGTAGCGCTGCACGGTGAGCTGCTCGGCGGGCCGTGGCACCTGGTCGGTGGACTTCGTGGCCGGCTGGCCGCGGATCTCGAGCTTGCCTCACAGTCAACGGACAGCAACTGCCAGGTTCTGGACGTGGAGCAGCGGGTGGGCGACGGCCTCGTGCTGGCCGGCCCCGATGTGCAGATCGAGCCTGGAGTCCTGTTCGACACGCGCGAAGGCGCGGTCTATCTGGGCCAGGGTACCGAGGTGCGCACCGGATCCCGGCTGGCCGGGCCGATGTGGGTGGGCGCCGATTGCCGTTTGCTGGGTGGATCGATGAGCGGCATCGCGGCCGGACCGTGTAGCTATCTCCGTGGCGAGATGGAGGACAGCGTGATCCTGGGCTACACCAATAAGGCGCACGACGGCTTTATCGGGCACAGCTACCTGGGCCGCTGGGTAAACCTGGGAGCTCTGTCCACGACCAGCGACCTCAAGAACAACTACGGCGAGGTGCGCCTCGCGGGCCCTGAGGGCTCAGTCCACACAGGCCTTACGAAGCTCGGCAGTCTTCTGGGGGATCACACCAAGACAGCCATCGGCACGATGCTGGGAACCGGTTCCGTCATCGGAGCCGGGTGCAATCTGTTCGGGGACGGGCGACCCCCTGTTTGGGTGCCTCCGTTTTCGTGGGGCTTCGGACCCGAGGCCGCGGTCCATGAGCGCAAGAAGTTTCTCGATACGGCAGAGAAAGTGATGGCCCGCCGCGGCGTAAAGGCGGGCTCCCTTTCCTGGCTGGGCGCTGCCTGGGATACCGCGCGCGGATGAGGCTCGCCTCGCTTGGAAGCGGAAGCGCGGGCAACGCACTGGTGGTAGAAGGCGGACAGACAAGGCTGCTGGTTGATGCCGGGTTCAGTGGCCGGCAGATCGAGATCCGGCTGCGGTTGCTAGGCATCGAGCCCGAAAGTTTGAGCGGGGCGCTCATCACCCATGAGCATCAGGATCACTCACGAGGCTGCGGCGTACTGGCCCGCCGCTGGGGACTGCCTCTGTTCATGACGGCTGGTACGGCAGACGCCTGCTCCGCTCTGTTTTCCGGAACTGAGCGCATCGTGCCCATCGAGGGAGAGCGTGCTTTCGTCCTCGACGACCTGGAGGTCGAACCGCTGCAGACTGTTCACGATGCGGCCGAGCCTGTCGCGTTCTGCGTTCATGAGCCGGCCACGGGCCTCCGGATCGGTGTCGCCACTGACCTCGGAAGACCCACCACCTCAGTGCGCCGCGCCCTGGGTCGCTGCCACTTCCTGGTCCTGGAAGCGAACCACGACGAGTTGCGCCTGCGGGAGAGCCCCTATCCCTGGTCAGTAAAGCAGAGAATCGGCGGAAGCCGCGGGCACCTCTCGAACCGCATGGCGGGAGACCTGGCCGCGGAACTCGTTCATCCCGACCTGGGTGGCGTTCTTCTGGCCCATTTGAGCGGAGAATGCAACAGCCGGGAAGAGGCCCGCCGCGAGGTGGGGCGTCGACTGGCCCGGGCCGGATTCAGGGGCTTGCTGCAGATAGCCGAGCAGCATGAACCCACCGCCCTGTACGACATCGGAACCCTGGCCGTGCGCGCCCGGCCGACCCGCCAGCTCAGCCTGTTCAGGCTTTGAAGAGCCGGACAATGTCGGCCGAAAAGGCCCACACCATCAAGCCCAGGACGATCAAGAAGCCGAGCTGAGTCAGCCGCAGCCGGCCTTCCAAGCTCATGGCCCGGCCCCGGACGGCTTCCATTCCCAGGAACAGCAGGTGCCCGCCGTCCAACACCGGAATGGGAAGCAGATTGAGCACCGCAAGGTTGACACTAAGAATCGCCATGAAGTTAAGCAGGCTCCAGAAACCGGAGCGAGCGAACTCGCCCGACAGCTGACCGATCATGATGGGGCCGCCCAGATCGCCCGGCGGCACCTGGCCCGTGAACAGCTGGCGCAGGAAATCACCGATAGATGTGGCCCAGAACACTGTTCGGTCGGCGCCTAGACTGATGGCCGGTAGCAGCCCCATCGGCCTGTTGGAACCTACTGTCGCGAAAACCACCCCTATCCGGCCGATCTCGATGCTGTCCCTGGCGATGTCGTCGAACACCATCGTCGCAGCTGGCGTCACGACCAGGTCCACGAGCTGTTCGTCACGCAGCACGACGATATCCAGCGGCTGACCTGGCGATTCTTGAATAGCGATGACTGCGTCGACCCGGTCAGCCACCGAGTCCCCCGCCACGCCGATGATCTCATCGCCAGAAACCAACCCGGCCGCCTCGGCCGGAGTGTCGGGCGCTACTTCGGAAATCTTGGCCAGAGGCACGCCCTGCGTGCGGGCGATGGCCGTAAAGGCGAGGAAAGCGAACAAGATGTTCATCGTCACGCCGGCCAGTATGACGATGGTTCGGGCCCACAAAGGCTTGGCGTCAAAGTCACGGGAAGAGGGCTGCCTGGGCGGACCCTCGGAAGCACCGCCCTCCAGCGCAGCGTACGCCTCCTCGTCCGCCATACCCTCCATCTTTACGTAGCCGCCAAGCGGCAAGGCTGAAATCACATACTCGGTCTCGCCGCGACGGAAGCCGACGAGCTTCGGTCCGAAGCCGATCGAAAACCGGCTTACTTCAATGTCTACGGCCTTGGCAGCCCAATAGTGCCCCAACTCGTGGACGAGGATAAGGACCCCGAGTACGACGATCGTGGCCAGGATGGTAATCAGCATATATGTGGCTATTCCATTGACTGTTAGTTCGTATTTCCGGCGCTGCCTTTACAACGCTCTTTTCACACCCTGTGTTGCCCGAGGTTCCGAATTCCGAGCCCCTATCGCCTCTCGCGCCAGGCGCCGGGCCCGTGAATCGACCTCGCGAAGTCCCTCCAGAGTGCGCACCGGATACGGCTCTGACTGATCCAGAACGTCACCTACGATGGCCGAAATACCCTGAAAATCAAGAGCGCCATCGAGGAAAGCCGCCACGGCCACTTCATTGGCCGCGTTGAACACCGCAGGCAACGTACCGCCCCGCCGCCCAGCGCTCACCCCCATGCCGAGGAGCGGAAAGTCCAGGCTACGAGGGATCTCGAACGTCAGAGGCCCTCCGCCGACAGGATCCAGAGGGGTGAATACGTTCTCCAGCCGTTCCGGCCAGGAGAGCGCGTACTGGATCGGTATTTCCATGCTGGGATTGCTGAGCTGAGCCACGGTCGACCCGTCGCAGAACTCCACCATGGAATGAACCACCGAGCTAGGGTGGACCAATACCTCGATCCGGTCGTAGTCCACGCCGAACAAGAGGTGCGCCTCGATCACCTCCAGCGCCTTGTTGGCCAATGTGGCACAATCGACGCTGATCTTGTCGCCCATATCCCAGGTGGGATGAGCCAGCGCTTCGGCCCTGGTGACCTCGCGCAGCGCCTGTGCCGAGTGGGTGCGAAACGGGCCGCCCGACGCGGTGAGGATGATCCGGCTGACCTCGGAAACGGGCCGCGACTGAAGACATTGAAGAATCGCGCTGTGTTCGCTGTCGACGGGTAGTAGCTCCCCCGCACCACCTTTCCAGGCCTCGAGCACGAGATCGCCCCCGGCCACGAGTGACTCCTTGTTGGCCAGCGCGAGCCGTTTTCCGGCCGCCAACGCCGCCAGTGTCGCTTCCAGGCCGGTGAAACCGACCACGGCGTTGACCACCGTATGCGCGGCGGCGGTGGCCGCGGCGCGTCCCAGCTCTTCCTGGCCGATTCTCCACTCGCCAGACCAGCGTGGCTGAAAGTCATCCGGTGGCGGCCGGGTGAGCACTACGAAATCGGGATCGAATTCCAGTGCCAGCTCATCCAGACCCGACACGTTTGAGGCGGCCGCCAGGCCGATAGCCCGAAACCGGTCCGGGTGCCGGCGCAGTACGTTGAGCGTGGAGCGGCCGATCGAACCTGTGGCGCCAAGTACGACTACGTTGCGGGCTGCGCTCACATCGCCATCCACAGCAGGACGAAGGCGGTCGGAATCGTCCACAGCAACGAGTCCATTCGGTCCAGCAGACCACCGTGACCGGGGAGCAAGGCCGACGAGTCCTTAACTCCGCACTCCCGCTTCAGAGCCGACTCGGCCAGATCTCCCACCGTCGCCGCGGCCGCGATGGCTACCCCGAACGCGGCCAACCCCCCGATGCCCAGATCAAGGTACAGGTCGGGAAGAAAGAGCCAGACGTAGATGACTGCACCGACCCCACCAGCCAGCAAGCCCGCCAGTCCGCCTTCGCGCGTCTTGTTGGGGCTGATAATGGGCGCCAGTTGCCGGCGGCCGAAGGCGCGCCCGCCGAAATAGGCCGCGGAATCGGTCACCCAGGTCAGCACGACGGGAAGCAGGAAGAGAAACGTCCCCTCCACACGGCCCGTCCCCATGGCGCGGAGTGCGACGCCGAAGCTCAACAGCCCGCCCACCCCGAGAACGCCGGTAAGCGTGAGCGCAGCGGAAGTGAACGGCCCGTCTTCCGGTCTCACCGTCAGACTCGTGTAGGCCGTTACCAGGAACAGCGTGATCAAGATCGGCAGCCACAGCCGGCCGAGTCCGCTCACGTACACGAGCAGGGGAAACGAGGCTGCCGCCAGGACCGCCAGTCGGGCTGGAACCTGCGATCCCCTCTGCCTCAGCATGCTCATGAGCTCCGAGGTGGCGATGGCCGCCAGCACGGCCAGGCCGGCGGCGAACCAGGCTCCGCCGATCCATGTCACCGCGGCGACTACTGGGATTCCGACGGCGGCTACCGTCAGGCGCTGACCGAGATTGCTCACGAGCCACCTGGCCCGCCGACGCCACCAAAGCGGCGCTCCCGGGCCGCGAAATCACGCAGCGCACCATACAGATCGGCACGCGTGAAGTCGGGCCACAGAACGTTCGTGACGTGGATCTCGGCGTAGGCGATCTGCCACAGAAGGAAGTTGGAAATCCTGAATTCTCCCGACGTGCGAATCAGAAGGTCCGGGTCCGGCCAGCCCGCGGTGAGCATTTCTTCACTCATCGACTCCTCAGTTACCTCGGAGGGACTGATGTCGCCGTCGGCTACCCGTTCCGCGAGCCGGCGAGCGGCTCCTACGATTTCGTCTCGAGAACCATAGCTGATGGCAAAATTGAGCTGCATTTTCGTCTGATCGGCCGTATGCCTCTCGAGTTCCTGTACGGCGCTGCGGGCAGCCTGAGACAAACGTTCGAGCTGGCCGAAGAACTTTACCCGAACTCCCTGCTTGCGTAGATCCTGCTTCTCGATTTCTACAAACTCACACAGGAGGCTCATGAGGGCCCTTACCTCGAGCCTGGGGCGGCTCCAGTTCTCCTGGGAAAAGGCATACAGAGTCAGAAACTCCAGGTCAGCTTCCAGCGCGCCCTCGACCGCTTCCCGAACCGCCTTCATGCCTTGCCGATGGCCTCTCCAGCGAGGCAAGCCGTTCTGCTGCGCCCAGCGACCATTTCCGTCCATGATGATGGCGACGTGCCGTGGCCGTTGGGTCTGCTCCGGCAACTGCAGGCGCAGATCAGCGGCGGATGAACTCACTGGTGTCCACCCGGCGTCGCGGCAGGCTGCTCTGCCCTGGATTCTTGGAGCCGGCGCAAGGCTCCGGCCCCGCCGGCGAAGCTGTAGGCCTCATACCCCTCCGATTGAAGCCGTTCGGCCAGCTGAGCGCTCAGCAGTCCTTGCTCGCACACGAGCACATGGACGCCCTTCTTGTCCAGCGTGGCGCTGGATCCGGCAATCTTCGCCAACGGGTGGTGTTCAGCTCCCGGCCAGTGCCAGGCCCGGAAGGCAGCTGCGTCCCGCGTGTCCACCACCCTGGCGCCTGGCCTGATCTCGTCCACGAACAGTCCGTCCAGTGCCAATTCCGCCAGGTCCAGCTGCTTGAGCCGAACGGTTTCAGTCCTATCCAGAGCCTGGGCCAAAACGGCTGGGTTCATCCTGGCAACATCGGACTCCAGCGCAGCGGGCCGTGCCCCGGTAGCGGTTCGGCCGTCTCCGATAGAGCAGTATTCACGGACCCGCGCCGACAGGTCGTGGGTTCCGACGTGCCGCGCCGAGGCGATGATCTGTTCCTTGTCATAGCCGATGAGCGGGCGCAGGACCGGCAAAGATGTCGCGTTGTCGATGGCACGCAGGTTGGTGAGAGTTTGCGACGATACCTGGCCTACCGCCTCACCGGTAACGATCGCCTCACCTCCTACCGCCTCCGCGATGTGCTCTGCGGCTGCATACATCTGGCGCTTCAGGGCTACTTGCAGATAAGCCGGCCGGACCACGCGCCGCAGTTCGGCCACAACAGGGCCAAACGGTACTACATGGATTCGGGGCTCGATGCCATAGCTCCAGCGGTCCGCCAGCACGTGAGCCACTTGCAGAACCATGCGCCGATAAGCCGCACCGCCCAGATTGCAGAAAACATAGTCCAGGCTTACTCCCCGCCGGAGAAGCATCCAGGCCGCGACACCGGAGTCGAAACCGCCCGACAGGAGGCACACGGCGCGCCCCTCCACACCCAGGGGGAGTCCACCGGGCCCATCCAACCGCTCCGAATAGAACCAGGTTCGTCCGTCGCGGACCTCTACGCTTACGACCACATCAGGATTGGAGAGGTCCACCCTGCCCAGCTCGTTCAGCGCGGCCCCAAGCTCCACCATGACGTCGCGGGACCGGAATCCGTGCTGTCCGGAACGCCGGGCGCGCACGGCAAAAGTGCGACCTTCCACCATGTCTGAATAGATGCGGGATCCGGTTTCGACGATTCGGCCAAGATCCGCTTCGCACTCAGCGTCAATTGGAGAGTAGGAACTGATTCCGAACACCTCAGCCAACACACCCGAAGACGCCAGATCCTTCTCCTCAGCCGCCTCGGGACTGAGGTACAGGCGGCTCCAATCCTCTTCGACCTTGTAGGCGAAGTCTCTGCGGGTCAGAGCAGCGCGGAGATTCCGGGCCAGACCTCGCTGAAAACGCAGCCTGGTGTGTCGTCCCTTTGTGGTGACTTCCCCCGATAGGCGAAGCAGCACGTCCCGCGGAGAGGCGGCGCTGTGTTGAGCCGGAGAATGAGACGTCATTTGATCCTGCCAGCCCGCCCGAGCTTCCCTATTCGTCCGGGCGTCGGCTCGGGACGCGAGCTGCGACCAGGGCCACGAGAAGGCCAGCGACAGGTATCGCGGTGATAATTCCGATAAGGATATAGCTGTCCGGTATGTTCACTGCCATCGCTCCGTACGCTTGGGTTTGCTGCTTCAGGAAGCTAGACCGGATCCGGCCCGGCCTGCAACCCGGTCCGGGCGGGATGCGCCCGGCCGGAGACTGTCCGGTTTCGGTACAGGTCGTCCCCGGCCCGAACGATACGCCGTCCCTCCAATGCCGCTAGCCCATCTCATATACCACTGCAAAACAGATACTTACATTTATCGCCAGGATGGCACGGACGTTGCTTTTCTGTGAGGCAACGCACTCCCCTCTACGGGAGTGTGTTCAGCTTCTACGGGAGAAACAATGGGAACACGGACGATGATCCACGATCTGATAGCGATCGGATTCGCGGCGATTGCCTTGGTCGGGGGCACGCTGTTGTCGGAGGCGGCCTCTGCGGCTGAAGTGCAGGGAGCGCAGCCGGCAGTGATAGCGCCGGATAGCGGTTGCCCTCAGATGCTCTTGGTTGAGCCAGCCTACCTTCTGCGTATGGACACGCTGCTCTAGAACTCATCAGGCTGTCTTCCCGGACCTGCGGCGTCGCCGCAGGTCCGGAAGGCGCGACGCCAGTAGAAACGCCAGAACGGCGGCGAACACCAGTGGCTCGCGCGTATCTGCCTTGACCTTCCACGTGAAGTGTAGTGCTCCAAGTACAGCTGCTATATAAACTAAACTATGCAGCGCCTGCCAGCGACGTCCCAGTCTGCGTATCCATCCCGTCGTCGAAGTTATGGCCAGCGAGAGCAGAACGAGCCAGGCGGCGAAGCCAATCGTAATGAAGGGGCGCTCCAGAATATCCTCGGCGATGTACTCCCAGGCGAAGAACTGGTCCAGAACCAGATAGTTGAGGAAGTGCAGCGAGACGTAAAAGAACGCGAACAGTCCGAGCAGGCGGCGAAGGCGAATAATCCGGTTCCACCCGGTCAGGCGCCTCACCGGAGTCACGGCAAGAGTACAGACCAGCAACGTCAGGCCCCACCACCCGGTAGACAGCTGCACTTCCTCCACCGGATTGGCGCCGAGATCACCGGACCAGGCTCTGTATCCCAGCCATGCGGCGGGAGACAGGGCACCGATCCACACCAAAACCTTGGCCGCCAAGATGTCCCGCCGCGCCGGCCTAGCGGGAGAGTCAATAATAGCGGCGCAGATCCAAGTCAGAATACATGCTGGCTACCTGGTCGGCGTATCCGTTGAACATCAATGTGGGCTGCCGCCTGAGCTTGCCGATTCGGCGCTCCCGCGCCTGGCTCCACCTCGGATGATCCACGGTTGGATTTACGTTGGCGAAAAACCCGTACTCTCTGGGGGCCGAAATCATCCAGGACGAGCGGGGCATTTCGGCCACGAAGCGCATGCGTACGATGGATTTGATGCTCTTGAATCCGTACTTCCAGGGAACAACGAGTCGCAGCGGTGCGCCGTTCTGGTTCGGCAAATCGCGACCGTACACTCCCGTGCACAGAAGCGTGAGCGGGTTCATCGCCTCGTCCAGGCGCAGCCCCTCGACGTAGGGCCAGTCGAGCACGCGCCGGCGCTGGCCGATCATCTCAACCGGCCGAAGCAACGTCGTGAACTCCACGAAACGCGCCCGGCTGGTCGGCTCTACGCGGCGGACCAGGTCGGCCAGCGGAAATCCCCGCCACGGGATAACCATGGACCACGCTTCGACGCAGCGGAGCCTGTAAATCCGGTCTTCAAGCTTGTGCGGAGCCACGAAGTCGGCCAGGTCGTACTGGGCCGGCTTGGCCACCTCCCCCTCGACCGAGATCGTCCACGGGCTGGTCGTCAGGGCTCCTGCGTTGCGCGCCGGATCTTCCTTACCCGTGCCGAACTCATAGAAGTTGTTGTACTGCGTCACGTCTCTGTATGGAGTGAGGGGTTCGCCTAGCTCGGACCGGGCACTGGAGAAGTCCTGCGCCTCCTGAGGCACCGGACCGGCCCCTGTTGCGACCGAGTCCTGCCCGGGCAAGACGTCACAAGCCGTCAGCACCGACGGGCCCAGCGTCGCCGCCGCAGCGAAGCGGGCCGCCCGGTCCACGAAGCGGCGGCGCGAAAGGTACGCGGCCTCGGGAGTCAACTCGGAAGAGGAAATATCCCCGGGCGATCTTTTCTTGATCAGCATGAGCTGTCCTCGGTCTGGTCTTCAGTCAGGTATTAGAGAGGTAGAACGCCGAAGACGATAAGAAAGATCCAACCCGGAAGAAGTGGCAGGGGCGGGATTCGAACCCGCGACCTAGGGCTTATGAGTCCCCCGCTCTGACCGACTGAGCTACCCTGCCCAAAGAGAGGCGCCACGTTACCGGTGACCAGACTACTCGTCAACCGGCGCGGGCGGTGGACCATCGGTATCAGACGGCTCTCGGAACCGATATAGCTCCTCTCCCTCTCGAACGAGCCCGTGCTTCTCGCGGGCGATGCGTTCGATGGAAGCTGAATCTGTTTCCAGGCTGTCTCCGCGCAGCACGAGAGAATCCGTCAAGCGGATCAGGGAGTCGGCGCGCTCCAGAGAGCTCGCATGCTCCCGCTCGAGTCCTCTCATATCGAGCACGCTGTACACACCGCCAAACAGCAGATAGTAGCCAGCGGCCACCCACGCGAGCACCAGCACGCCCCGGAAGCCCAGACGCCGCACGCGCTCAGGAAATAGCGGCATACACACTCCGGCCAGGGTAACTGGCCCGCCCCCCCAGTTCCTCTTCAATCCGAAGCAGACGGTTGTACTTGGCCACGCGCTCCGACCGGCAGGCCGATCCGGTCTTGATCTGCCCGGCGCCCGTGGCTACCGCCAGGTCCGCGATAAACGTGTCCTCCGTCTCCCCGGACCGATGTGAGATCACAGACGTGTACCCGGAGCGGCTGGCCAAATCGATTGTCTCGAGAGTCTCGGTGACGGTGCCGATTTGATTCAGTTTGATCAGAATGGAATTGGCGACTCCAGTGGAAATCCCCCGTTCCAGCCGCTGAACGTTGGTCACGAACAGGTCGTCCCCAACCAGCTGCAGTCTGTCACCAATGGCTTCCGTGAGAAGCCGCCATCCGTCCCAATCGTCTTCATCCAACCCATCCTCGATCGACACGATCGGGTACGCTTCGCTCCATGCCTCATACATCGCGACAAGCTCCGTAGAGCTCTTTTCCCCCCGTTCTCCCTCGCTCTCGAACACATATGTCTGGGTCTCAGACCGGAACATCTCGGACGCCGCACAGTCCAGAGCCAGGCACACATCCTCGCCGGGCCGGTACCCCGCGTCGCCGATCGATTCCATGATGAAATCGAGCGCCGCTCGGTTGGAAGGAAGGTCGGGAGCGACGCCACCCTCGTCACCCACCGCGGTGCTCATCCCCGCTCGGGTCAGCCGGTGGCGCAGAGCATGAAACACCTCCGTGCCGGCACGCAGAGCTTCGGCAAATGTCACGGCTCCTACCGGTACGATCATGAACTCCTGAATATCGACACTGTTGTTGGCGTGGGCTCCACCGTTGAGAATGTTCATGAGCGGAACGGGAAGCTCGAAGCCCTCCTCGGCGACCAGGTGGGCGTGCAGCGGGACTCGCTTCTCAGCGGCCGCCGCCCGCGCCACCGCCATCGAGGCGGCGAGGATGGCGTTGGCCCCCAAACGACCCTTGTTCGGCGTCCCGTCCAGCTCGATTAGTCTTCGGTCTACCTCCCGCTGGTCAGCCACGTCCAGGCCACACAGGGTATCTCGAATCTCACCCATCGTGTTTTGAACCGCCTGCAGGACGCCCTTTCCGCCATAGCGCTCGGGATCTCCGTCCCTGAGCTCGACCGCCTCGTACTTTCCCGTAGAGGCGCCGCTCGGAACCGCGGCGCGCCCCCGGGCTCCACCCTCCACGAGAACATCCGCTTCCACGGTTGGGTTGCCTCGCGAATCGAGGATCTCCCTTGCCAACACATCGCTAATATTGCCCATGGGCATCAAATTGAGTTGCAGGTAGTAGACTGACAAGACGTCGCGCATCGAAAAACACCTATATGGGAGATCCATTCATGAAAGAGCTTCTTCAGCGAGCGGGAACGCTTGGCGCCGGTTTCCTCGTCGTCCTCATACTCGCCGTGTTTCTTTTCGGATTCAATCGGATCGATGAGTTCGAGGTTTCCGTCAAACGGAATCCCCTCACCGGAAGTGTAGCGACACAACCGTTCCGGCAGGGTCTGTACCACTCGATACTCAGGTCCTGGACCAACTACTCCGTGAGGGAGATCCAGTATCCGTCTCAGGGAGCGTCCGAGCGGCTGGAGGCCCTCACGTCGGACCAGTTGCAGATCGGACTGGACGCCGCGTACCGATACCGGATCAATCCCGACTCTGTCGTGCAGATTTACCTCTCGATCGGCGAACCGGGGCAGGTACACGCTTTCGTGTACAACACCTACCGCTCGGCGCTACGGGATGCCGTCGCGGAGGTGAGCGCAGCCAATGTTCTATCGACTGAGAGAGCCGGTATCGGAGATCGAATCAACTCTCTCATGGAGGCGCGACTCGTGCCGCGTGGCATCTTCGTGACCGATTTCTTCGTCCGGGAGATCGAGCCGCCCGCAACGCTCAGGGCCGCGATCGAAGAAAAGCTGGCTCGTGAGCAGCAGGTGCAGAAGGAAGGATTCCAGACACAGGTCGTCAGCGAACAGGCCAACCAGGAACGGGCCCGGGCCGAGGGAATTCGCGACGCCCAGGACATTATCGCCGCCAGTCTGACAGGGCCGTCAGGCCAGCGATACCTCTACTGGCGCTATCTAGACGTACTCGGCGAGGTGGCGGAGGGGCAGAACAACATGATCATCGCGCCCACAGAGGGCGGCGTTCCCGTCTTCGTCACGCCGGACAACTAGTAAGAACTCAGGACGTAGAGATGGGAGACGGTGGCTCAGCGGCTGGTGACGCCGATGGGTCGCCGCCCCCGTCTTGCTCCAGAAGGCGCTCTATCGCCCCCCGGACCTGGCGCAGCAAGGACTCCCTGTCTGCCGCGGTGAGTCCAGCCGTCGCTATCTGTGGACCAACCCGCACACTCACGGTCCCGGCGCGAACGCGTGGACTGCCCGCAGCCAGAAGATCCCGGCTTCCGAGTATCGCCACCGGAACGATCGGCTCCTGAGTCTCGATAGCCAGCACGAAGGTGCCCCGTTTGAACTCGCCCAGAGTGCCGCTTCTGGATCGGGTGCCCTCCGGATACAGCCCCAGCGACAGGTTGTCCTTCTCCATTCGGCGGCCCGCGGCACGCATATTTTCCATCGCCGCCTGCCTGTTTTTGCGGTCGACGAAAACGTGGCCCGCCGCGTTCATGGCCTGCGCAAAGAGCGGGATCCGGCTCAGCTCCTGCTTAGCCACAAAACGAATGGAGGCGGGGAGGCCGATCAACAGAACGAAGATGTCCAGGTTCGACTCATGATTGGACATGAACACCTGGGGTCTGTCTCTGAGCACATGATCGAGGCCTGAAACCTCTACCCGGATGCCGGCCGCCCATAGCATCGAACGAGACCAGTGGCGGTGCACCCAGTCGAAAAAACCCTTGGGCGCTCTTACCAGTCCTCCCACCGTTGATATCAACGAAAACAACAGGGTAGACACGAGAGCCATGGTCCAGAACAGAACAGTGCGCATCAGTGGTTCACCCGGACCCGAAGTGCTCGTAGCCAGCCGGGGCATCCCATTCGCGTCCGTCCTCCATGAGCCAGACGAGGGACGCTTCATCGGGTCCGGCTTCCGGCGCCGCGGGGGCCACGTCGCCGACCCGGGTCAGTGATAAGCCGTGCGCTCTGAGCACTTCCTGCCTCAGGGGCTCCACGGTCCCCGGCCCCGCCACGACGAGTAGTTCATAGTCCTCGCCACCGGAGAGCGATGTCCGCCAGGCAGCCTCTTTATCCGCGTAGCTGGCCAATGGCTCGGCAAGCGGAAGCGCTGCGAGATGAAATCGGAGCTGTACGCGGGAAGCCCGGCTCACGTGAGAGGCGTCACCGGCGAGACCGTCGGACAGATCGATCATGGCGTGAATCTCCGCCCTCTCTGCCAGCCAGCGCGCCACCTGGATCCGCGGTTCCGGACGTTCGAAGGCGTGCCGGGCGGCCGGATCGGGTTCCAGGCCGTGCCGCCGCGCCTCGATCGCCGCGCCGGCGCCACCGATGGTTCCGGTCAGCCACAGCTCATCGCCTACCTCCGCGCCGGAGCGGAGCACCGGGCGTACCGCGTGACCCAGCACGGTTACATCCATGAAAACTCCGTGCTGAGACGCGGACAGATCGCCGCCCAGCAACGGAGCGTTCAACGAATCGAGACATTCCCTCACACCGGCGGCCAACTCTTCGACTACCCTGTCGTCCAGCTCCGGAGGCAAGGCGAGTGAGATCAGGCACCCGAGTGGAGCCGCAGCCATAGCGGCAAGGTCACTGAATGCCGCGGCCACGGCCCGATATCCGATCTGTTCCCAGGTGAGCCAGGCTCGCTCGAAGTGGACTCCCTCTACTGTCTGATCCGTACTCACCACCAGCTGCTCTCCCGCCGGGATCGGGACAACAGCGGCATCGTCGCCCGGACCACGTCCAGCCCCGGCAACGTCTCGGCCGGCGTTGGCTACGCGAACAAAGGCATCGATTCTTCTGAACTCTCCGGTCACGGCAACATCGTGATCCGGAAGGCACCGGCTGGCAAGGCTAGCCACGCCGTCTCGAAGTCCACAGGCAGGATCGACCGCACTCCCCGGAGCCGTGTACTCCGCGGTAGATCACCGGCGGCGAAGCTCATGCGCCTGGCCGGTCCCCCGTCCGGCTGCCAGCGGACGATGCCCTCCGCGCTGCCCACCCAGACTGTGCCGCTGGCGGCCGAAATCGCTGTCACCGGTCCCCCCACCCGCCCGATCGCCTCCACCCGGCTCCACTCCTCGCCTGGACTCCATATCCAGATTTCGTCGTCCAGGCCCGCGTAGACGGTGTCCCCGTACGCGTCCAGCGCTCCCACGGGGCGATTCAGAGCACCGCTACCGGGAGCCCTGGACGGCCCGGTGGCTCCGGCCGCAGCCGCGTCAGACAGTGACCCTATGTCCAGGGGTAGGAGGCCGGACCTGGTGCCGAACCAGACGCGGGACCCGGACTGAACCACGGCACGTATGTCGCGGCCGCCGAGCAGAACCGGGCCGCGGACTCCGGAGGAACCCAGAACCACGGCCCCCCGCCGAGTACCGACCCATATACCAGGCGTGCCGTCAGCCAGGCTTGCCGGCGCCAGGGCCGTGACGTGTTCAGACGGCAACTCTGCGATCCGCCGCCAGGCGCCCACTTCCCCCTCGAACACGTAAAGTCCGTCCGAGCCGCCAACCCACAGGGACGGAGTACGCTGGTCTGCCAGCACCACGTCGGCGCGGCGCGGCGCCGATCGCAGCGAGTCGGAATCCCACGCCGCCCAGCGCTGAAGATCCGGATCCGTCCTGGCCACGGCGTACCGCCCCTCCAGCGGGGCGGCCGGTACGAACCACAGATTGCCGGCAAGCTCCGCTATTCCGGCGGAACCACCGCCGACGGGGCCGAACAGGATCGTCTCCCAGCGGCGCGCAAACTGGTCATATTCCAGCACCGCGGCGCCGTCTGTAGCTACCCAGAATAGAGCTGGATCCCGGGTCGGCATCACGTCGGTGATCGCGAAGCGCCGGCCTCCCGGACTACGCGGAAGGAAAGCGCTCACAGACTGGAATCCCGGGTCCCGCAATAATTCCTGCCGACGACGGAGATCGGGACGGCTCTCGATCGCGGCAGCCGCCTCCCGCGCCGATGCCGGGAGCGACCGGCGGGAGAACGCGTCGTACCGGATCCAACCCGTCCGGAACTGGAGCAGCAGATCTGACCCGACTGCTTCGGGCACAACGGAGACGACCGCCTCCCGCAGGGCCTGGCGCTCACGAATGCGCCAATCGCGCACGTCAAACTGCAGTAGCTCCCGATCACGACCGACAATCCACAACGACGCGTCCCTCGGGTCGTAGGCCATGGCGGTTACCGGACCTGCCGGGTAGCCATCCTCCACCGTCAGAGGCAGCTCGAAGCGCCTGCGCAGCTCGTCGAAGATAACCAGGCCGCCGTCGGTAGCGGCGAACAGGCGATCGGTGCTTTTGGCCAGGGCTCGGACGACACTGAAATCGGTGATGAGCACGCGATCCTCGGGGCGCCAGCGAGCGCTGCCGATCTGGGCCTGGGCCGGGCCGCAGGCTGCAGCGATCCCGATGAAGCCCAGCAGAGCGGCTGCTCGCACCCTAGGCCTTTGGGTCACCGATCCGCGGAAGGGCAAACAGAACTGATCCGCCTCTCTCCTTCTCAAGGCCCGCCACAGCGGCGCGGGCGTCCTGAAGTCTGTCTGGGATGTCCTCCGCCGTATGTCCGATCGCCGGCCCCTGACTGGCCGCCAGTCCGGTGAGCAGAAGGGCGCCTGACGCTGCTACGTGGCCGGCCAGGCCGTTCGCCAGCAAGGCGCCAGTCACTCCCGCCACCACATCACCCGTTCCTCCGGCAGCCAGGGCCGGGCCTCGCGTCGTAGCTACGAGTAACGGCTCGTCGGGCGCGGCTACGATGGTCGGATCACCCTTGAGCAGAACGGTACACCCGAATCTCTCGCTCGCCTCCTCAGCCACCACGAACGGATTCTCCAGTATGCTCTCAATATCACGGTCCAGGACCCGCGCCATTTCTCCCGGGTGAGGCGTCATGACGGCGGAGGGCGGCAGGTGAGCTGGTAGCTCGTCCGCCGCCCCTTCCCAAACGCTCAGCCCGTCCGCGTCGAGGACGACGGGTCGAGCGCCGGCCGACGACAGGACCGACTCGGTGAGACGCCGCGCCTCGGCGTCCCGGCCCAGACCCGGACCCACAACCATAGCGTGCGCCCAGTCCAGCGCGCCGGACAATTCCCGCTCGTCTGCCCAAGAGGCGTACACAGCTCCGGGAACACTCTTCTGAATGATCTCGCGGTTGGCCGGATGGCTCACCACACGGACAACCCCGGCGCCCGCCCTCAGGGCGGCGCGGGCCGCCAGTACGGCTGCGCCCGCCATGCCCTCGCGTCCGGCGATCAACGCCAGGTAACCGGCGTCGCTCTTACTGCGGCGCGACAGGGCCTCAGGGAGGTGTTCACGTAGCCAGCGGCCCGTGATCGCCCTCGAGCGGAGGGCCGGGGTGGGAGGAAATCCGATCTCGACGGCCACCACGTCTCCCGCCAGCTCTCGGGCGGGCGGGCGCAGCATTCCCAGCTTGGGCCAGCCGAGACAGACCGTCAGGTCCGCTCGCACACATGCGCCGGGCACGGCGCCTGTAGTCGCGTTCACTCCGCTCGGCACATCCACGGCGACCACTGGTACGCCGAGGGAGTTAACGGCCGCAATCGCCGCGGCGGCTTCCTCCCGCGGGGCGTCTACGAGGCCTGTTCCTAGAATTCCGTCTAGAAGCGCGCTACAGCCCGCCGCGTGCGAGAGGTCAGAAGCCGGTCTGAGGCCGATATCCCAACCGGCCAGCACGTCCGGGGCCGGTGCGCGCCGGCCAGCCTTGAAGGCAAACGTCGTCCGGCCCCAAGCATAGAGTGCACGGAGAGCTACGAGGGCGTCGGCTCCGTTATGGCCGGAGCCGACGATCGCGGCGATGGGCCCGTTGGGGAAGAGATCCTGGACGAGATGGGCAATCTCACGGCCTGCGGACTCGATCAGAGCTCTTTCCGATATCGAACCGCCGGACACAGCCTCGGAGTCGAGAGCGGACATTTCCGCCGCGGTCGGCAACCAGACTTCTGAGGCAGAAGCCCGCCACCACTCAGACTTGGGAAGGTCGGCTAATCCCGGCACGGCAGGGTCAGACTGGCATTACTTGTATGACTGGTTGATGTCCCGGCCGTAACTGATTTCTCCGTTGTCGATCCGGATGTTGTACCCGCAGTCCGGGCTCGAGCACACCCACGCTTTGTAGCGAATGGGAGCACCGTCCCTCCCATAGTCGGACATCGGAAGCAACAATCCGTCCTCGCACCGCAAGCACTTCGGAAACTGATCTGAGTCCACTTTCACCCCTCCCCGCAGTCGGTCGCCGTTACTGCGCGACGCAGCCACAATCGGTTATGACAACCTTCGAATACGACTGAGGAAATCCGGATCCCAGGAATCTCCTCATGATCCTGCCGGCCCAGCGGCCAGACTCAACGGCCCCAGGGATACTCCAGTTCGAACACCTGCTCGAACGAAAACAACTCCTCAAAATCCTCGCGGCTGTCGCCATCCTGCTTGTCCAATACTCCGCTTTCAATCAGAAGGAAGACGACTTCGCCCAGGTCTGCGGTCGAAACTATTCCCCAGTACTCCAGCACGGCACGAGCGAGCGGTCCGTAGCGCTCCATGGCCAGGTCTCGCATGGACTCAGCCAGCTCCGCTCCGGAAAGATGGCGCGGAGCGTCCAGCGATTGAATCCGCCAGTGCAGTGCCTCGAGCACGAACAGGTAGGCGGGCTCAGCGTACTTCGGATATCTCCTCCGCAGCTGTGCCAGCGTGTTACCCAGTTCAGGCGAATTTCCGTCACTCATGCACTCTCCAACGTGGTACCGCTCGAGCTATCTACTCACTTCGCGCAGAGCCGTGAATCTAGATTCCGGCCCTAAGCCGTCAAGGGTTGACTGTCACCAGCCCTGTCTTGCCGCTGTCGCTCACCTCGATTCGACCCGCCGTGACGTTCACGAGGCTGGCGCACAAGTCCTCGCACATCGTCTCCGCCACGGCAACCTCAATATGCACCCGGTCGCCGTATCGCGTCGATTCGACCCGTCCGTTCGCCGCGGCCAGGGCCCGGGTCACAAACCCGGTGTCCGGATGCGAATACAAAATATGCAGGATACGAGCCACAGCCACCGAACGGGCCGTCACAGCGGCCAGCGCTGCCCGGCCGGCATCGCCATAGGCGCGCGCCAATCCACCCGGACCCAGTTTCGTGCCGCCAAAGTACCGCGTCACCACCAGTACCGCGTTTACGAGTTCGGCGGCTTCCAATAGCGATAGAATGGGCCGCCCAGCGGTCCCGGCGGGCTCGCCGTCATCGTCCGACCTGGACTCGCCGGACGCCAGCCGGGCGGCAAATACGTGGTGGGTGGCGTCGTGGTATGTCCGGCGTTCGCCGTCACGTACGTCGAGGGCCTGCTCTAGACTCGAGACTGGCGCGGCAAGAGCTAGGAAGCGCGAACCCCGAACTCGACACTCTCCGCGGCCGGGTGCCGCCGGAATTCGCACCGGATCGCTTTGGCCGAACCGCGGTTCAGGAGGACTCGGCGCACGGAGCGGGTTCGAGCCGGGTCACGGCGGCGTGAAGGGGGAAAGAACCGGCCAGTTCGGCCACCTCTTGGCCCACAGCCGCCAGAGCACTTTCCTCCGTATCCGAACGGAGGGCCCGGTGAATCAGATCGCCTATTAGCCGCATGTCATCCGGACCCATCCCCCTTGTGGTGAGAGCCGGAGTGCCCAGCCGAATTCCCGAGGTCACGAAGGGTGACCGGGTTTCAAACGGCACGGTGTTCTTGTTCACCGTGATTCCAGCTATTCCCAGGCGCTCTTCGGCATCCTTACCGGTCAAATCAGTGTTTCGCAGATCGACCAGCAGCAGGTGCGTGTCCGTTCCGCCCGAGACCAACGCGTATCCATGGCCCGAGAGACACTCCCCAAGGACTCTGGCGTTCTCGACCACCCGCCTGGAGTACGATTTGAAGTCCTCTGTCTGCGCCTCATGGAGGGCGACGGCCTTGGCGGCGATCACGTGCATCAAGGGTCCACCCTGCATACCGGGGAACACGACCTTGTCTATGGCGCGGGCGTGCTGCTCCTGGCAGAGGATCAGTCCACCCCGGGGGCCACGCAGGGTCTTGTGGGTCGTTGTGGTCACTACGTCGGCACATGGCACGGGCGATTCGTGCAAGCCCGCCGCGACCAGCCCCGCTATGTGCGCCATATCCACCATTAGGCGGGCGCCGCACGACTGTGCTATTTCGGCGAACTCGGCGAACGGTAGTTCACGTGGATAGGCGCTGGCGCCCGCAACGATGAGCGCCGGCTTCTGCTCCCGGCTCAGCGAGGCGAGGGCATCTAGATCGACCCTCTGGTCCTCGGCCCGCACACCGTACGAATGAACCGAGTACATCTGTCCGCTGAAGTTCACCGGCGAACCGTGGGTCAGGTGCCCGCCGTGTGACAGATCCATCCCGAGAACCGTGTCTCCCGGATCGATCAGAGCGAAATAGGCGGCCATATTGGCCTGAGAGCCGCTGTGCGGCTGAACGTTGGCGTGATCCGCGGCGAACAGCTCCTTCGCCCTTTCGCGGGCCAGATCCTCTACCTGGTCAACGACCTCACAGCCACCATAGTAGCGCTTTCCCGGATAGCCTTCAGCGTACTTGTTGGTGAGAACCGATCCCATGGCCTCGAGCACCGCCGTGGAAACGAAGTTCTCACTGGCGATAAGTTCGAGGCCCGCTCTCTGGCGCTCCTCTTCGGCTTCGATCGCAGCGAAAACAGTCGGATCGACCGCCTCCAGTGGCACAGGCGCTTCGGGTGGGGTGGTCAAACCCAGGAGCTGTGAAGCGTGGCAACGTGCTCCACGCGGAGCATCGCCACCTGGTCCGCCGCTTCTGCATTCGTGATTCCGCGCTCGTCGGCCAACTCGAAGATCTGCAGCATCGTATTGTAGATCTCGCCCGCTTTTCGTTTCGATCGGTCCAGGGACCAGCCCGCCAATTCGGAGTAAACGTTGATCAGGCCACCAGCATTGATCACGTAGTCGGGTGCGTAGAGGATTCCGGCATCCTTGAGTTGCTGTGCGTGCTCCAGTCGGGACAACTGGTTGTTTGCGGCTCCGGCTACGATCTGCACTCTGAGCTTTGGAATCGTGTCGTCGTTCAGCACCGCCCCGAGAGCGCACGGAGCGAATATGTCCACATCGGCTTCGTACACTTCATCCGGGGCAGTCTCCGTAGCACCGAAGTCCGTCACGACCCTCCCGACCTTCGCTGCGTCGATATCGGATACGAATACCTTGGCGCCGTCGGCAGACAGCAGCCCACACAGACTGTACCCGACGTTGCCCGCTCCCTGGACCATCACGGAACGTCCGCTCAGGTCGTCGCTACCGTAGCGGCGGGCCGCGCTGGCCTGGATCCCGCGGTATGTCCCGTAGGCCGTAACAGGTGAGGGATCTCCGGACTTACCGGCCATTCCCACCACATGGTCGGTCTCCATATGCACGAAATCCATGTCTTCCACCGTCGTGCCCACGTCTTCGGCCGTGATATAGCGGCCACCCAGCGTCTCGACCGCCCGGCCGTGGGCCCGCATGATGAGCTCGCGCTGGACCATCTTGTTGTCGCCGATGATCACGGCTTTCCCGCCGCCCAGGTTGAGTCCGGCCACGGCAGCCTTGTACGTCATGCCTCGGGACAGCCGCAACACGTCCACCAGCGCGTCTCGGTCCGACTCGTAGTTCCAGAACCGAGTCCCTCCCAGCGCGGGCCCTAGGCTAGTGTTGTGGATGGCGATGATCCCCATGTAGCCACTTGTCGGCTCGCGGGTAAACAGCACCTGCTCATGCCCCCGCTTTCCGATCATGTCGAACAGCTCGGGCTCGTCCACCATCATCTCGTTGACTACCTCCGGCACCTCGGTCGCGGATTGACTCAACGGTCGGTTCCCCTCTCCATATACAGTTCGCGAGCAATAATCATACGGTGGATCTCGCTCGTCCCTTCGTAAATCTCGGTCACCTTGGCATCGCGAAACAACCTCTCCACCGGATACTCTCTGCTGTACCCGTAGCCGCCGAAGATCTGCACCGCATCCCTGGTAACACTCATCGCTGTCTCTGATGCGTGTAACTTGGCCATACTGGAGAGCTTACGCTTCCTCGGCTCATCTGTCATGTAAGCCTGCGCCGCCCGGTACAGTAGCCCCCGGGCCGCTTCCAGACGAACTGCCATATCCGCCAGCTTGAACTGAATCCCCTGGAACCTCTGGATGGCCTGACCGAACTGGCGACGCTCCGACGCATAGTCCAGCGAATGATCCAGGGCGGCTTCGGCGATTCCGATTGCCTGCGCCGCGATACCAAGACGCCCACCTTCGAGCGCCTCCAGCGCGTAGTGGAAGCCGTGGTCGGGCTCGCCGATCACATGCTCCGGACCCAGAACCAGGTCGTCCAGGTTAAGGGCTACAGTCTCCGAACCGCGTAGACCCAGTTTTCGTTCCTTCTTGCCAGGCGCGAACCCCGGCGTGTCACACGGCACTATGAAGGCCCCGATCCCCTTCGCTCCCCGCCGTTCGCCCGCCGAATCCGTTCTCGCCATCAACAGAACAAGATCGGCTGAGGCTCCGTTCGTCACCCACAGCTTCGTCCCGTTGATTCTCCACTTATCGCCCTCACGCACGGCCTGTGCCTGCAGCGCCGCGGCGTCACTACCCGACCCCGCTTCCGACAGCGAGAAAGCGCCCAGCATCTCACCGCGCGCCAGAGGCCGTAGCCAACGGTCCTTCTGCTCTTCGGTTCCATGTTTGAGAAGCATCTGGGTAGGCAAGGAATTGTGAACGCTCATCGAGACGGCGACAGCCGCGTCTCCCCAGGCGATTTCCTCCAGCGCGTACAGGTACGTCAGCATGTCCAACCCCAGGCCGTCGTACTCCGGAGGCACGAGCATGCCCAGAAAGCCGAGTTCAGCGAGGCCGTCGACGGGTGTCCGGTCAAACCGGTCCTCGTTCTCCTCGCGGGCCTCTATCCCGGGGCGAATCTCCTCAGCCGCGTACGTTCGGGCCAACTCACAGATCTGGCGCTGCTCTTCTGTCAAGTTGGTACCGCCGTACGATCTACGCATACACGTAAAACCCGCGTCCGCTTTTCCGGCCCAGCCGGCCAGCGGCCACGTACTTGGCGAGCAAAGGACAGGGACGGTACTTGTCGTCCCCCAGGTCGCGGTGAAGCACGCGGCAGATCGCCAGGCAGGTATCCAAGCCGATGAGATCAGCCAAAGCCAGCGGACCCATGGGATGGTTCATCCCCAGCTTCATCACAGTGTCGATAGCCTCAGGCTCCGCCACCCCTTCCATCAGACAGAACACGGCTTCGTTTATCATCGGCATGAGGATGCGGTTCGATACGAATCCCGGAGAGTCGTTGACTTCCACTGGGGTCTTGCCGATTCGGCTGCACATGTCCAGGGTGAACGACGTCACCTCGTCAGACGTGTCCAGGCCGCGTATGACCTCCACGAGAGTCATCACCGGCACCGGATTCATGAAGTGCATTCCTATGAAGTTTTCGGGATGAGAAAGGCTCGATCCCAACTCCGTAATCGATATCGAGCTCGTGTTGGAGGCCAGCACCGCCCGCGAGCCACAGATCCCGTCCAGGCGGCTCAGGATGTCCCGTTTCAGGTCAACGTTCTCCGAAACCGCCTCCACGACCAGATCTGCCCCGGACACGGATTCCAGCTCGACGGAAGTGGAGACGCGGGCCAGAGTATCGGCGGCGGCCTCCTCTTCGACTCGGCCCTTTGACACCTGGCGCGCCAGATTGCGCTCGATCGTCTGCACAGCATTTGTGAGGGCGGCATCCACCGCATCCACGAGATGAACCTCCAGGCCAGCCTGAGCGAACACATGGGCGATGCCATTGCCCATGGTCCCCGCCCCGATCACCCCGATCGAGCCAGCCTGTTCGGCTGTCACTACGTGAGCCAGCGCCGCTGAATGGGTGCCCGCAGGCCGCCTCCGAGAAGCAGTACGAATGCCACCTTGAGGAAGTCTCCGACTACAAACGGTGCGACGTGGGAAGCGAACGAAACCGTAGTGCCCGTCACGAGCTGCAACCATGCGATGCCCATCACATGAATCAGCGCGACGGCCAGGGCGAGCATGGCCAGGCGCGCAGGCAGCCGCCAGTGTCTGCGGTGGCCCAGACCCGCCAGCGCAGCGGCGACCGGGAAGGCCGCCAGGTAGCCGCCAGTCGGTCCGAGCAAGTACGCGGCCCCACCTCCGGCCACGAACACGGGGAAACCGACCGCGCCCAGCGTCAGATAGACGATCTGACTTGAAAACCCGAGCCGGGAGCCGAGTAGGTACCCCGACAGGAGCACCGCCACCACCTGCAGGGTCAGCGGTACCGGCAGCGCCGCGATCGGAACGGCGATCCGAGCCGCGATCGCCGTCAGAACCGCAAACAGGAAGACCGCGACGATGCGTCTGAGCACCTCGGAATCTGACGTTCCGCTGATCACCTTATGTGCTGAAGCCGGCCCTGCCACAGCCGCTTCCATCTGCTCGTGAGTTTTCATGTTCGCTCCACGCTCATGGCTACCGCGTTCCCTCCGCCCAGGCATAGCGCCACCAGACCCTTGTCGACTTGCCGGTCCCTCATGGCGAAGACAAGAGTAGTAAGAATCTTCGCTCCTGTCGCTCCGAGAGGATGGCCCAGGGCGATCGCGCCGCCACGAACATTGACCCGATCGAGATCCATGTCCAGCGCTCTGGCATCTGCCAGGGCCTGCACCGCGAACGCTTCGTTCACTTCGATGAGCCCATAGTCACTGATCGTGGTGCCTTCTTTTTCCATGAGCTGACGGACCGCTGCGATTGGCGCGAAGAAAAGATCCTGTGGTGCCGTAGCCCCTACAGAATAGGCCGAGATCCGCGCCAACACCTCCAGGCCGTGCGCCTCGGCGTACGCCTGCGATGCCACAACCGTGGCCGCGGCCCCATCGTTCAGGCCAGGCGCGTTGCCGGCCGTCACAGATGGTTCGGTGACTTCGGGCGGAGCATCGCCGGCGAAGGCGGGCCGGAGCCTGGACAGCGACTCCAGCGATGAATCGCGCCGGGGCGGCTCATCCGTGTCGACAAGGACCGGGCCCTTTCTGCCGGGAACTTCAACCGGCACGATCTCAGTCGCGAAGTCGCCCGCATCGATGGCCGCGATCGCCTTCTGGTGGCTGCGCAGCGCGAATTCGTCCTGCTCCTCTCGCGTGATTCCGGCCTTGAGCGCCGTGTATTCAGCGTGTCCGCCCATGTGACATTCGCCGAACGAACACCACAGACCATCGTGCAAAAGACCGTCGATGATGGGCCGGTCACCGAACTTGATCCCCTGGCGGTATCCGCGCAGGAGGTGCGGCGCGTTGGACATGGATTCCATGCCGCCCGCTACCACGACCTGGTTGTCACCCACCCTGATCGACTGGGCCGCCAGCATGACAGCCTTGAGTCCCGAACCACACACCTTGTTGATCGTGAGGGCCGGGATCATGGGAGACAGCCCCGCTCCAAGCGCGGCCTGCCGGGCGGGCGCCTGGCCCACCCCGGCCTGGACGACATTGCCCATAATGACGTCTTCGATGTCGGCCGGATCCACTCCCGACCTCTCGACCACGGCCTGAATGGCCACGGCGCCCAACTCGGGCGCTCTCAGGGGCGCCAGGCCCCCGAGAAACCGCCCTGTGGGTATTCGCGCCGCCCCTACTAGTACGGCGGCCCTGTCAGCGTCGCTCATTCCAGCCATCCATCGCAGGTCTGCCGGCGCCTCGTGTCGACGAGTCCCACCACCTTCCATTCGTCTCCGATCTTGGCGATCTGCCACGTGTTCACGCCGCAGTGCGAAACCTCACCCTTGAAGCGGAAGACATAGCGGTTCGCGGCCGTGACCAGATTGTCGTAAACCCTCAGCTCAGTGTCACCGATCTCCTCGTTCCAGTCTCCGGCAGTCGATCCGCCCAGACCATCGAACAGCTGTCCGATGGGCGTGTAGCGCACGCCCGCCGCTCCCGCCGGGTTTGCGCCCGAGCTGGCTAGCTGCGTATTCGGGTGAAACAGCGACCGGGCCGCAGCGCTGTCAGAGGCCAGAACCGCATCGAAGAAACCCGTGATAACCTCCATCGCCGCCGCTTTGGCCTCCTCTTCTTGAGCCGACTGCGCGTTGGCCGGTGCGGCCCAGACTCCTGTCCCCAGAACCACGGCCAGAGCGGCCAGAATCGTTCTTCGCATCGTTACTTTTCTCCTGACTTTATCGGCTGCGGCTAGCCGTCATCGCCTACCGCATCCAGTAGAACATATCCTTCACTTGCTTCAGAAACCCCCACCCGCCCCCAGGCGATGTGAGGATCGTGTTCGAAACCGAGCAACCAGCCCTCCGCGGCCGCGCGAGCCAGCCATTTCTTCTTGTTTTCCAGCGTGACCAGGGGCTCGACATCATACCCCATGATCCACGCCAGAGGTACGTGAGCGGCGGTAGGAATCAGGTCCGCCACATACAGAAGAGTCTCACCGCCGAGTTCGATTCGCACTATCTGGTGATGCGGCGTATGACCTCCCGCCCTGTGAGCCCAGACTCCGGGTACGATCTCCTCATCCTGGTCGAGGAAGTCTACCAGGCCAGAGTCGACGAGAGGAGCGAAATTGGCCGGAAAGTAGCTGCCCCGCACTCGCGGATTGTCGGTTTGGGCGTATTCCCACTCGCCCCGCCTGATCACGTATCTGGCGTTGGGAAAAGCCGCAACGACGCGCCCATCCGCTTCTCTTCGCGTGTTCCCCCCGGCATGGTCGAAGTGAAGGTGGGTGCTCAGGACTATGTCCACATCCTCCGGCTCCACACCCACGGCTCGGAGCGAGTCTTCCAGCCGGGTCGGATTTCCGGCGTTCTCGATGCCATAGATGCCGTGAAATTTCTCGTTTTCTTTGTTGCCCAGCCCGGTGTCCACCAGAACCACCGCGTCGCCCGTCTCCACAAGTAGACACCTCATGGCGAGCGGAATGCGGTTGCGCTCGTCGGCGGACGTACGGCGGCTCCAAAGCGGCTTAGGCACCACACCGAACATGGCTCCTCCGTCCAGCCGGAGCGTGCCCGCTTGGATCGTCGTCACGCGCAGCTTCGACCCGGTCAGGACCGTCACTGGTCCCCCTTCACTTCGGGCTCGCGCCTGCCGGCTGGCCGCCCGGCCAGCCACAGCTGAAGCTGTTCCCACGTTTCCACTTCCGACCTACTGGCCTCTTCCAGCAACCGAATGAGGACCTGGGCCGTGGCGAGTGCGTCTCCGCCAGCTCGATGCCGGCCCCGGACCGGGATCCCCAAGTAGTCGGTTACAGAGTCCAGGCCCCGGCGGCGCAGTCCCGGCACGGCCCGGCGGGTGAGACGCACGGTGCAGAGCCGGGGGCCGACGGGAAGCAAAGCGCTGGCCCGCCGCATTTCCTCCGCTACGAAGCGCCAGTCGAACCCCGCGTTGTGGGCTACGAATACCCTCCCCTCCAGACAGCCGCGCACCTGGTCGGCGATGTCGCCGAACGTGGGCGCCGTGGCCAGCATGTCCGCGGTGATTCCGGTGAGCCGGGAAATGAACGGGGACAGCATCCGGCCTGGGTTCACCAGAGTGGAGAACTCACCCACGACCTTCCCCCCACGAACCTGGACGGCCGCGAATTCGATCACTCGGTCGCCACGCGAGGGAGTCCCACCGGTCGTCTCCACGTCAACGACCGCGAATTCGAGGCAGGACAAAGCCGCTCCGGCGAGAGGTGAGTCGGCGTGCGCGGTTGTGGCCCGGCGCCACACGCCTGCGCTGTCTACCGAGACGCGCTTGTCGGAGCCCAGTAGATCGAACACGAGCCTCGCGGCCAGACCGGGCGGCGCCTGACGCACGCCCAGAACGTCACGCGCCAGGGACAGCGTAGATCGCGGACCCGACTCGATCGCTTCCAGGGCCCGCTCGACGAGGGAAGAGCCCGACTCGAACCCCAGGCCGAGCTGCGTCAAGCCCACTCGTCTCGTTCCACCGGCAGCGTCATACAGCGAGGGCCTCCCCCGCCCCGCACGAGTTCACCTCCGTCGAACGTGATCGCGAAGCTCTCATCTGCGGCTGACTCGGCCGTGCCGGCAAGGAATTCATCTCCGGGAATGATACGAAACCCGCCCTCTCGGGCCAGCGCCGCCAGTGTGTGCTCATTGCGTCCGTAGGAGAGCACCTGACCCGGCCCGACGGAAAAGAAGTTACAACCGCTCCCCCACTGCTCCCGCTCCTGCATCGTGCGGGACTCCCCACCGCAGAAGATGGGCGCCAGCGGGAACGACAACTTCCGCAGGACACTGAACAGATCCGCCGGTTGGGTCACGGAGTCCGCACCCCGGCTCTGATGGAGCACGGGCAGCTGCGTAGGGCCTATGAAGAAGGGCGGAAAGACACAACATTGGCCCGGGCCTACCATGGTCACGATCATGTCCAGGTGGATAGAAGATCTGTGCGGGGGCATAAGCACGATGACGATATCCCGCACACCGCCCTGCTTGAATACTGACGCCGCCAGCGCGTCGATTCCAGCCGCGCTCGTGCGCTCAGACAAGCCGACCAGGAGCAGATCCTCCCGAAGTATGTGAACATCCCCGCCCTCGATACGCGTGTTCAGCCGTCTTTCGCTGGCACCGTCGAACACGATCCCGGCGCTGGATAGTTCGGGATGGAATGAGAAAATCGCCCGCATGAGCACCATCTCGGTCCAGCGCACCTCGTGCCGCATGGCCGAGATCATGACATGGCTCCCCACGACTGCCGCCGAGTCGCGCGTGAAGAACAGGTTGGGCTGTGGCGGGAGTGAGTAGGAGGGCTCGTTCACGAGCGTGGCCAGAGCGCCCACGCCCGTCTCTTCGCCTTCGATCAAAAGGCAGGCCAATTCCTCCGAACTGGCGTTCGCCGAGCGGGCTTGGATCTCAGATCCACAGCGAGCCGTAATGTAGTCGCGACCCTCGGGAATATCCAGAACATCAAGCAGTAGATCAGCCGTCTCATACACGTGGGCGAAGCGGCGCAGGATATTTACGAAGGCCTCGTGCTCGCGCCGTGCCAGCTGAAGATCGAGTAGATCGTCGAACAGGTACTCGTGCCGGTTACTGGGCGCTACGCGCGCCAGCTCCGGACCGGGCGCGTGACATATGACCCTGCGAAGGCGGCCGATCTCGCTGGTGACTCGCAGAGAGGAAGCCGTCCCGCCGCCGGGCCCTGGGGCCATCAGGACCGTCCCCCATTGGTCCGCGACGAAAGGGCGAAACTGAGCGCTTCGAGCTCCAACGCGACATCCATTGTGCGCACGGACACGTCCTCGTTCACTGTGAGACCCACCGGCGCGAAATTGAGGATACCACGGACACCGGCTTGCTCGAGGAGGCGCACAGTGTTCTGAGCCGCTTCCGGCGGGGTGGCGATTATCGCTACCTCGACCCCTCGGTCCGAAACGACTTCGTTCAGGTCTGCCATTGAAAACACTCTGACCCCGGACAGGTCGCTTCCGATCTTACTCGCGTCTGTGTCAAAAGCAGCCACTACGTCGAAGCCGCGCTCTGCCAAATCACCATATCCGAGAAGCGCCGTGCCTATCTTTCCGGCCCCTACAAGCGCCACTCGCCAGCGCTTCTCGAGCCCCAGGATCTGCTCCAGGGTGCGCTCGAGTTGCCGCACCGAATATCCACGCCCGCGTTGGCCGAAGGATCCGAACACGCTGAGATCCTTCCGTACCTGAGCCGCGGTCGTACCGCTGCGCTCCGCCAACTCCTGGCTGGACACGACCTCTTCCTGCTGCGCCGTCAGATCACGGAGCAGCCTGAGATATCGGGACAGCCGGCGAACAGTAGATTCTGAGATTCGTCGTGTGGTCATTGATCCGGCTTGTGAAAGGCTTCACAAGAAGATATCCGGGCAGGGCCGGGTTCTCAACCGGACTATTTACCCTCCAGAAGGGCCGCCAGGCGGCGAAAATCGTCCGGGCTGAGTTCCTCGGGGCGGCTGCCCGGGTCGAGACCCAGACTCAACAGAACTGCGCTGCTTTCCGCCGCCGACAGAAGGTACTCCGGTGCCGTTCGGAGAATCTTCTGCATCTGCTTCCGGCGCCGGCCAAAGGCTGTCCTCGTCAGCCGACGAAGCGCTTCCGCGTCTTCCTGGCTCTGACCAGTGGAATCCGGATCCAGGACCACAGCCGCCGAATCCACTCGAGGCACGGGACGAAAGGCCTGCCGGCCAACCCCGAACGCCAGACGCGCCCGGCCCCTCGATTGCACCCCGATGCTCAGTGCTCCATAGGCGCGGCTTCCCGGCGCGGCGACGATTCTCTCCGCCACTTCCTTCTGAACCAGTACCACGATTCTGCGCGGAACCGGGCTCAGCTCGAGAAATCGGAACAGGAGCGGCGAGGTGATGGAGTACGGTACGTTAGAGATCAGCCGGAAGGGGTGGTGCTGGCCCATCAGAGCGTTCAGGTCCGTGCGCAGGGCGTCACCCCGCTCGATCGTCACCCGTGGATCCGCCTCCCAGCGTGAGCGCAGGACATCCACCAGTCGATCATCCTTCTCGACGAGGCACACGTGCGCTGCCTGCTCGATCAGAAGCTCGGTCAGCTCGCCGTGTCCCGGACCCACCTCCAGTACTGAATCACCTGGCTCGATCCCCAACTCCGCGACAAGCTTGCGGCGCAGGTTGGGATCCATGAGAAAATTCTGGCTCAACGAACGCTTGGCTCTGAGCACAGCTCCTACCTGACGATCAAAGCGGTACGATCATCGGAGATCTCCGCCCCGAGAGGACAGGTCAGCTCGAAAACCGTGTTCAGGATTTCGGCCGCCCCGGCGTCTGCCCGGCTGCGAACCGCCTGCACGAGATGGTCGTCGGACCACTGGTTCCGCGCTCGGTCGCACTCAGTCAGCCCGTCTGTGAACAAGAGCAGAGTATCCGAGCCGGAGCTCCATCTCGTGTCCGCCTGAGCATAAGAATCGAACTCCGCAATTCCCAGGGGCGGGTTCAGGGCCCCAAGCCGCTCGCTTTCGCCCGTCCCGACCCGGAACGCGTGAGGATGGCCGGCGTTGGCGAAGCAGAGCGTACCCGCGCCCTGGTCCAGCACTCCGTAGAACACGGTCATGTACATCTCCGTGGACTCGAGCTTTCGGACAAGCAGGCGATGAATGTCTCGCAGAACATCTCCTGGCTCCACTGTGCGCGCGGCTACCAGGGGGGCGGCGCTCATCATCAACGCCATGATCAGACCGGCCGAATACCCGTGGGAAGAGACGTCACCGAGCATGATGCCCAGCCTGTCGCCGGGAAGACGAATCAGGTTGTAGAAATCGCCCCCCACCGACTCGACCGGCTCGCAGCGCGCCGCGATGTCTCCCAACCCTTCGAAGTCGCTGATGTCGGGCAGGAGCTTGAGCTGCAGATCATGCGCCAGACTCATGCCGGCCAGGGCCTGCTCACGCCGGTTCCCCTCACTGACGAGGCGCCCGTTTTCGATCGATGACGCCAGGCGGCTGGCGATGGCCTTGGCGAGCCTGGCATCGTCGCTGGTAAAGGCACGGCGACCCGCAGATCCGCTCAGGCTGAGGACGCCCAGCAGCTTGGGCATGCCCTTGGGAGGCATGAACGTGACGGGGACCGCCAGGGAGGTCGACTCTCCATCCCCCTCCCCTCCCAGTACGGCGCTACGGCCGGAGCGATGCACCTCGGACACGGCGGCTCCAGGCCGCCGCTCCCCGGAAGCCGGCCCCAGCCCCAGGTTTCCGGAGCCTGCCAAGCGAAGGAGGGCTCCGGCATCCTGGTCCAGCAGCCACAGGTCAGCCGCCTCAGCTTCGAGAACGTCGCTGAGACCAATCAGCAACTGCCGGAGCGCGGTCTCGAGATCGAAGTACGAGGCCAGAGTCTCGCCGGCTGAGGTCAGGAGGTGGATCTGCCTGGTTCGGGCGGCCAACTCTCGCCCCAGAAATCGCTCCTCTCGCTCCGAGTCCACTACCTGCAGCAGCACCAACTCCAGCAGCTTGAGCGTCAGATCCGCCGCCTCCGGATCGGCTCCGGCGATCTCGGCCCACAGGCAGTCCCCGGCGGGTAGTGACCACGGGCCGGCACTGAGCTGCGGAGAATCTGCACCGAATTCTTGCGGCCTGATTCCATCGTACAGGGTGTTGCGCTCATCTACTTCAGGGCCGCCGGCGATCTGAATGCGCACCCTGGTCTCCGTCAGCCGTTCGTAGCGGCTGAGAAACTCCCGCAGGCGTGGAAACTCAGATTCCGGGGGAACGCCGGGCGACACAGCCGGAAACGTAAACCGGAGCGTGATCGCGTTGCCGAGTTCATTGAACCCGACCGCGCCCGCCAAGGACCGAATCAGGTGTAGACCCCGACCGCGGCCGCGCTCCAGGTTGCCCGGGAGGGTGGGATCGGCCACGGAGCCGGGATCGAATCCCCGTCCCTCGTCCGTCACCGTCACCGTAACCGACCCCGGCTGCAATACGGCGGCCACCGAGACGCGCTTGAACAGATCTTCCTGATTGCCATACAGGATGGCGTTGTTGATCGCTTCTCCCACAGCCACACGCACGTTCAACGTCGCCTGGGCCCCCTGAAACGCCCTCGCTTCGCAGGCGGCCACGATTTCGTCGACTACATCCTGCACGTAGCGAATATCGGATGGGAACTCGAGGCCGATATGATCTTCATCCTCTCCCGTCCGGATGGCGGGCCGTTCCGGAGGACCATCCACGCGCCGTCGCCACTTGAGAGCCAGCTCGGAGGAATTGATCGGATAAAGGAGATAGTCGTGACAGCCCGCCATGAGAGCCGGGATAAGACCGGCGAGCGACTGATTGTCCACCAGCGCTATCAACTCGGAGGAAGGGAAAGCCCGCGCCGCCTCAGTTACAGACTGGCCCGGGTCGGCAAGATCGATCACCACCAGATTGCCCGCCACGCGGGGCCATTCAGACGGCGCTCGAGCCACTTCGGTGGCTACCCCGAGAAGCGCCCACTGCCGCTCGAGATCGGAGGCCACTTCTGCGCGGCCGCTACAAATCAGAACGCCGGATGGGATCACCGTTCAGTAGATCAAAATCCCTGCAGCGCCTCGGCTCGGGAATCGGAGATGTTGAACAGCGTATCCAGCCGCGTCAATTCCATGAGCACGAGCAGGTCCTCGTTGAGACCCGCGAGCCTAAGCTCTCCGCCTCGTTCGCGAATTTTCTTGGATAGGGTGACGAGAACACCGAGACCGCTTGAATCGATATAGCCACAATTCGTGAAGTCGATCACGAACCTCGTCGCCTTCTGGTCCAGGCTCTCGAGGACGCCCTGCTTGAATTCCTGGCGATTCCCCACGATCAGCTCACCCGCCACCTCCACCACGGTAACATCGCCGTTGCTCTCGACTGTGAAGCTCATGTCTGCTCCTGTGCGGATCCCGCCATCAGGGCCGTTACATACGACACTCTAACAATGTCGTCGATCGAAGCCCCGCGCGAGAGGTCGTTCAGGGCGCCATCCAGACCTTGCAAGATCGGGCCCACTGCGCGGGCGTTCCCGAGACGCTCGACCAGTTTGTACCCGATGTTGGCAGCATCCAGGTTAGGGAAAACCAGGACATTGGCCGCCCCATGCAACGGAGAGCCAGGCGATTTGCGTGCCGCCACGGATCGGTCCAGCGCCGCATCCACCTGCAATTCACCGTCAGCGACGACATCGGGGCGAATAGTTCGAAACAACTCGACCGCCGCACGAGCCTTCGTTACGGACGGTCCTTCGGCCGAACCCGCCGTAGAGTAGGAGAGAAACGCGACGCGCGGCTCGTCACCCACGATCGCTCGCCGTGCGTCGCTGGCCGCCACCGCAATTTCGGCCAGTTGCTCGGCTGTCGGATCCGGTACGACGGCCCCGTCAGTGAAGGTGAGCACACGCTCGTCTTCCTGTTCGGCCTGGCCAAGTACCATGTAGAAAGCACTGGAAACGGTACGGATTCCCTCCTTCACGCCGAGAAGTCGGAGTCCAGCCCGCAGTACGTCGGCCGTAGCGGCTTCGGCGCCCGCCACGACGCCATCCAGTCTCCCGGCCCGCAGAAGCGCGACCGACATGGACAGCGAACCCGGGTCGTCGGACTGGCCGGCAGCCTCCAGGTATGGCCGAGTCGCAGCGCGAACATCTGAGGTGGACGCGTCCAGAACCTCCAGGCCGTGGGCTGATGCTCCGGCCGCGGCATCCCCGGCCGCGACCGCCACCGGCCTCACCCCGGAGCCCAGGAGCCGGCGCATCGCTTCCAGTGTGCGCGGCTCGTGCACCTCGGGGAAGCCGATCCTGGTTCCGGTCGCACCGGCCCGCTCGGCCAGCGACGAGAGAAACGTCACGCGCGGCTGGACTCGCGCCTGGTATCGCGGCTCGACTCGCGCCTCATTGGCCGCGCACCGATGGCCCTAATTTCTCCTCCAGCCGAACCAGAACCGGCTCGGGTACAAAACCAGACACATTTCCACCCAGGCGAGCGACCTCACGGACCAGAGAGGAGCTAAGAAAGGTGTAGTGACTGTCCGGAGCCATGAAAATCACCTCGATCTCGCTCCACAGCGTTCGGTTCATGAGCGCCATCTGGAACTCGTATTCGAAGTCGCTCACAGCGCGCAGCCCCCGAATAATCAGAGGCGCACCGTGATCGCGGGCGAAGTCGACCAGGAGACCCGAAAAACTGACCACGTCGATGCGAGGCTCCCCCTGATAGACGTCTTTCATGATCTCGAGCCGCTCTTCAACCGAGAACACGGTTCGCTTCGTTTGTGTAGCGGTCTCGGCAACGCCTACTACCAGGCGATCCGCGAGCCTGAGGCCGCGCCGCACGATGTCGTCATGTCCCAGCGTGAGTGGGTCAAACGAGCCCGGGTAGATCGCTACTCGCTCAGAGTCCATTGCCTACCTCATGTGGTTCCGCGAATACGAAGGAAAGGGCCGTGTCACCGTAGCGGCGCTGCCACTGCCCGTCCACCTCACCGAGCACATCCGGCTCATGTTCAATGCAGAGGATCGAGGCGAATGGGTCGCTCCGGAATCTGTCAGCGAGGGCCACTGCCGCCCCTGTCCCATATGGGGGATCGGCGAGCACGATATCAAAATCAGAAGCGGTTCGGGAGAGACGCGCAAGGAAGGTCTGTACTGATTCTCGCCGTATCGTGCAGCGCTGGCTCAGCCCCAGGTCTTCCACGGTCCGCCGGAGTGCGCGCGAGATCGCGGCATCCTGCTCCACGAACGTCGCCTCACGGGCCCCGCGTGACAGTGCTTCGATTCCGAGCGCACCGGTGCCTGCGTACAGGTCCAGAACCAGGGAGTCCCTCACCGACTCGCCCAGCGCACTGAACCAGGCTTCCCTGACCCGGGCCGGTGTGGGCCGGGTCGTACGGCCACGAGGAGCCGGGATCCGCCGCCCCCGCAAATCGCCACCAATAATTCGAATACTCACACAGGATGAGGTCTGAAGTCCCGCAGGCGGGCCTGAAGCCGGCTCCGGCCTCGGTAACGGTGGATCTGAAGTTCATAGGCTACGTCAGCGCTCGTCAGCTCCCCGGCCTCTGCCGCCCGCGCTCCCATACCGAAACCGATGGCCGGCAACCGGCCACCGTCGGGGCCGAGCAGCTCGGCCCGGAGATGGCTCAGGGCGGGCCCGACACGCTCGACCTTGGCAAAACTAACAGTGCGCGACACGAGCACCGGGGCCGGATTGCTGTTTCCGAACGGTTCGAGCCGGGCCAGCCACTCGTACAACTCGCGGTGCACGTCCGCCAGAGGTAGAACCAGGTCTGTCGCCAACCCACTACTCTCTGATGCGGCGGACGCCTGCTCGCGTATCAGCGCGCCGAGCCGGTCCTGAAGCTCCGGAATCCGGTCTGGACGCACGGTCAGGCCGGCAGCCATGCTGTGACCCCCGAACCGTTCGAGCAGATCGGCGCACTCGCGGAGCGCTGCGTGGAGATTGACGCCCGGCACGGAGCGGGCCGAGCCCCGGCCGATGTCACCCTCGATCGCGATGACGACGGAAGGCCGATGAAATCTGTCTACCAGTCGCGAGGCGACGATTCCGACGACGCCGAAAGGCCAGCCGTCGCCGGAGATCATGGTCATGGGCTCGGTGTCTGGCAGGGCGATCCGGTCCAGACCCGATTCAACGTCGTCGTAAACGCGATCGACTTCTGCGCGCCGCTCCGCGTTGCGGGCCTCCAGGAACGCCGCCAGCCTGTGGGCCTCAGCGGGACGATCCTCGAGCAGCAGATGTAAGGCTGGATCGGCGGAACCCAGCCGCCCGGCCGAGTTGAGGCGCGGAGCGAGACGAAACGATATGTCGGTCGCCCGGACCGGTCCGGAGGCGTCATGGCCTACTCTCTCCAGCAAGGCCCGAACACCTGGTTTGGCGCTGGCGGCCACCACCTTGAGACCCGCCGCCGCCATGGCTCTGTTCTCTCCCAGCAGGGGCACTTGATCGGCGATGGAGCCCAGGGCGACCAGATCCAGATGCTGGTTCAGGTCGGTTTCGCTGCGCTCCGCCCGCCGAAACAGTTCCGTGAGTAGCTTGAAAGCCACCCCGACCCCGGCCAGGGACCGATTCGGATACCTGTTGTCAGCGCGTTGGGGATTCACCACGGCAAGGGCGGCCGGGAGCTGCGCACCGGGCCGGTGGTGATCAGTCACAATCACGTCCAGTCCCCGGGCGTTGGCCTCCTGCACAGCTTCGTTCGCTGTGACACCGCAGTCCACCGTGACTAACAGGGAGGCACCGATTTCCCCGGCATGGCGCAGGCCGGAGGACGAAAGATCGTATCCATCGCGCAGCCGGTGGGGAACGAAACCGGAGGCGTGCCCCCCGAGCTCCGTCAGGCCACGAGTAAGCAGCGCGGTGGCTGTGAGACCGTCGGCGTCATAGTCCCCGTGAACAAGCACCGTCTCGCCGGAAGCGACGGCGTCCATGATTCGGTCAGCGGCAGCGGGAAGGTCCGGAAGAAGCGCGGGGTCGTGCAGGCCGCTCAAGTCAGGCCGAAGAAAGGCGCGGACTTCATGCGGGCTGGCCACTCCGCGCCGGATAAGAAGCTCGCACACAGAGGCCGGAAGCCGGGTCTGAGTGTGCAGCCGATCGATGTCATCGGCCCGTACAGGCGTGGGTTCAAGCCACGGAACCGTCTGTGAGCCGAGACCTATCATCCGGTCAGTGTGAGCTGTCCGGGACGTGCAGGATCACACCACAGGCCTCACAGACTATCAGAGCGCGGCCGGCCCGAATCTCGGCCTGACGCTGCTTCGGAATCGCCATGTAGCAATGGCCGCAGACTCCGTCCATTACCGGCGCCAGCGCGCTACCGGTTCGTCCGCCGCGGACCGTGTCGTACAGATCGATCACCCGCTCATCGATCCTCAGGGCACGGTTTTTCCGCTGGTCCCTCTGGACCGCGATCTCATCCGCCAGGCGAGAGCGCTCGATGTCGATCTCAGCCTTACGTTCGTCGAGCACGGCCATGGCGTCCGCCAGGGCCTGTTGCTGGTCCTGGAGCGCTATCTTGGCTCGTTCAAACATCTGCATGGCCTCTAGCACTTCTTCTTCCGCCAGATCCAGGTTGTTCCGCGCCGCATCGACTTCCGCCCTGGCTGCCAGGTGCTCACGCATGTTCTGGACCTCCTGGGCCCTCTCCTGGAGGCGCTTGAGAGTCTCCCGTCCAGCCTGCACCGTCCGCTCACCCAGCTTGAGTTGCTCCTCCGTCCGCCCCAGCGTTTCCGTCAGCCCCTTCTCCTGCTGCTGAACATCGGTCACTCTTGTGCCCAGGCCTTCCAGCTCGGCTTCGAGCGCTCTGGCCTGGGCCGTATTCATCCCGATACTAGCGTCCATCTCCTGAAGAAACAGAAGAGTCTCTACGGTCTCACTCTCAACCATCGTCACTCCTTATGGGATACATAGTCGGACCCACTCGTCTCATGTTCTCTGCTCCGTCGCGTCTGGCTTTCCGCTGATACCCGGCGCAGAAAGCTCAGTGCAACACCGGCCTCGCGAAGAACTCGCGCCAGATTCTCTTTCTCCCGCAGGAGCTCGCGGGCCTGCGCGCCATCCTCGGGAGTCATGGTCAACTCACGATCGATCTCATCCAGCCTGTGTACCTGCTGCCGAAACAACAGGCGCCGCGCCGATGCGTCAAATAGATCGGCGGCGTGGTCGATTTCTGTCGGATCCGCCAGGAGGCCCTCGGCCGGCTCCACGAGTTCAGGCGGGAGCGAGGCGACCCACTCGCGCCCGTCCTCTACGCCCGGCTCCCGTTCCAGCAGGCGCTCGGCCAGGGCTCTCCACACGTCGCTTTGGAAATGCGCCGGCGTGACACCCAGCTCGGCGGCCCGGGCTCCCAGCCCAGGGTCGCGGACCTGCAGGAGCAGCAGGGTACGTTCGGCCGAGTCATCGGGACCTGGCCTGCTTCGTACGTCTGGCCGCGTGGCCGAGGCTTGCCGCTCCCTTTCCACGCGCACCCTCGGCTGCCTCTCCGCCGCTATTTCATGCACCAGTGTCTCACGGCGCACCCCTGTGCGGTCCGATGCGACGTCCAGGTACAGATCCAGAAGAGCCTCTTCGCGCACGGCCCGCAGCGTGCTCAGTATGCCGTCCAGGGCGCGCCGCTTGCCCTCGATGCTGTCCAGGTATCCTCCCCGATCCAAGATCTGGAGCTTCCGCTCCAGCACATCCACGGCCTCCGCGATCAACGCTGCCAGGCCTTCCGGCCCGCCCGAGCGCACCACAGAATCCGGGTCCTCTCCCTCGGGAAGCGTCACCACCAGGGGGTGGACACCCTGGGCCAGGAGCCGGTCGGCCGCCTTGAACGTGGCGCGCAAACCCGCCTTGTCGCTGTCGTACAACAGAATCGCCTTTTTCCCGAATCGTGCGACGAGGGCCGCCTGCTCTGTCGTGAGCGCCGTGCCGAGCGCAGCTACGGTATTCTCGAAGCCGGCCCGGTGCAGGGCCAGGACATCCAGAAATCCCTCTACGATCAGCACTTTTTCCTCTCGCCTGATCGGGTGCTGGGCCCAGTTGAGACCGAACAGCACCTCGCTCTTCTTGAAGATCGGCGATTCGGGCGAGTTGATATACTTGGGACCCTTGTCCGGGCCTGTCCCGAGGGCCCGCCCGCCGAATCCGATGGGACGGCCGCGCCTGTCCCATATCGTGAACATCAGCCTGTCGCGGAACCTGTCGTAGGGTTCGTCCGCTCGCTCGCTCTGAGCGAGTAGGCCAATCTCGGTCAGGTGATCCTCCGGGATTCCCCGGGCCGCTGCCGCCTGCCGCAGAGATCTCCAGGCGGCGGGCGCGAAGCCGAGGCCGAATCTCGGTATGTCCTCGGCAGTGAATCCCCGCGAGGTGAGATATGACCGCGCCCTGCGCCCCTCGTCCTCATCGAGCAGCCGCTCCGCGAACCACTCCTGAGCGAAGGCCGCGACTTCACGAAGGTGCCCGTAGGGGTCTGGCCTGGCGGGTGCGTCGTCCGGAACATCGATTCCTACACGGGCGGCTACATGGCGGACCGCGGAGGGGAAATCGAATCCCGAATGCTTCATAAAAAAAGCGAAGACGTCTCCGCCTTCGCCGCATACAAAGCACTTGAAAATGCCCCGGCCGGGATCGACCGAGAAATTGGGCCCCTCACCTCCATGCAAAGGACAAGGCCCGCGCCACGTCCGGCCGGTACGTTTCAGCTTGCTGTATTCGCCACAAAGTTCGACGAGATCGGCTCGTTCGCGAACCTCCTCGACGACGGTGTCGCTCACCACGAGCGGTCAGCCTGCCTGTTCCGGACGACGCCGGCCAACGGGTACGAAACCACTGCCCT
>JBDLJJ010000001.1:0-69252 GCA_039714435.1 Gemmatimonadota bacterium | reverse complement strand
TCGTTCTGCTGGGGTCGCTGGGGCTGCCGGTCGTCCTGGGCCAGATGCTGGGGGCTGCCTACCGCTGGGATTGTGTCATGGCGTTTCTGAATCCGGAAGTCACCGCGTCTACCGGAGGATACCAGCTGCACCAGTCTCTCATCGCGGTGGGTTCAGGTGGCTTGTTCGGTGTCGGCTACGGGGAAAGCAGCCAAAAGATGGCGTACCTGCCCGAGCCACAGAACGACTTCATCTTCTCCATCATCGCCGAAGAGTGGGGATTCTTCGGGGCGGGCCTGTTGATCGCGCTCTATCTCGGCTGGGCTCTGCTGGCCCTGCGCGTGGCTGACGCGGCTCCGGACCTGTTCGGCCGGCTCCTGGCCACCGGGTTCGGCGCCCTGGTCTTCGTGGCCGCTTTCGCTCACATCGGAGTCACTCTGGGCCTTCTCCCCACGACCGGCGTCAATCTGCCTTTCATGAGCGCCGGCGGCACCAACCTGGTCATGATGTTGGGAGCGACGGGAGTGTTGCTCAATATCTCGCGCAGCCGGCGGAAGCGGAGGCGCGCATGACCGGCGCCAGGGTTCTTCTGGCCGGAGGAGGAACGGGTGGGCACCTGTATCCGGCCCTCAACCTCGCCGCTGCCCTGCAGCGCGCCATTCCGGCCGTATGTATCCGGCTCGTCGGGGCGGAGCGCGGTATAGAGTCTTCCGTGCTTCCCGACGCCGGCTACCCGTACGACCTGCTGCCCATGGAGCCTCTGTACCGAAGCGGAGTGTGGCGCAATTGGCGGCTGTTTCGCTCCGTGCCCGCCGTGGCCAGCGGGTTGATCCGAATCCTGCGCTCGTTTGACCCGCAGTTGGTTGTGGGCACGGGCGGATACGCGTCAGGTCCGGCCGTGGGCGCCGCGCTCGCTACACGCCGGCGCACTGCTATCCAGGAGCAAAACGCCGAACCCGGGCTCGTGACCCGCGTTCTGGCCTCCCGTGTGGATCAGGTCCACCTCGGCTACCCGGAGGCGCAGAAACGACTCCGCCTGGGCCGCCGAACGCGAGTGTTCACGTATGGCAATCCCGTGGCCGCCCCGGGTAGCCCTGTTCGGGATCCGTTCTCCTGGCCCAGCGGGCGGGTTGTGGCGGTTATCGGAGGAAGCCAGGGAGCGCGCGGAATCAACGAAGCGCTGCTACGAGATCTGCAAACTACGGAGGCTGCCTGGCCCGAAGACGTCCACATCGTATGGGTTACGGGTCGGGCCGATCACGCCCGAATCGCTACGCAAGTGGCCAGCCTGGAGCGGTCAGGCAAGATCCAGGTCGTTCCGTTCATTCCCGATCTCGGTTCGCAGCTGGGCTCGGTGACGCTGGCTGTGAGTCGAGCCGGAGCGATGTTCGTTTCGGAGTTGGCCGCGGCTGGCGTGCCGGCGCTTCTGGTTCCCTTGCCGACGGCGGCCGCTGACCATCAGACGCGCAACGCGGAGGCCTTGAGCGCGGCTGGTGCCGCCCACTGGCTGCCGGAAGTGGATCTGGAGCAGGGAGTTCTGTGGGACGAAGTCCAGCGGCTCCTGCGGGACGGGTCGAAACTGGAAGCCATGAGCAGTGCGATGCGGGCCCGCGGACGGCCCCACGCGGCTGATCGAATCGCAGGCGAATTGGCCACCCTACTGGTCAGCGGGAGGCCGGATGACCGTGGCTGAGGCTCGTCTGCCGGTGCGCTCGGATCTGCCTGCGGCCGGAAGCGCTATCCACATGATAGGTGTGGGCGGTGCCGGAATGCGCGGCCTGGCAGGGCTCCTCAGGCACGAGGGATACCGGGTCAGCGGGGCGGACAAGAACTCCCTCGCCGCCTCGTCCGACCTTGCCGGAGTGCGCCTCGTAGCCGAGGCCGACCTGGACTGTGTATTCGGGGCCGCTCTGATCGTCCGGAGTGCCGCCGTTCCCGACGAACATCCACAGATGCTGGCGGCCCGCCAGGCTGGCGTGCCCGTGCTCAAGCGGGCCCGTGCGCTCGGCGCCCTCACGAACGGGAGCAGGCTGGCGGCGGTGGCGGGTACGCACGGCAAGACGACGGTGACCGCGATGTTGTCGCTTCTGTGCGAGGCCGCAGGACTCGACCCCAGCTCCATGGTCGGCGGACGCGTCGGGAGCTGGGACGCCTACGCCAGGCCCGGCGCGGGAGACCTGTGGGTGGTCGAGGCGGACGAGTACGACCGCTCGTTTCTCGAATTGGATCCCCACCTGGCCGTCGTCACCTCCGTCGAAGAAGAGCATATGGAGCAGTATGAGACGGCCGAGATGCTGCGCGCCTGCTTCGAGGAGTTCGCCGCTCGTGCGGAGCCGCGCCTGGGTCTTCTGGCCTGCGCCGACGACGCCGGATCCCTGTCCCTGGCGGCGACGAGCTCGCGCAGCCGCCTGTATGGATTCAGCCCAGAGGCCGATGCCAGGGTCGAGGTCGTGGGCACGGCGGCCGGCCGGCAGGTTTGCCGCCTGCACACCGAAGGCGCGCTACTCGACTTCGAGCTGGCCGCTCCGGGCCTGCACAACGCGCAGAACGCGGCGGCCGCTCTGGAAGCGGCGCGGCTGCTGGGAGCCGATCTGGGGTTAGCCCGGAACGCGCTGACCGACTTCCGGGGGGTGGACAGGCGGCTGGAGCGTCTGGTGGAAGCGGGCCGGATAGTGGTCATCGACGACTACGCGCACCATCCGACCGAGGTGGCCGCGTCCCTGAGCGCCGCCGCGGGCGCGTGGCCGGATCACACTCTCGTGACGGTTTTTCAGCCACACCTGTTCACGCGGACCCTTCGGCACGCAGCGGAGTTCGCCGCCGCGCTGGCGGCGTCACACCGCGCCTTCGTGCTGCCGATCTATCCGGCGCGCGAGAAGCCGATCCCGGGGGTCACGGAGCGCCTGATTTCGGAGCCGGCGCAGGAGCATGTCCGGGCGGCGACGAAGCAGGAAATCCAGGAAGATTTGTGGGACGTTTGCCAGGCAGCCCTGAGCGCCGGATCTCCTGGCGTGACAGTCGTATTCATGGGTGCAGGCGACGTCACTGACACCGCACACGAGTTCGCAGAACAGGTAGGGCAGCATGCGGTGGGAGACTGATATGAGCCTGGCGCTCCATACTCGCTACCGGATCGGTGGACCGGCCGTGCGCTTCGGCCGCCCGGAGACCGAGGCTGAGCTCGTGGCCGCCCTCGCCGATCCGGCCGCTCACGGCCACTTCGTGCTCGGCTGGGGCGCCAACGTTCTGGTGTCAGATCGCGGCGTGCAGCGCGATGTGCTGATGCTGGCAGGGGACTTCGGCAGCGTCCAGCTCGAGCCCGACGCGCTGGAAGTGGGCGCGGCGGCTGGCATCCCGGGCACGGTGGGAGAGGCCAGGCGCACAGGCCGGACCGGGTTCGACTTCCTCGAGGCCGTCCCCGGGACAATTGGTGGCGCGCTTCGCATGAACGCGGGTTCCGCCACCGAGGGAATATGGGATCGAGTCGTCTGGGCCGAGGCGGTGACCCCAGGCGGAGAGCGCGTGCGCATCACACCTCAGGAGGCGAAGCCGGTCTACCGGGGCACGGGCGTACCCACCGACTGGGTATTCGTCGCGGCCCGCCTCGCGGCTCCGCAGGGCGACCTGAAGCGCGTACAGCGCGCGCATCAGGAGCGCCGCCGGTCAAAAGTCGAGTCCCAGGTCTACGAGCTGCCTTCCTGCGGCTCCACGTGGAAGAATCCTGGCCCTCCGCACGGATCGGCCTGGGAGGTGCTTTCTCAGGCCGGAATGCGGGGCGTCAGCCGCGGTGGGGCCAGGGTCAGCGCGAAGCACGCCAATTTCATCGTGAACGAGGGAGGGGCGACCGCTGACGACGTGATATGGCTGATGCGTGAGAGCCGCCGCCGGGTCCATGAGCAACTCGGTATCTGGTTGGCTCCGGAGATCCAGCTGTGGGGCTTCGAAGCGGATGAATTGAGCTCTCTGGGAGTGGCCGCGTGAGCAAGGTCAATCGACGCCGGCTCGTGTTGACCGGAATCGCGGTGTTTCTGATCGCCACCCTACCCGACTGGGGACCCGCCATGCTGTCTCATCTGCCTCTGTTCACGGTGGCTGAAATAGCCGTGGAAGGCACGATCTTCACGAGTCCCGATGAGATAAGGGAGCTGGCAGCGCTGGGATCCGAATCGTCGATCTGGGACGATCCGTCGATCTGGGAAAGACGCGTAGAAGCTCACCCGTTGGTTGTCGCCGCGAGTGCCCGCAAGAGCGGGCTGCGCCGGGTGACCTTCCGAATTGACGAAGTGGTTCCAGTAGCTGTGGCAGCCACTCCAAGACTCGTTCCGATAGACGGGGAAGGGCAGCCCCTGGCGATCGATCCGGCCACGCACATGCTCGATCTGCCGATCGTGCCCAAGCCGGGATCTGACCGAACGGTCGTGAGGTGCCTGGCGGAACTGCTCGAGGCGCGGCCAGCCGTTTTCGGTACGATTTCGGAGGCCAGGTTGACCTCGGCTGGGGACGGAGTCGAGCTCATTCTCCTCGAAGCCAGCCCAGCGGGCCGAATGGTTCTTCCCTTGTCGGATCCCCTGCTGGGCCTGCGCCGAATCGAAGCAGCACTCAGCAGCCGGCCGAGTTCGGATCCGGTTCTCGAAGCAGACGCGCGATTCTCTGGACAGGTAGTAGTCCGTCCGGCAAAGCCGAAGAAGGAGGGAGCTTGATCGGGGGAGACAACTTCGTGGCCGCGGTAGACGTCGGAGCGACGAAGACGGCGGCCGTATTACTGGGTGTGCCGAGCGCCTGGGATACCGGCAGCGAACCGCCTCAGGTGCTGGGCGCGGGCCTGGTGCCCACCGAGGGGGTTCGAAACCAGGCTGTTACGAATATCGAGGCTGCCACTGCGTCCATTCGGCAGGCGGTACGCGAAGCCGAGGAGATGGCGGGCCTCGAAGTCCGCTGCGTATACGCGAGCCTGTCGGGCACACATGTCGAGGTAAGCTGCTCGAACGGGGTAGTAGCTGTTTCGGACCCCGAGGTAACCGAAGAAGACGTAGACAGCGTCCACGACGTGGCGCGTGCTATCGCCATTCCACCGGACAAGGAGCTGATTCACGCCATTCCAGTCGACTTCAGCGTAGACGGTCGGTGCGGGATCCAGGATCCCGTGGGCATGGCCGCGACGCGACTGGAAACACAGGTGTGCGTGATCACGGCAGGGACCACCGTGTGCCAGAATCTCAGGAAGGCCGTGGACCGGGCAGGGCTCGTTACCGACGGCCTCGTCCTCGGGTCGCTGGCTACCAGCGAGGCCGTTCTTACAGCGCAGGAGCGCCAGGCGGGAGTGGCTCTCATCCAGATCGGCGGAGGCGCTACCGAAGTCATCGTTTTCAAGGACGAGCGCCTGCGCCTGCTGGCCTCGTATCCCTGGGGCTCTGGCACCGTATCGAACGACATCGTGAAAGGCCTGGGGGTGTCGAGCGCGGCAGCGGAGGCCCTGAAGCGCAAGCACGGAGTGGCTCGCACGGCCAGCGTGGATGCGAGCGAGACACTGCAGATTCCAGGGCCCACTCCGGACAGGACCAGGGAAGTCTCCCGCGAGCTCTTGGCCCACATCATCGAGCAGCGCCTGGACGAGATTCTGGGCCTGGTCTACGAGGAGCTCGACGAGCGGTCACTGATCGATGACCTGCCCGCCGGGGCGGTGCTGACCGGCGGGGGAGCCATGCTGGAGGGCACGCTGGAGCTGGCTCAGGACGTGTTCAACATGCCAGTCCGGCTCGGTACGCCGGGCGCCGGTCTGACCGGACCCGTCGAAGCCGTCCGCAGCCCTCGATACGCCACCGCTGTAGGCCTGGCCTTGTACGGCCAGCGCTGTGAATTGGGGAGGGGGCCTGGAATGGCAGGACGCACACTGGCTCGAGTCACGGATTGGCTGCGCGATTTCTTTTGAACCGAACACACTCTTATCGACCACGACACCTTAACGGGGGAGCCCCAACATGATTTTCGAATTCGATGACAGCATTGCCCGAAACGCCCGAATGAAAGTTGTGGGAGTGGGAGGAGCAGGCGGCAACGCCGTAAACCGCATGATCGATGAAAACCTGGATGGCGTCGAGTTCGTCGCGATCAATACGGACGCTCAGGCGCTGAAGCGGTGCAACGCTCATCTGAAACTTCAGATAGGCAAGAAGCTCACTCGGGGCCTGGGTGCGGGGGCGCGGCCGGAAGTCGGACGCCAGGCGATGGCGGAGAACGCCGAAGAGGTCAGACAGGCCCTCGAAGGTGCCGATCTTGTTTTCGTCACGGCAGGCATGGGCGGCGGAACTGGCACGGGCGCCGCGCCGATTGTGGGTGAGATCGCTTCAGAGCTCGGGGCGCTATGCATCGCGATAATCACCCGTCCGTTTCACTTCGAGGGCAAGAAGCGCATGCGGCACGCTGAGATCGGCCTGCGTGAGCTGAGGGCCGGAGTGGACACGATGATAGTCGTACCCAACGAACGACTACTGTCGGTTGTTGGAAAGGGGACGACATTCAGAGACGCGCTCAAGAAGGCGGACGAGGTGCTGCTGCACGCCACACAGGGAATCTCAGATCTGATCAGCGTGACAGGTGAGGTAAACGTCGACTTCGCCGATGTGCGAACCGTCATGTCCAATCGCGGCGCCGCGCTGATGGGTACGGGCGAGGCGGCCGGCGAAAGCCGCGCTCTCGACGCGGCGCAGCAAGCTATATGCTCACCTCTTCTCGACAGCATTTCGATCAACGGCGCGACCGGCGTTCTGGTCAATATCTCCGGCGGTCTGGATCTGGCGATTGACGAGGTTACGACAATCAATTCGGTTGTCCAGGAGGCGGTAGGTGACGAGGCGGAACTGATCTTCGGAGCCGTGCATGAACCAGAGCTGGAAGGCCGGGTACGGGTCACCGTGATCGCGACAGGATTCGGACCCGACAGCGAGGAATTCGCGCCGTCTGGTCCGACGTTCCAGCTGGAGTCCGAGCCCGACTTCGGCAACGGCCTGAATCTGCTGGAACCAGGTGGGCAGCCGGAAAGAGCGGGGGCGACCGTGGCTATGGCACCGGTCCAGACAGAGAGCGTCGCAAGCGACATCGGAAGCAGGCTGGCCGGTCAGCGGCAGGTGGCCGATCTGGACATTCCGACATTCATTCGCCGGCAGATGGATTGAGGTTGACAGGGGTGAAATCATTGTTGGCCAATAGGGCGGCCTGGACTCTGGGGGCGGTGCTGGTCACGGGTGGTGCCGTCCTGGGCGCGCGGCATGTCGTGGCGCCCGACCCGGCCGTAGTCGCCAGGCGAATCGTGGTTCCGACTCCTCCACCCGCCATCCTGACCGCCGACACACTGGAGCGCGGTGAGACCCTGGCGGAGCTCCTGGCCGACAACGGGTTCGAGGGCTCGGGTTCGCTGGAAGTGATCGAGGTCGTGCGCGCCTACAAGAATCCTCGCCGGCTGCGTCCCGGCGCCTCGGTCGAGTTCGCGCAACGGCTGGATGAGCCCCCGCACCGGATGTCCATGAAGCTGAATCCGGATTCCACATTGCTCCTGGAAGTGGAGGACTCGGTCTGGACGGCGGACCTGGAGCTGACGCCGGTTACCACAGACACACTGCTCCTGTCCGGCGTTATCGAAACCAGTCTCTGGTTCGCGAAGCTGGGTGGCGAAGTGGAGAAGCTGGCCGCGGGCGAGTTTCAGGACTACGTGTATGATCTGGCGGACGTGTTCGCCTGGAAGTTGGATTTCACGCGAGACATTCGTGAAGGTGACCAGTTCCGAGTGGCTGTCGAGAGAGAGAGACGTCCGGACGGATCACTTCGTTCACGTCGCTTCATGGTGATCGAGCTGATCAACAGGGGTAACACGCTCCCGGCGATCCCATTTGTCTGGGGCTCCGAGATGCGGGAGTACTATGACGCCGACGGGAAGGCCCTGCGCGGTGCCTTCCTGCGCTATCCGGTGCCGTTCCGCGTCACGAGTAATTTCAATCGTCGCCGGTATCATCCGATTCTGAAGCGGCGCAGGCCGCATCTGGGCACCGATTACGGAGCGCCGACCGGAACTCGGATTAAGGCGACGGCTGCCGGGCGCGTTACGAGGGCGGGAACCTGGGGTGGGTACGGGCGGATGGTCGAGCTTTCGCACTCGCGGGGGATCGTGACCCGGTATGCGCACCTGAGCCGCATCGGTGTACGAGTGGGACAGTACGTAGACCAGGAGGACATCATAGGGAGAGTCGGCGCTACCGGCCTGGCGACCGCGCCTCACCTTCACTACGAATTCCTGCAGAACGGTCGTCAAACGAATCCGGCTACGGTCAAACTGCCACCCGCGAAAGCGCTGGATTCAGAACAGTTGCCAGCGTTTGCCGGTGTACGGGAGACCGCGTTGGAGCTGCTGGCCATGATTCCGGTTCCGGATCAGGTGGCGCCGCCGCCTTCCGAGCCGCCTTCTGAGCCGGCTATCGAGCGTACAGCCGCGGCGATGAACTCGCCGGCTCGCTGAGCACCTGAGCACCGAGCGGCGCGCATGACGGGCGCCACCGCATGGTTGGTTCTGTCGGCGATCCTGGCCTCCGGCCTCACCTACTGGTGGTACGCCCGGCGGGAAGAGCGTGTTCGGGGCCGTGCAGTCGCCGGACTTCTGCGCGGTACAGCGCTCTTTCTCGTTCTGGGCTCTCCAGTTTTCGTCGGAGTCGTGCCAGACTCCAACCGGATCGCGGAGACTGTCTGGTTGGTGGATCAGTCTCGCAGCATGCTTCTCCCGCTGCGCCCGGGTGGGCTGACTCGCGCCGACTCAGCGCTGGCTCGGCTGTCAGGCAGGGGAGACGCTCAGGTGCTCCTGTTCGGCGGCAACCCTTCCTGGACTGACATCGCCTCTTTGAGCCCTGACTCCTTCTCGGCCCGCGGCTCATTGCTGGCTCCGGCGCTGTCGGCCGCGCGCGGCCGCGGCGTGGACAGCGTGCTCGTGGTTACCGACGGAAGTTTTGATGATCTACAGGAAGCCACTCGACTCGCCGCGGAGAGCGGCCTCGGAGTGCTCGAGGTGCGTGTGGGAGAGGCGACGCCGCGCATAGGAGTGGCGGGGATCACCCTGCCGCCCAGTGCTCGGGGCGGCGACACCGTGATCGCGGTAATCGAGATAGCGGCCTCGGGAGATCGGGAACAATTACCCACTGAAGTACCTGTCATCGTGTCGCATGGCGACCAGCCTGACGTACAGGCCCTGATCCCCGTTCCGGGCCACGGCCGTACCGGAAGAGGCAGCCTGCCGCTGACCTTCACGTCCCGGGCGGATTCGGCCGAGTGGCGGCGCGTGGATGTTCGCTTGGCGGAGGGCGCGGATCCGTATGGCGCTGCGCTTAGCGCCAGCGCCTGGATTCAAGTCTGGCCGCGCGCCAGCGGCGTGGTTGCCGTTTCGCTGGATCCGGACTGGGAGCTGCGTTCACTCATGCCCATAGCCTCCCGGGCCAGCGCGGGTGGAGCGACCGGGTATCTGCAGATCGGCACCGGAGAGTTTGTCAGAGTATCCGCCAGCCCACGTCCGCACGTGCCGCTGAGTGCCGTGCGCGCGGATATCCGAGCCGCAAAGCTTCTCGTGGTGCAGGGGGATCCGAACCGGGTCCCCGGCTGGCTGCAGTCCGCCATTCGTTCACATACCCGAGTACTCTTTCTGGCCCGGCAGCCAGGCCAGATCCCGGGGCTTGGGTTGTCCGTCGGCGAAGCCCTGGCCGGTGAGTGGTACGTGGGCGAGCAGATTCCCGGAAGTCCGGTGGCGGCGCTATTGGCGGGACTCGACGGGTCGGCCTTACCGCCGCTGAGTACTCTCCTGGCTCTGGAGACTGGAAACGGCTGGTCCCCTCTCGTGGCTCAGCGCGATCGCCGCGGCCCGACCCGGCCGATCGGCCAAATACTGGAGACGGGAAACCGCAGGGTCGGCGTGATCGCGGGAACCGGCATGTGGCGCTGGGCTACGCGCGGAGCGGCGGCCCGGCAGGCGTATCGGGCTCTGTACGCCTCCATGATGGGCTGGCTGCTGGAGGACGAGGCCGGCACTCCGGTGACCCTGCTCGAGGTAGGTGAGGGCGGAAGAGACCGGATCGGGTGGCGCATAGCGGCCGGAGTGACCGAGCTTGCCCTGACGGTCCGTGACTCCAGCGGCGCGGCCGTGTGGTCGGACTCTTCCCCGGCCCTGCCGGGCGGAGGAGAGCGCACCGTCGACGGCCCCTTACTGGAACCGGGCGCCTGGAGTTACCGGGCTGACGGAAAAACACGCGGCTCGTCCATGGCTTCTCAGAGGCCGTTTGCGATTCCCACGCTGGCCGAACTGCTGCCCCGCGACAGGCAGGAACCGCTTACGCTGGCCTCGCAGCCGCTGGCTGGCGCATCGCCCTCACGGGCCAGCGAGAGACCCTGGTGGCCGCTGGCGGCGGCTGTTCTACTACTGTGTCTGGAGTGGATCTGGCGGCGACGAATAGGACTCAGGTGAACGATATTGGAAGACTGCGGCAGAAGCGGTCTCTGTGGCAGAAGATCGTCGACGTCGCTCTAGCGGATATCGAAACGCTGGCCCGTGGCGTAGACGCGGATACTCTGGATGAGCTGGAAAGAATATTACTGGAGGCCGACTTCGGGGTGGAACTTACGGAACAGCTCGTAGGCCAGCTCGAGCAGGACATCACACGGGGCAAGATCCGGTCTCAGGCCGAGGTTCGAACCATGCTTGGGAGCCGAATCCGAGCGGTCCTGTCCGCAGCCACGTGCTCTGCCGAGTGGCCGGATACAGGCGGCGTGTTCGTCACTCTGCTCCTGGGCGTAAACGGCACCGGAAAGACTACCACAGCCGCGAAGCTGGCCTACAGATCGAAATCGGAGGGGCGCTCGGTCCTGCTCGCGGCGACCGACACGTTTCGAAGTGGGGCTCAGGAGCAACTCCGGAGGTGGGCCGGCGAACTCGACGTCGGCATGGTAGGGGGACAACCCGGCGCGGATCCGGCGTCGGTGGCTTACGATGCGGCGGAAGCGGCTCGGGCGCGCGGGATAGACCATCTGATAGTGGACACGGCCGGCCGCCTTCATACACAGCGTGACCTGATGGACGAACTCGACAAGATTGACCGCGTATTATGCCGCCAGATTTCGGGGGCGCCGCACGAGAGACTTCTCGTGGTGGACGCCACGTCAGGCCAGAACGTTCTTCAGCAGGCCAGAGATTTCGGATCCCGACTGGATCTTACCGGGCTTGTTCTGTCCAAGTACGACAGCACGGCCCGGGGTGGAACCGCTGCCGCAGTGGTCCAGGAACTCGGCCTGCCGGTGTGCTATGTTGGTCTGGGTGAGACGACCGCAGACTTGATCCCCTTCGACAGTGACCGTTACGTGGAGAAACTACTCAGCTCGTGAAGAGCGGAACGCGCTCGCTCCTTCAGAAGCCCGTCCAGTACCTGGCCGGGGTAGGTCCCAGGCGAGCGGAGCGCTTCGCCCGCCTCGGCATCCTGACCGCCAGAGATCTCCTGTATCACATCCCGCACCGATATGAAGACGCTACGACCGTTCGGGAGATCGGCACCCTGGCCATCGGAGACGAGGCCACGATAATCGGGCGGGTCGTCTCCAAGGGAGTTCTTCCCACCCGCCGCGGCCTGCGGATTTTCCGCGCCGTGCTGCGAGATTCTTCTGGACTGATCGAGTGCGCCTGGCCCGGGCAGCCGTGGCTCGACAGGAGCATCTCCCGGGGCGACGCGATGCTCGTCTCGGGTTCGGTTCACTTCTACCACGGACGGCAGTTCCGGCCCCGCGAGTATACCGTCCTGGCCCGCGAGTCAGAGCAGTTCGAGACCGAGGGACGGGTCTTTCCCGTATATCCGGCCACCGAGGGTCTCAGCCACCGTCAGATCCGCACGATTCTCGAGGACAACCTGGAGCCGCTTCTGGAAGAGGTCGGGGACCGGGAGCTACTTCCGGACGAGTGGCGCACAGAATTCGACCTGCCGACCCTGCAGGAGGCCCTGAGGGACCTGCACAACCCCGAGTCTCTAGCCAGGGTAGAGCGGAGCAGAAGGCGCCTGGCCTTCGAGGAACTGTTCTTCATTCAGCTCCTCCATGCGCGGGTCGGCCGCGGCCGGCGAGCCGACAGGGCGGGCACGGCCTATGTCGGACCGCCGGATCTTACGGAGCCGTTTCGGGCCAACCTTTCCTTCGAGCTCACTCCCGCGCAGGAGCGGGTCTGGGATGAAATCCGGCGGGATATGGAAAGTGCGCGCCGCATGTACCGCCTGCTCCAGGGGGATGTGGGAAGCGGCAAGACGGTCGTGGCGATTCTGGCCATGCTCAAGGCGGCTGAAAACGGAGCCCAGGCGGCGCTGATGGCTCCCACCGAGCTCCTGGCCGAGCAGCACCTGCGAACGGTTCGGTCGCTGCTTGGCGACGAGGGGCCCGCTATCTCCCTGCTGACGAGCTCGGTGACCGGTGAGGAACGCCGGTCGGTGCTAGCCGGACTCGCGTCAGGCAGTCTGCTGCTCGTCGTCGGTACGCACGCTCTGCTTCAGCCGACCGTCGTGTTCGATCGTCTGGGCTGTGTGGTCATCGACGAGCAGCACCGGTTCGGCGTCGAGCAGCGGCGCGAACTGCGTGACGCCGGGAGCGGGTCTGACACTCTCGTCATGTCTGCGACTCCGATTCCGCGCTCGCTCGCTCTCACCCTGTATGGCGACCTGGATCAGTCGATTATCGACCAAATGCCGCCCGGCAGAAAGAAAATCGTCACCGGCGTGAGGGGCCCCGGCGCGCGAGAAAAGGCCTTCGACTTCCTGCGCGAGCAGCTCGATGAGGGTTGCCAGGGATACGTCGTGTACCCGCTTGTCGAGGACTCGGCCGCCATCGACGCCAGATCCGCTACCGAAATGGCGGGCACGCTGGCCGAGCGCCTCGCCCCTCACTCGGTGGCGCTGCTTCACGGCCGAATGAGCGGGTCCGAAAAAGAGGCTGTCATGCGGAGCTTTCTGGCGGGTGAAGTGCAGGTCCTGGTCGCCACCACCGTGATCGAAGTAGGCATCGATGTGCCCAACGCGAGCGTCATGCTGATCGAGAACGCCGAGCGTTTCGGGCTGGCCCAGCTTCACCAGCTGCGCGGCCGCGTGGGGCGGGGAAGTGCGCAGAGCTACTGCGTGGCCCTCCACTCATCTGCGCAGATCCCCGACCGGCTGGCTGCCTTCCAACGCAGTCAGGACGGGTTCGAGCTGGCCCGCGAGGATCTGCGCCTGCGCGGAGAAGGCAACCTGTTCGGGGCGGAGCAGCACGGGATCGCGCGCCTCCGCTTCGCCGACCTGGAACGGGACGTAGATCTGCTCATGCGGGCTCGAGAAAGGGCCCGCGCGTTGGTAGCAGCCGACCCTGACCTGACGAGTGTCCCCAATCGTGGCTTCGCCAGAGAGCTGGCCGAGCACTACCCTGATCAAGAAGCCCTGTTTAGCGTGGGCTGACCGGCGTTGACGGCCTCGCAGCACAGGCCTAGCTTCGCCGCCGCTCCTCAGAACACACAATCGACGCCCCGGGTCACGGAATCTATGGACTGCACAATAAAATCCCTGTCCACTCAGACCGGAGAATCGGTGACTCTCCGAGGCTGGATTCATCAGCTACGCTCGAGCGGTAAGATCTCTTTTCTCCAGTTCCGGGATGGTACGGGTATCGTGCAGGTCATCGCGGCGCGGGACGATCTGGACGACGCTTCGTGGGAGACGGTCAAAGCCCTGAGCATCGAGGCCAGCGTCGAAATCCGGGGCACGGTGCGCGAGGACACTAGAGCGCCGGGCGGCGTGGAAGTCACGGCCACCGAGGTAGGCCTGGTCGGAAGCTCGGACGAGTACCCCATCCAGCCGAAGGAGCACGGCCCCGATTTTCTCCACAACAAGCGGCATCTCTGGATGCGGCACAAGCGGCCTCACGCCGTGCTGCGGATTCGCGACGAGGTAGTGAAGGCGATCCGCGACTTCTTCTATGAGAGAGAGTTTACGCTCATCGACACGCCTATCCTCACCGGCTCGATCGGAGAGTCAGCGGGGACCTTGTTCGAGACGGAGTACTTCGATCTGGGCAAGGCGTATCTGGCCCAGACAGGCCAGTTGTACGTGGAAGCGGGCGCTGCCGCGTTCGGGAAAGTGTACTGTTTCGGCCCCACTTTCCGGGCCGAAAAGTCCAAGACCAGAAGACATCTCACCGAGTTCTGGATGGTGGAGCCGGAGGTCGCATGGCTCGACAGCGACGGCAACATGGCGCTTCAGGAGGAGTTCGTCACCTACATCGTGGCCAGAGTACTGGACCGAAAAGGACCGGAACTGGAAGTATTGGGGCGAGACCGGGAGGTGCTGGAAAAGATTGTCTCACCCTTCGGGCGCATGAGCTATACGGAGGCTGTCGAGCTTCTTCAGGCCAGGGGAAGCGACGTGACGTGGGGCGACGACCTGGGAGGAGAGGACGAGACTCTTCTCACATCCGACCGGGATCGGCCAGTTTTCGTGTATGATTACCCCAAACAGGCCAAAGCCTTCTACATGAAGGAAAACCCGGAGGACCCGCGCACGGTGAAGTGTAACGATCTGCTCGCTCCGGAGGGGTATGGGGAGATCATCGGAGGAAGCCAGCGCGAGGACGATCACGACAGGCTCCTGGCCCGCATCAGGGAAGAGGGTTTGCCGGAGGCCGAGTATGACTGGTACCTGGACCTGCGGAAGTATGGTTCGTTTCCGCACAGCGGCTTCGGGCTCGGCCTGGAGCGAACGATAAGCTGGATCTGCGGCCTTCCCCATCTGCGCGAGGCGATTCCGTTCCCGCGCCTCATGAATCGCCTCAATCCCTGATGGGTAGCGTTATCCCTCAGGCTCGGCGGGGCGAGATGCAACTTTTGGCTCTCTCGGCGCGTACAGCGGTGTAGAGAGGAGACAAAATAATGGAAGCTGTCTTACTAGCCCTATTGGGCGCCGGCGCATACGCCACATATACACGCACGCGTGACTACGTTCGAAATCGCCTCAGATTCGTGGACGCGGCTCAGGGACGTCGCGCGCCATGGCTGGCGGGTGGTGCCGCGGCGCTGCTGACCGGAGCGGTAGTCGCCATTACTCCGCTGACCGGATTCGGAGTGCCGTTGATCCTGGGTGGTGCGGTGGTAGCAGGCGTGAAGAAAGGCCAGCGGCAGGTCCGGCAGCTTACGGGGGGCTAAACCCCGACCAGAACTGGAACTGAGGCCTGGCTCAGGCCTCGGTTCTCTTTACGGCCAGCCAGATCGCTTCGAGCTCCTCCAGCTCGGCGCACTCCATGTCGAGGCCCTGCTCGTTGGCGCGCCGCACAAGATGCTTGAAGCGCCGGGCGAACTTGTCGGATGCCGCGTCCAGCGCCACTGCTGGATGAACGCCCAGCAGGCGTGCCAGGTTCACGGCTGTGAACAGAATGTCTCCCAGCTCTTCTTCGACCTCACTGCCGCTCTCGTCTCCCCGCACGGCTTCTTCGAGTTCGAGCAATTCTTCTCGTAGCTTGGAAGCCGGGCCAGAGTGATCGGGCCAATCGAACCGGAGTGCAGCGGCGCGATCCTGGAGCCTGAGGGCCCGGTTAAGAGGCTCGAGCGCGTCTGGCATCCCGTCAAAAGGATCCTGCTCAGTGCGCTCCGCTGCCTTCAGCTTCTCCCAGCCTGGATTTGATGAAGCGTCTCCATACAGATGAGGATGCCGGCGCCGCATCTTGGCTTCCAGGCTCGCGACCACGTCATTACTCGTGAAAGCGTCCCGCTCCTCCGCTAGAACAAGTTGAAAGGCCACGTTCAGGAGCAGGTCTCCGAGTTCGTCTCGGAGATCGTCGTCTGAGCCCCTGAGAATCGCCTGGGCCACCTCCTGCGCCTCTTCTATCAGGTAAGGTCTAAGGCTGGCCGGCGTCTGAGCCGCGTCCCACTCACATGCGGAGCGCAGGAAGCGGACCAGGGCCAGCGCTCGGCCGAGACTTTCGTCTTGCGGCCGGGCCGCATCAGGGTGAGGGGCGGGCCCGCCGGCTGACTGGGGAATCTGTTGCTCGCTAGACATGCGGCGGGTATACTACGCCGGCCTTGAAAACAGTGTCAAACGATGGTCGAGAACGCGCCTGGGTCGAAGTGGACTCTGGCGCGTTGTGTGCAAACTACCGGCAGATTGAGACGCATCTCCCGGCTGGTTGTCAGGTAGTGCCAATGGTCAAGGCAGACGGATACGGACTTGGTGCCGAGTGGGTGATGCGGACACTCGGACCACTGGGCCCGTGGGGATTCGGTGTGGCGACCGCGGCCGAGGGAGCATCTCTTCGCAGTGCGGGCTGGGCCGGAAGGGTACTCGTGTTCGCTCCGACCCTGCCCACCGAGCTGGCAGCCCTACTAGGTGAACGTCTGGAGCCAGCGTTGCCCGACATAGCGGCCGCTGAGTCGTTGGCCGCAGCAGGGCGGGAACGCGGCCTGGTCCCGACCGTTCATGTCGAGATCGATACGGGAATGAGCCGGAGCGGCTTCGGTTGGGAGGACCCCGACAGTTGGATTGCCGATCTGGCCAGGCACGTAGATGGCGGGCGCTTGCACCTGGGCAGCACGTTTACGCACTTCCACTCGGCCGGAGCGGACGAACGGGCCACGCAGATCCAGTGGAGCCGGTTTGAGCGGGTCGTAGAGGCCATGCGGGAGTCGGGTGTCAAGCCGGGTTTCGTGCACGCAGCCAACAGCGCGGCGTCGATCCTGTATCCGTCGCTCACGGCTGACGTCGTCCGAACCGGGTACTTTCTGTACGGAGGCGCGGTTGCCGGCGCTGAGGCGCCGCGTCCAGTCCTGTCGGTCAGGGCGCGAGTCGCGGGCGTGAGAGATGTTCGGGCCGGACAGACGGTGAGCTATGGCGCCACGTACACAGCGCCGGAGGATGGACGGCTCGCCACGGTGGCCATAGGGTACGGAGACGGGCTTCCGTGGCGGCTGTCGAACAGCGGCAGCGCCCTGGTCGCCGGCCAGGTGGCACCGATCAGGGGCGCGGTGTGTATGGATTCGACTGTCCTGGACGTGACGGGGATTCCGGGCGTGAGAAGAGGCGATATCGTCACGTTCCTCGGTAACGATGGACAGAGCTCCATCGGCCTTGAAAAGCTCGCTCAGGCCAGTGGGACGATCGGTTATGAGATTCTCACAGGCTGGGCGGCCCGCTTGCCCCGCCTGGAGGTCGGCGACGAGTCGTGACAGATATCTGAACACTAGGTGAAGACTAGGGAGGAGACGGACCTGGACATAGCAGAGCTGGCAACATGCGCGCACCAGGCTATGGAACGCGCCTATGCACCATATTCGAAATTTCATGTGGGTGCGGCCCTGGAGGCGGAAGACGGTCGAGTATTCGGGGGTTGCAATGTGGAAAATGCTTCCTACCCGGTATCCGTGTGCGCCGAGCGTGTTGCTCTCGGAGCGGCAGTCGCCGCCGGGGCCAAAAGATTCCGAAAGATCTTCATATGTTCCAGCGGCGCGGATCCTGTCACGCCCTGCGGAATGTGCAGACAGGCGCTGTCGGAGTTCGGAGTCGACCTCGAGGTGATCAGTGAGGGAACATCCGGCGCCAGACAGTCCTGGGGCTTGAGCGAGCTTCTACCGGGACATTTCGGTCCGGGCCAGCTACCGTGACCCGTATACGTGCGGCGATTTTGTTCTCGCTGCTGACGGCGGCCGGTTGCACCGAGGACGCGATTACGGATGTCTCCCCGGAAGACGCTCCAGGGAGCTCGGCGCCAACCGTAGAAATCGAGCTTCGGGCGGCTGACTTCGTGTCGTTTGAAGACACGACATATGTCGGCTACGCGATCCCGGGCGCGGCGCCGTTCAGCATAGTAGCGGATCAAGACGGTCTGGATTCGCGCATGCTGGCGCGGTTCTCGACCATTCCCGACTCGGTGCAGGTCGACACGACGCTTCGGGTTGCGGTCGACTCGTTCGTTGCAGCGTCCCTGAGGCTCGTGGTGGATACCGTTCTCTCGGTCCTGCCTGATTCCGCTTTCGCTGCCCCGTTCTCGCTTTCGGCCTTCAGCCTGGACGGTTCTTTCGTGGAACGAGAGGCGACCTGGAGCGAGGCCTCGGCTGGCGTCCCCTGGATGATCCCTGGGGGAGACCTGGGCGCGCTCCTGGGCACGCTTGACCTCGACACTCTGACTGCGGAGACCTTTCCCGACACGATTTTCGTTCCCCTGTCGGGCAACATCGACTCTCTCTTCACGGCCTGGAGGGCCACCGATGGCGAACCCGGTCTGGCGCTCTCCATGGAGGCCCGTGGTGTAGTGCTACAGGTGTCGGCGACGGCCCTGCTGTTGGGCGCCGCGGCGGGCGACACGGTCGTTCAGGTAGCGCGAACCCCTTCCGAGCAGACATTCATTTTCGATCCGCCGCCGCCTGCAGTCGGCCTCGGTCTGCGGCTCGGAGGTCTTCCGGCCGCCCGGGCGTACATAAGGTTTCAAATTCCGGAATCTGTGGCGGGTTTCGCGCTTCGAGGCGCGGTGATCAACGACGCGGTGTTCCAGCTCCGCCCGCTGGCTACTCCCACGGACCCGTTCGCACTGACCCAGTCGATTGCCGCTGGTGCTTTCGAAGTAACCGGAGATCCGCTCACCGAAGGAGAAAAGGTGCCGGTTGGACCCAATCTGGGGCTCGGAGCGGAAGTTCTCGATCCCGATTCTCTGGCGGCTGGTGTGAGTCTGGAGTTTCCTGCCACGGCCCTGTTGCAGCGCTGGTCGAGCAACGACACGATCCAGTTTATTAATTTAGGTCTGCGAACGATTCCCGAAGGGACGACGCTCGGACGCTGGGAGTTCGGATCTTCTCAATCGGCGCCGGCTTTCCAGCCCGGACTGCGCCTCATCGTGACACCACCCACCGAGTTCGAGCTGCCATGATGAACGCACCACGCCCCCTGGCCCTGCAGGCCTTGTCCGTTCTCGCGTCGGGTTTGGCCCTGATGGCACATCCAGACGTGCTCGAGGCCCAGGTGCCGGTCACGTCGCTCGGACTCGGGGCGCCCGTGGCCGCCACGGATGGGCGAACGGCTGCGCTCGGTGGTGCGGCTGTCGGCTTGCTGGGGGGCTCGCTCAACCTTCTCAATCCCGCCGACCTGACGGGCTTCGCGGGCAACGTTATCGGCTTGTCGCTGAATCCGGAAAGCATCACTCTCGTCACGGCGGGCGGCGAAGATCAGGCCAAGCGAAGCCGGATCGGTCTCATGCAGGCCGTGGTCCCGATCGGGCGCTGGGTGGTCGGAGTGGGGCTGCGAAACGAACTGGACCAGGACTTTCTGGTCGTATTTCCCGACACCCTGGTGACCTCTTTCGGGCGATTCCCCTTCGAAGAGAAGCGTGAACACGATGGCGGCATCAGTTCCCTGGACATATCGCTTGCCCGCCGCGTGGGACCTTTGACCGTCGGTGTCTCCGGTGGGCCGGTGTTCGGGGCGCTGCGGCAGGTCGTATCGCGGCGCTTCGAAGCGGACCCCACGGGCGTCATGCCCACACTGACACCGGTGGAGGACTTTTCGAGGCTGACGTACGCCGCGAGCCGGATCAGAGGTGGCCTGGCCTGGGAGGCCGATGGCCGGTTTCGAATCGGCGGCTCGGTGAGCCGGACATCAGCGCTCGAGGCCGACCAGCAGGACACAGGCGTGACGCAACAGTTCGACATGCCCATCGAAGTAGCTTTCGGCGGTTCGGCGCGCCTGTCTCCGAAGCTCCTGCTGGCCGCGTCGGGTGGCTGGAGTCAGTGGTCCAGAGCCAAGGGCGACTTCAACAGCGTCGGAGTAGCGAGCGTTACCTGGGCCGGCGGCGGAATCGAATGGAGCCATCTGACGTTGGGTTCGGCTAGCGTCCCGCTTCGCCTGGGGTACCGTTTTGCGGACCTTCCGTTCTTTCCGATCGGGAGGCGGCAGGCCAGAGAGACCGCAGTTACGTTCGGGCTTGGACTCTCGACGGCTGGTGGAAAGGCCGTGCTGGACCTGTCCGGCGAGGTCGGTTCGAGAGGGGAGGCGGCAGTGTCCGGCTTTGAGGAGTCATTCACCCGCACGGCGCTTACGATCTCGATTCGCCGCCCGTAGTCTGGGCGCCGCGCCGTCCCTAGCCCTAGTCCAGGGCCTGGAGCACCTGCTGTTCGAATAGGACTGGATCGGTGCCAGGCCACCCGTGGCCTCGCTGCACCGTGCGCACGACCATACTCTCTCCCCCCGCCTCGAGGTACCGCTCCGACTCGCTACGGGTGTACAGATGATCACGCTCCGCCAGGACGACGTGGGCCCTGGGAGCGCTGGGCAGGAACGGCTCTGCCGGGTTTCCCATCGTCGCGCCGACAACCGGAAACAGCAGATCTGGCCGCGTGAAGACTCTGCCCGCGTAGTCGCGGAGCAGGCCGAACGCCCACCTGGGTCCTTTTCGGCCCTCCAGCCCTGCGTACTCCCGCAGCTGCATGAGGACGGACCTCCCGAACTTCCTTATCCAGCCGATCCGAACCGGGACGGTCGGAGACAGTGCGATAGCGTGCTGCTCGCACAGCAGCGCGACCAGGCCACCGAAGGAGTGGCCCACGGTCGCATCCAGAGGTCCAAAGGCGCGGGCGAGTTCGGCTGCGAGCCTGCGGTATTCCGTGATCGCCTGCGGTAGCTCACCGCGGCTGCGGAACGAGAGATCCGGGGTGATGAGGCGAACATGTCGAGACAGCCGCGCCAGGCTCTCCTCGTAGTAACTGGGGTGGACCCCCATGCCGGGAAGAAACAGCACTCGCCGCGACCCGTTGCCGAATGTCTGAACGGGAACGGAGATGTCTCCGAACCCGAACGGCTGAGGCTCTTTCATGGGCCGATCCTACCCAATCTGGTCGATTGGGGCAATTGGCGGCGGCCGCCTCACATCCTGGTAGCCCACACACGCCGATTCAGACTACATTCCCTCCAGATGAAGCCCAGTTGAGTCCCATTTCTATAGGATATCGGACCGCGGTGATCAGAGATCAGGTGGCAGGGAAGCTCGTGCAGCTGCGCGTGGCTGGAGAAGAGCATCAGGCAGCGGCCCCCGCCTCAGATGAGGCCAGCCCGGACGCACGCGCTGTCCGGCCCGGCGGCGGAAACGCTTTCATCGAGACGTACGGATGTCAGATGAACGTAAGCGACACGGAGCTTATGTCCCGCGTCCTCACATCGCAGGGCTATGCCCTGGTAGACGACCCGGCTCAGGCCGACGTTATCGTCGTGAACACATGCGCCATTCGGGAGAACGCGGAGCGCCGGGTTCGCGGACGGGTGGGTCAGCTTCAGCAGTATCGGGTCGAGCGGCCGGAACTGGTGCTGGCCGTGACTGGATGCATGGCGCAGCGCGTCGGCAACGACCTTCTAGCCCAGAACGCGGGTGTGGATCTGGTTGCGGGTCCCGATGCGTACCGGCGCCTGGGCGAGGCCATCGAGGAGATTCGCCAGGGAGAGCTTCCTCGCGGACAGACGCTCCTGGAACTGGACGCAGACGAAAACTATGAGGGAATCAGTGCTGTTCGCAGGGAAGGAGTCACAGCGTGGATCACGGTCCAGCGAGGCTGCGACCACAGATGCACTTTCTGCATCGTTCCTTATGTCAGGGGTTCCGAGAAGAACCGGGAAGCCGGCGCGGTTCTGAACGACGTGAGGCTAGCGGTGGCGGACGGGTTCACGGAGGTCACTCTGCTGGGACAGACGGTCAATTCGTACGAGTCGGACGATTGGGATTTCGCGCGCCTGCTGAGAGGAGTGGCGCGTGTGCCTGGAATTCGGCGGGTTCGATTTACCTCACCTCACCCCAACGATGTGAATCAGCGTTTGATAGACGTCATGAGCCAGGAGGAAGCTGTCTGCAAACAACTCCACCTTCCACTTCAGTCCGGGTCGAACCGCGTCCTGCGGCGCATGGTGCGCCGCTACACGGCCGAGCGGTTCCTGGACACGGTGGATCGAGTTCGGGCCGCGATTCCCGACATCACGCTCTCCACCGACGTCATTGTCGGCTTCCCGGGTGAGACGGAGGCCGATTTTGACGAAACGATCAGCGTACTCCAGACGGCGAGATTCGACGATGCTTACCTGTACCGGTTCTCGGCCCGGGACGGCACGCCGGCGACCCGTCTCCCGCCGGCCGATAGTGTGCCCGACGCCGAGGCCAGACGGCGCCTGGCTACGGTGATCGACGTGCACCGGCGGATCCAACGTGAGATCAACCTGGCTCAAGTAGGCCGCATTGTAGAAGTGCTGGTGGAGCGCTCCGCCCGCAGCGAAGGCGACCTTCTGGGCCGGACGGAAGGGAACAAAGTGGTAGCCTTCCCGGGTCGGAGGGCGAGGGTAGGTGAGTACCACAAGGTCCGCATTGTGAGCACATCGGGGGCGACCTTCCGCGGTGAGCAGGTAGCGTGAGCCGCGGACTCGTTGTTCTGACAGGCGTAGGGGCCGCCCTGCTGGCGTTCTGGTTCGCGGCCGCCAACGGATCCCAGCGTGTCCAGATACGGCTGGGCATCGTCACGCTTGACTCCGTATCCGTTCCGGCCCTGGTGTTCAGCGCCGCACTCCTGGGCATGATCTCCGTAGTGCTCGTGGGACTGCGGGCCGATCTGCGGACACGCCGAATGCTCCGCCGCTACAAAGAGATTCTGCAGAAAGACGAGTGAGCGGGGGCCAGCAGACATCTTCGGCCACATTCCGCCGGCCGTCCCCACTCTTGGCCGCGGCGCTGCTCCTGGCGGTGTTCATAGCGGCCGGCCTGTGGCTCGGTTCAGGTGAATCCTCCTTATTAGCCAGCAGCAGCTCCTGGTACCTGGGCCTGGGCGGTCTTGTGGCGGGATCTCTGGCAGTACGCGCGGCCCTACATGGGAGTGGAGTACCGCTAGCGGTCTGGCTGACGCTGGTTGCCGGAGCCGGGTTCGCTCTGGGCGTTCGCTCCGCCGGCCAACTAGGCCTGGCGTGCACTCTTGACTTGGAGTCGGGCCACCGCGTGTCAGTTGTCGGCCTGGCCAACGCGCCCCTCAGCCCGCTCGGCGCCGAGAGTACGTCCCGCATGACCCTGCGCGACGTCCGTCTGTCCAGCGCCGGTAGAGAATGCCGCATTCCCTCGCTCATCGTCTTCTTGGGGCGGGGGCAGGCCGAGCCACCGGCCAGCGGGCCCCGGGTGCGGGAGATGGAGGTCGCGTTGAGCGGTCGCTGGCGGCCGTTTCAGACGGCGGAGCCGGCTGGCTCAGGCTGGCCTGCGCTTCCGCAGCGGCAGGGCCTGGTCACGGGGGCCCGGATCGTCGACGTCCAGAGCGCTCCGAGCCACCGGCTCACCATGGTGCGCGGCTGGATCCGTGACCGTCTGGCGAGCCGGCTGACTCCAGGCGCGGTACCCGCCGCTCTGGCGCTTACCCTGGCCGAGCGAGACCAGCTCAGCCCCGAAACTCGGCGAACCTTCGCGGACGCTGGAATGGCGCACTTGCTGGCCATCTCTGGTCTGCACATCGGTCTCATCGCACTCGGAGCGCTGCGCCTGGCCGGATTTATCCTGCCCGGATCACGCCGCTATCTCGCCGCGGTTCTCCTGGTGGGCCTGTACGTGCTAATGATCGGCGCCCCGCCGGCAGCGGCGCGGGCCTGGGTTCTGTTTGCCGCCTTCTCACTGTCTCGCCTGCGCGGAAGCCCTGCCAGCGTGCTCGACGCGCTGGGGCTCGCAGCCGGCTCCCTGCTCGTACTGAATCCGGCTTCGGTTACGGATCCGGGCTTTCAGATGTCCTTCGCCGGCTTCCTGGGCTTGCTCGTCGGAAGCGACCTGGGCACTCGGCTGGGCACGTACGTCGCGGACCGGCGGTCGAGCACGGGGCGCGCCGCGCCAGATTCGCGTGCCGTTCGGTGGAGCCGAGTGGCAGGCGCCAGCGCTGGAGCTCTGGCCTTCACGGCTCCCATAGCCGCAGCGCACTTCGGACGGACGGCTCCGGTCGCGCTGTTCTCGAATCTGATAGGAGCCCCGCTGGTAGGTTTGGCCGTCGCCAGCCTGGCGCTCACCGTAGCTCTACCGGGAGCTGTGGGCAGCCTCGCCTCCGCGGCCTCAGACTTGTTGGTCGAGACCCTGCTGCGGGTGGCCGAGTTCTTCGCCGCGCTTCCGTTCGCCAACGCCCAGGTTCGAGCGCCGTCCCCGGCCGAGTGGGCTGCCATGTTCGCGCTAGCCTGGATTTTGAGCCGGCTCGCCGCCGGCCGGCCCGTGGGCCGGATGTTGCCGGCCGCCGGACTCGCGCTCGCATCACTCACCGCGATGCCTGCCCTACTGTCCGCCGGGCATCGGGGAGAGACGCTGCTGTGCACGCTGGATGTCGGGCAGGGAGACGCCGCGGTTCTGCGAACCGAGCGCGGACACTGGGCTCTGTTCGACGCGGGCCCGCCACAGGCGGGACAAGCCATTACCCGATTCCTGACTCAGAACGGGGCCCGGGAGATCGACCTGCTGGTTCTATCGCATCCGGACCTGGATCATCTGGGTGGGGCGGCGGATGTGCTCCGGCAGTTCTCCGTCCGGCGAGTTCTTGACGGCGGACGGCCTCTGGCCAAGCCGGCCTACGAAGAGTTTCTGGCCGACGTCGAAATGGAGGGAGCCGTCTGGTACCCGGTCGGCGCTGGAGACCGGTTTCGGCTCGACAACGTTACGATAACCGTTCTGGCTCCGGGTCCTCTCGAGCCGGGCTCCACAGCTGGGGTGACCGGAGCGAATGAATCAAGCGTCGTGTTCCGCCTCACCACGGACGAAGGTTTCCGGTACCTCAACACCGGCGATGCCTCAGCCAAACTCGAGGCGGAGATTCTGGCCCGCTGGCCACGCGACTCAGTACGGGCGGATCTGCTCAAGGTCGGACACCACGGCAGCAAGACGTCGTCATCGAGCCCATGGCTCAGCGCTGTTGCGGCTCCGGAAGTAGTGATCTCCAGCGGCAGAGGAAATCGATACGGCCACCCCCACGCCTCTGTCCTGGCGCGCCTCGGCTCGGCGGGAGTGGAGACGATCTGGAGAACGGACCAGCAAGGAACGCAGTGCAAGCGTTTGGGTCGGTCAGGAGACCTGCCTTCCACCGCTTGACGCACCGGCCCTGCGGCGCAAAGCTATTCTTGGCGCAGGGCACTGTGGAATGACTCGAGAGAGAACCCCCGGAGGAGCGTATATGCAGAGGTCTGTCGTCACGATCGGCCGTTTTATCGTGGACCAGGAGCGCCATCATCCCGAGGCCACGGGAGTGCTCACCGGTATTCTTCATGAGCTCACGCTGGCGGCCAAACTCATCCACCGCGAGGTCAGCAAGGCAGGCCTGGTGGACATCCTGGGGGACACGGGCCGCGAGAACGTGCACGGCGAGGCGGTCAAGAAGCTGGACGAGTACGCGCACGAAGTGATCTTCCGGGCCTTCGACCACACGGGCCTCCTGTGCGTCATGGCCTCGGAGGAGGCGGAAGAGCTGCTCCCCATACCGGACGAATTTCCGGCCGGCGAATACGTGCTGCTATTCGATCCGCTCGACGGCAGTTCCAATATAGATGCCAACATCTCTATCGGAACCATTTTCTCGATTCACCGGCAGTGCACTGAAGGACGGGATGGAACGCTTGAGGATTGTCTTCAGCCCGGCTACAAGCAGGTCGCGGCGGGATACGTCATGTATGGGTCGTCCACGGTGCTCGTGTACACCACAGGGCGGGCCGTGCACGGCTTTACCCTGGATCCCAGCATCGGGGAGTTTCTTCTATCTCATCCGGAGATTCGAATCCCCACACCCGGGAAACGTATCTACAGCGCGAACGAAGGCAACTACACTCGCTGGAGTCCCGGACAGCAGGCCCTGGTAGACCACCTGCGCGGCGATGATGGCGAGGAGCCCGGATTCTCGCACAGATATGTCGGGTCGCTGGTGGCCGACTTCCACCGCACGCTGTTGTACGGTGGGATCTTCATGTATCCGGCCGACACCAGGTCTCCAAATGGCAAGCTGCGTCTTCTGTATGAGGCTGCGCCCCTGGCCTTCGTGTGCGAACAGGCGGGAGGAGCCGCTACGGACGGATCGCGTCCCATCCTCCAGATCCAGCCTGCAGCGCTACATCAGACGATTCCACTCTATATGGGCGCCAAAGACCTCATCGAAATGGCGGGCTCCTACCTGGCCGGGAAGAGCGGCGGCGCCTAGCTCCGCTCGCTGACACTCCCGGGCCACACCCGGACTGCCCTGCCGCAGGGCTACTCGGCGGCCGGTTCCGGATCCTGGCCTGGCTCGAAACCTTCCTCCATGGCCTCGCCCATAGCTTCGCCCATCTCTCTCATGCCCTCGGCCATTCCCTCCGCGACACCTTCCATCGCTTCTTTCATTCCCTCGCCGATGGCTTGGCCGAGTTCTTCCATCGACGCGCCCAGCACAGCCCGGATCATCCGGTTGCCCGTCTCATCCAGATCCACCTTCCATGCACCCTCTCGCTTCACCATCACAGTCTCGAAATCAAACTCCAGGGCTTTTTCGCCAGTGCTGCTCTTTAGCGATGTCGGCACCAGCGTTTCGCCATCTTCTTCAAACGAATCGCCTAGTTCAAACGCGTCGATGGCGTTGTCTTCGTTCTCGAAGTTCAGCTGCGTTGACTCCGATTCGACCGAAAGCGCCTCGACGGTTTCTATGTCCCGCGCCTGGGCCGCTGTCCAGAACTGTTCTGCCACAGTATCGGGTCCCTCTCCGGCGCAGCTGGCGCTTACCAGGCCTACCAAAACTGCCGCTACTGCATGTCTCACAAATCCTCCATGGTTGTCCGCTCGGAACTGGTTGTCGAAAAAAGAAGGGGGCAGAGTCGCCTCCGCCCCCTTCTCCGCTGCCACGCAAGGTGCGGGCCGCTGTTTACTCCGTCCGAATCGTTCTAGAAGACGTACTTCACGCCCAGCTGCAGCGTGCCCTGATTGGTCCGGAACCGGTTGAGATCGCTCTCTTCACCGAAGCTCGGATTGACCGAGTAGACGAACGTATTGGTCGCCGAGTCGAAGCCTTCCACGGAGAGCAGCTCTGTCTCATCGCTGAACGATCCCACTCCGATCTGACGGCTCCAATCGTCGTTGATCAAGTTGAGCACGTTGAACGCGTCTACTATGATCTCGAACTTCTGGTTGCCTTTGATGTTGAATCCTTTGCGCAGCCGCATGTCCACCTGTGTAAAGAAGTCATTTTCGCAGGTGTTGCGGCCGATGATTCGACCTTCTGCTTCGCGCAAACAGCTATGGTTGGCCATGTGCTCGTTCAGCTGGGCCACATCCGCGGCCGGATCGTCGAACACCAGATTGGTTCCGATGTACGCCCGATCGTTTCCGAAGTCACGGTCACCGTTGACGTTGCCGTCGACGACGGCGGTCCACGGCCGCCCGGAGAAGGTTCTCCAGATTCCGCTGATCTCGAAATCGGCCGGCAGGGCGGCGTTCCCTGAAAGCACGAACGTGTGTTTGCGGTTGAAGTCAGCCGTGCCCCAGTTACCCTCAACGTCATCGCCGCGATCGCCGATGAAGTTGACGTTTCCTGCTGTTGTCTGCTCGAAAATACCCGTCGTCGTGGTGCAGCAGGAGTAGGAGTTGTTGTCCTTGCTATCAGAGTACGTGTATCCAGTTTGCCAACTGAATGTCTCTCCGCGCTGCGAGAGACCGACCGAAAGCTGGTATGTCCGCGACTCTGAGTTGCTGACGTGCACCAATACTTCGTCAAAGTTGTTCGTGATTCGGCCGGCGCTCGACGAGGGACTGCCTGAAGATCGAACGGTGGAGAACACCGGGCGATTCTCGATGCCTGACCGGAACAACTCGGGACCCTGGTTCTGATCCTGTACGGAGAAGTTGCTGGTAGTATTCGCGAGCAAGAAGTCGAAGTCGAGCTTGAAGCCCTCACCGATCTCCTGCTCGTACCCGAGGCTGGCCTTAAATGTCTTCGGGTACTCGAAATCCGGCGAGAACGTGTTGATGTCCGCGGTCGGGGGGGAAGCACCGCCGCCGCCAGCGCACGCCGTCGGAATGTTGGTCAGGTCAGCCGCGAACGCCTGATAATCCGGGAACGGCACCTCATCGTCATCACAGAACAGCCCGAGCTGGTTGCCGCCTGTGTTGAGCAGCGAGTTCGAATAGAGCACCGATGGGAACCGACCGAAGAACAGGCCGCCGCCACCGCGAATGATGCTGCTGCCTTCACCTGTCGGATCGTAGGTGAAGCTCAGGCGCGGTGAGATATTGTTGTCGTCCGGGCGAAAATCGGTGCTAATACCAAGGTCAGTCACGAGCTGGGAGTTGAGCGGAGCCGAATCGAGCATTTTGGTAAAGTCGAACCGGACACCCGCCTGGATGCTGAGCTTGTCGCCAGCTGACCAGGTATCCTGAATGTACAGCCCAACCTCGCTCGTCGCGTAGTCCGCCAACGGGCCGACGTCGTCATCCGTAAAGAACTGTCCGTCCGGACCCGGATTGGGAAGATTTCTGTTGAAGTCGTCCGGCTGCTGATTCTCGAAGTCCTCCAGACTGTTGAAGTCAAACTGACCTTGCTGATTGAAGAAGAAGAAATTCACATAGTCAAAACGATTGTAGATTCCGCCCAGCTTGACCTCATGGTCGCCGGCCAGAATGTGCAGGCTGTTGCTCAGCTCGATCGTGGTTTCCTCGAGGTTATTCGGAAGAACCGCGTCGTTGCAGCACTCAAGGCCCCGCAGGGACTGAGTCTCGCCGCCACCGAAGTCGCTCGTGACGTTGACCTCGGCCTCGGGAAGCAGGGTATTGGCCGTACGCGGCCTCGGCTCAGTAGCGTACTGACCGCGGAACTCGTTCCATACAGTCGGAGTGAACACCGAGTTCAACTGAGCCACGAACGAGTTGCTGGTGTTGTTGAACACCCCACCGTTGAGGATCGTCTCATCTGGATTTACCCGATCGCCCAATTGCTCGAGATCGGTGTAGTTGTGGCGAAGGGTCAGCCGGTGCTTGTCGTTGAGCTGCCAGTCGAGCCTGCCGAACACCGACCATTCGTCCTGCGTCTGATTGATTTGTCCAGCCGCGTCCGTTACGCCGTAAACCCTTTCCAGGATCTCCAGGAACCGCGCCACGCTGTCCGGATGGACGCGCGTCGTCGGGTCAGGAGCGGTACCGGGCGCCGGAAGACCGAAGATCGGCTGATCCCGGTCCTGGCGCTCCACGGCGACGAAGAAGTGAAGCTTGTCGCGAATAAGGGGACCCGACAAGGTGCCGCCGAGCTGCCGCGATTTGAAGTCGGCCGATCGACCCTGGAAATCGGCGCGCGTAAACTGATCGTCCTGAAAGTATCCGAACAGCGAGCCGTGCACTTCATTAGTGCCGGACTTGGTGACCGCGTTGATTACGCCGCCTGTGAAGAAGCCGAACTCCACGTCGAATCCGTTGGACACGACCTGGAACTCCTGTACGCTCTCGATAGAGAAGGCGAACGGAATGCGGTCCGATCCGCGCGCTTCACCGCCGAAGAACGTTCCGGTCGAACCCGCGCCGTCGATCTGAACGAGATTCGCACCGCGGCGTCCGCCGCCCAGCGAAAGGTTTCCGCCTGTACCGTCGCCGGCCGAAACTCCCACCTTCGGCGACAGAGCCACCAGGTCGGAGAAATTACGGCCCAGCGCGGGGATAGCGTTGATTTCCTCCGAACTGACCAGGTCCACGACACCAGTCTCAGCCGGATCGATAAGAGGCCTCGCGCCGGCCACCACGATCGGATCAAGCTCCGCCGCGCTGACTTCCATGGCAAAATCCTGCACCACCGTTCCGCCGAGCGACACCCGGATCGATTCCCGGACCAGCGCCTGGTAGCCGATCCGCCTCGCCTCTACGCGATACCGTCCGACCTGGAGCGACGGGAAGATATACCTGCCGTTGGCCCCAGAGATCGTGGCCTGGCGAACACCAGTCGCGACGTTCGTTGCGGTCATTTCGGTAGCCGCAATTGGCTCGCCAGTAGTGGCCGAGACCGTGCCGCGGATTGCTCCCGTCGTCTGCTGGGCTGCGGCTGGCGCGGCCAAGAGGAGGAGCGCAAGAGCGGAAGCGAAAGCTCCCTGCATCGTACGACGTGTGGAAACCATGGATCTGACCCGCTTTCTCTAGGTTAGACTTCCATATTTAGAGGACCACGCGTCACGCATCGGTCACGATCACCGCAGTCAGGTGAAGCGTGCCGAGTGCACTTAGCGCAGCCATCTCATAATTGTAACGACTGGGTCACCGCCTGACTAGAACCGGGTCGGTTCTCGCGTACCCGCTATCCGGCCCTAGGCCTCCGCCAGGCTAAGCACTTCGGGGGCTACCTCTTCCAGCAATTCGGATCTCTCACCCTGATGCAGGAAAGAACTACGAAAGCCGTTCAGGATCATCTGCGCCACATCGTCGAGCCCGAAGTCCAGGTGCTCGACGGCCCGGGCATACTCTTCCGTCACCGTCGTGCCGCTCATGAGCCGGTTGTCAGTATGGAGACTGACCACGAGCCCGGCGTCGTAGTACTGCCGCACCGGGTGGCTCGCGAAATCCGCCACGGCCCGCGTCTGCACGTTACTCGTGAGGCAGATTTCCAGCGGAATCCGGTGGTCGTTGACGTACTGCATGAGATCCGGATCCTCGAACAGCCTCGTGCCATGGCCTATTCGGTGCGCCCCGCAGTAGTGGATGGCCTGATGGATGGACTCGGGTCCGTAAGCTTCTCCGGCGTGAATCGTGGCGCTGATATTAGCGTTTCGCACTGTGTAAAACGCGTTCTTGTGTTTCTTGGCCGGATAGTTGTACTCGGCCCCGGCCAGGTCGAAGCCCACCACGCCCCGCTCCTTGTAGGCGACGGCCAGGTCCGCCAAGTCCCGCGATGCGTCCGCCGACATGTTCCGAATGCCGCAGATGATCAAGGCGGCGCGAATCCCCAGTTTTTCTTCCGCGGCCCGGATGCCCCGCAGGGGTGCGTCCACCGTCTCGGGCAGAGGAAGGCCGTTCCGGGTATGCAGAATCGGAGAGTAGCGGATCTCCATGTAGCGTACGTTCTCCGCCGCCGCGTCTTCGCACAGTTCGTAGGCGATCTGCTCCAGGGCGTCAGAGCGCTGCATTACGGACAGCGTCACTTCGAACCGTGCCAGGTAGTCCTCCAGGTTCGCCGCGTCCCGCACGAGGAGGTAGTCGGCCAATTCGTCGATCTCACTGAAGGGAAGCTCGACGCCGTAGGTCGCAGCCAGATCCTGGATTGTCTCAGGGCGCAGAGACCCGTCCAGATGGACGTGAAGCTCTGTCTTGGGAACCTCTCGAATCAGGCGGCGCAGCTCATCAGGCTGCATGCCGGGACTCAATCCGAGCCATTCGAGCCGCCGGGCGCGGCCACCCAGCGTGGGTCGGACGGGCCAACTACCGGCTGCTCCGCTGCCTCGATCCAGGCGATGAGGGCATCCAGATCCGCCGTACCCGTGACCTTGAGTTCCTCGGCGTCCTCGAACATGGTGAAGCCGCTACCACCGCCGGCCATGAAGTCGTTGACCACAACCGTATAGCTACCGCTGGTAACTACCTCTTGTCCGTCCGTTAGAACGGCGGACAGCACCCGGGAGCCCTGCCCAGCGGCAGGATCGTAGCGCGCCACGATACCGCTGATGTGAGCGTCGGGATCTCCGTCCTCCAGAGCGTGCTCCAGCGCCGCCAGGACGACGCTCCCACTTACGGTGAGCCTCACGAGCACGTTGCCGAACGGCTGGATGCTGAACAGGTCGCCGAACGTGGGCTGGCCCGCGGCCAGGTCGGTTCGAATCCCGCCGTTGTTCATGATGGCGATCTGCGTTCCGGCTGATCCCCGCTGTGCGTCCGCGATCAAGCGTCCGAGCGGGTAGCCGGCCTGGCCGCCGCTCACGCGGGGAAGATCGTCTGCGATTTCAGCCGCGATGAGCCGCTCTGAGATGTCAGCCACCTGCGCCACGTAGTTCCCGACTATCTCCACCAGGTCCGGGTCAGGTGTCACTTGATCGGCGTACGCGTCCACGATGTCAACGATATGGGCCGAGATCTCACCTCCAGCCGTCCTCGTCATGCGCCCGACTCCAAACGCAGCCGTGCTGGATCGCGACTGAATGATGGGGACCCCCCGCACCGATTGCTCGAGATGGCTATGGGTGTGGCCGGTGACGACATAATCCGGCAGCTCAGCAGCTGCTCCCACCTCATCGAACGCTTCTCCGCCGCAGCCTTCATCGCTGCGGCAGAACCCGCCCGCGTGCATAGTCGCCACCACGAAGTGCACGCCCTGAGCTCTGAGCTGCGGCACGTACTCGTTCAGCGCTTCCGAGACAGGCCGAAACTCCAGCTCCGAAACGTTCCAGGGACGGGTGGAAGTCGGAGTCGAGCGAGTGGCCAGACCCACGACGCCGATACGCACTCCCTGTCGCTCGACCACGGCTGTCGGACTCAGCCACTCCGGGTGCTCGCCTGTGGCGCGTTCATACACGTTGGCGCCCAGGATGGGGAAGTCAGCCTGCTCCATGCGCTGGCGCAGAATGATGATGCCCCAGTCGAATTCGTGATTTCCGAGCGCGGCGGCGTCGTAGTCCAGCTCGTTGAAGGCGGCGATCGTTGACACCCCCTCCAGGAGATTCGATACCGGCGTTCCCTGCATGATGTCGCCGCCGCTGAACAAGAACACCGGGCAGCTGGACGTGTCCCGGATGGCTCCGAAATAGGCGCCCAGCACGGCCGATCCTCCCACTTCGCGTTCACCCATCCGGCGAAAGGTGCGGGGCACGAGTTGGCCGTGTGTGTCGTTTGTGGACAGAACGGTGGCGCAAACCAGTCCTGTGGCGGCAGCCTGCGGGCTCGTGTTCGAGCCCTGAGAGCCACGCCCCCCGCAGGCAGCCAGGGAGAGGGCAATAATCGGGACAATCGCGGAGCGAGTTTTTTGGTTAAACATCCCGAATAATAGGGCTGGGAGCCGGCAGAAGCCACTGCGGAAGGGCGCTACGACTCACCTTCGGCGGGCGCTGCGGCGGGCGCGTCAGCGGGCGCTCTGGCAAGCGCTGCGTGGGCAGCCGCCAGTCGGGCTACCGGCACTCGGAAGGGCGAGCAGGACACGTAGTCCAGGCCCAACTCGTGACAGAAGTCTACCGAGTCGGGGTCGCCTCCATGCTCGCCGCAGATTCCGATCTTCAGCGACTCCTTCCTGGCCTTGCCTTCGGTAACGGCGATACTCATAAGGCGGCCCACGCCAGCACGGTCTATCGTCTGGAACGGATCCGCGCCGAACACGCCGCTCTCCAGGTATAGTGGCAAGAACGACCCGGCGTCATCGCGGGAGAGCCCGAAAGTGGTCTGGGTGAGGTCGTTGGTTCCAAACGAAAAGAAATCAGCCGGTTCCGCGATCTCGGCCGCCGTCAAACAGGCCCGAGGCAGCTCGATCATCGTACCGACCAGGTAGGACACGCGCGTACCGGCCGCTGCGAACACCTCAGCCGCCACCCGGTGCACCAGTTCGGCCTGCTGCGCCAACTCGGCCGCCGTGGAGACAAGTGGAACCATGATTTCGGGAATAACGGCCACCCCGTCCTGCTGCACAGCGACAGCGGCCTCGAAGATTGCTCTGGCCTGCATCTCGGTAATGGCGGGAATCGAGTACCCCAGCCGGCAGCCCCTGTGGCCGAGCATGGGATTAGCCTCCTCCAGCGTGATCACGCGCTGCGCCACGTCCTCGAGCGAGACTTCCAGCAGCCGGGCCATGCGCTCCAGCTCCTCGGGCTCATCAGGAAGAAACTCGTGCAGGGGAGGGTCGAGAAGCCGGATGGTGACGGGCAGCCCGTCCATGGCCCGGAAGATCCCGTCGAAATCACTCCTTTGCATGGGCAGCAGCAGATCGAGCGCCCGGCTGCGAGACTCGTCGTCCCGGGCCATGATCATCATTCGGATCGCATCGATTCGCTGTTCGCCCACGAACATGTGCTCCGTGCGGCACAGGCCTATTCCCGCCGCCCCGAACTGACGGCCGCGTAGCGCGTCTTCGGGCGTGTCGGCGTTGGCCCGTACGGACAGGACCCTGTACTCGTCGGCCCAGTCCATGATCGTGTTGAAATACTCGCCCGGTTCGGGCTTCACGGTCGGTATCGTGCCCGCGATGATTTCGCCTGAAGAACCGTCTACCGTGAGCGGTTCGCCGCGCCGAACGACGACTCCGTTGCTGCGAATCTCGCCCGCCGCTTCATCGATGAGCAGGTCGCGGGTTCCCACCACGCAGCACTTGCCCATCCCACGCGCCACGACCGCCGCGTGGCTCGCCTTTCCTCCCCGCGTCGTGACGATCGCCTGGGCCGCGACCATGCCCTCGAAGTCGTCCGGCGACGTCTCACGGCGGACGAGGATAACCGCTTCTCCTTCCGCGGCTGCGGTGATGGCTTCCTCGGACGTGAAGACGAGCCCTCCGCTCGCGGCGCCAGGGGAGGCGGGTATTCCGACCGCCATCGACTCGAACTCGGCCTCCGGGTCCACGGTAGAGTGCAGGACCTGTTCGATTCTCTGGGGCGTGACTCTCAGGACTGCCGCCCTGCGGTCGATCAACCCTTCGTCGGCCATGTCCACGGCAATGCGCACGGCGGCCTGCGCGGTACGCTTTCCTGTCCGCGTCTGGAGAAGGAAAAGCCGCCCGTCCTCGACCGTGAACTCCAGATCCTGGATGTCGCCGTAGTGCTGCTCGAGCCTGGCGGCTGTTTCGACGAGCTGTTCATAGGCCTCGGGCAGATGGTCCTGCATCTGATCGATCGAGAGCGGGTGGCGGATACCGGCCACGACGTCCTCTCCCTGAGCGTTGACGAGGAACTCGCCGAACAGGACCGGCTCGCCGGTGGCGGCGTTGCGGGTGAAGGCCACTCCGGTACCGCTTCCCAGACCCCGGTTGCCGAATACCATCGCCTGCACCGTGACCCCGGTGCCCAGATCGTGGGGGATGCCGTATTCCCGGCGGTAAGCGCGGGCCCGCGGATTACGCCAACTGTGGAACACCGCCTCGATAGCTCCCCAGATCTGCTTTACCGGGCTGTCGGGAAAGGGACCGCTGCCTTCCCGCACGATAAGGTCGCGGTAGCGCTCGATAATCTGGCGCAAGTGTGCGGCGCTGATGTCCTGATCTTCTTCGGCGCCGGACTTCTGCTTCTCGTCCGAGAAGATGGATTCGAATCCGGAGTGGGGCACTCCGAGCACGACCACACCGTACATCTGAATGAAACGGCGATAGCTGTCGTACGCGAAGCGCTCATCCTCCGACACCCGCGCCAGCCCCTTCACCGTCTGGTCATTCAGGCCCAAGTTGAGAATCGTGTCCATCATTCCCGGCATCGAAATGGCGGCGCCGGAGCGAACCGAAACCAGAAGAGGATCGTCCGGGCTTCCGAAAGTTTTGCCGGTAAGCGCCTCTACCTGCCGCAGGGCCCCCACGACCTCATCGTGCAATCCCTCGGGAAGCTCCGAGCTGATCAGATGGTGCCGGCAGACTTCAGTGGTGATCGTGAATCCAGGCGGAACAGGCACGCCGAGGCGGGTCATCTCGGCGATATTGGCTCCCTTGCCACCCAGAAGATCCTTTAGGCCCCGGTGGCCGTCAGCGTGGCCATCGCCGAAGGAATACGCCTGTTTCATGCTGATTGCTTTCCGTGGGGGTGCCTCAGTGGGACGCCTCGTGGAGCGGAACCCCGTGCTGAAGGTCCAGTAGGGGGGCGGGGTAGTTGCCTGTCCAGCAGGCGTCACAGAAGGGCCCGAAGTCCTCGACCCTCGACAGCATGCCTTCCAGGGACAGGTAACCGAGTGACTCCACGCCCAGCTTGTGGCGGATTTCCTCCACGCTGTGGCGGCTCCCGATAAGCTCGTCCCGCGAAGGCATGTCTATGCCGTAGTAGCAGGGCGAAATGATAGGGGGTGACGCCACCCTGAGATGGATTTCACTGGCGCCCGCGTCGCGCAGAAGCTGAACCAGGCCGCGGCTCGTAGTCCCTCTCACTAGAGAGTCATCGACTACGATAACGCGTTTGTCCTGAATAAGTTCCCGTACTGGATTATACTTGATTCTAACCTGGAAGTCGCGGTCGGCCTGCGTCGGGTGAATGAACGTTCGGCCCACGTAATGGTTTCTGATCAGCGCCAGCTCGAACGGGACGCCGGACTCCTCGCTGTACCCGAGCGCCGCCGAATTGGACGAGTCGGGCACCGAGAACACGCAGTCGGCTTCTACCGGGTGCTCCTGGGCCAGCCGCCGCCCGAATTCCCGGCGGGCGCTGTCGACGCTGCAGCCCCACAGGCGTGAATCGGGGCGGGCGAAATAGACCAACTCGAACAGGCATGGAGAGGGCTCGGCGGGCTCCAGCGGACGCAGAGACTCGACCCGCCCGTTCTCGATTCGGACAACCTCGCCCGCCTCGATGTCTCTCACGTATTCCGCGCCCACGATGTCCAGAGCGCAGGTCTCCGACGCCACGACGGCGGCCTCACCAAGCCGTCCCAGAACCAGGGGCCGGAAGCCACGCGAGTCGCGGATGGCGTACAGGACGTTGCCCACGCTGAGCACCAGTGAGAATGCGCCGGCTACCTGCGACAGCGCGTCGTCCACCTGCTGGTCCGGAGTGTGCCGGCGGGAGCGCGCGATCAGATGGATGATGACCTCGGAGTCACTGTCCGTCTGGAAGATGGCGCCCTCGGCCGAGAGCCGGGCCCGCAGCTCGCCCGCGTTCGTCAGGTTGCCGTTGTGGGCCAGGGCTAGCGGACCGTTCCGATAGTTGACCATCACAGGCTGGGCGTTGCGAAGCGCCGAGGATCCAGCCGTTGAATATCTCACGTGTCCTATGGAAGTCGTGCCGACAAGGCTGCCCAGCTCTTCGTCGCTGAAGGCGTCGTTGACCAGGCCCATACCCCGCTGCACGCGGGCCCGGCCTTTCTCATCGACGGCCACGATTCCAGCCGACTCCTGGCCCCGGTGCTGAAGAGCGTAGAGGCCGAGAAAGGCCAGCTCGGCTGCACCCATGGCCCCGCTCACGCCCACTACGCCGCATTCGTCCCGCAGGCGGTCGTCGTCACGCCACGTGGGCAGCCGCCTCCGAATTCCTGGCCTGCCGTTCACGCCGTCAAACCTGCCTCTTTTTCCATCCGCGCAGGCAGCGCGGACTCGAAGGCCTCCTGGATTACGCCGACCTCCAGATCGATTTTCACACTATCAGCCGCCAGGCGAAACCTACCGTGCGGAGCGGCGACTGCACCAAGCGTGTGGATGGGAAGGTCGAACTCACTCGCCAGTTCGCACAGGCGCGCCTCTTCGGCGGCCGTGCATGACAGCACGGCGCGGTTCTGCGACTCCCCGAACAGAGCGGCGGCCGCTCCCACGCCGGAATGGAACTGTGCGTCCAGCCCCAGCGGCCCCGATGTGGATCCCGCGGATCCGATCGAGCACTCGGCCAGAGCTACCGCCAGCCCTCCGTCCGAGCAGTCGTGCGCCGAGCGCAGCAGCCCCTCTTCGGCAGCACGGACCAGAAAGTCTACCAGCCTTCGCGCCTGCGCCAGATCGATCTCAGGCGGAGCGCCCGCCACGAGCCCGTGCCGCACGGCCAGGTACTCGGAGCCACCCAATTCCTCGGCCGTATCGCCCACCAGCAGGACGACGTCGCCGGTTTCGCGGAAAGCACTGGGAACCACACGATCGAGCGAAGAGAGCAGGCCGATCATTCCCACTACCGGCGTCGGATAGATCGGACCCGAGGGGGTTTCGTTGTACAGTGAGACGTTGCCGCCGGTAACCGGCGTGCCGAGTGCCTCACAGGCCTCGCCTAGCCCCGCCACCGCCTCCGACAGCTGGTAGTAGACGGCCGCTCCCAACGGGTTGCCGAAATTGAGACAATTGGTGACCGCCACCGGCCGCGCCCCAGCGCAGGCCACATTGCGGGCAGCCTCCGCCACGGCGATCGCCGCCCCTCGTCTGGGCTCCAGCCACACGTATCGTCCGTTGCCGTCTACGCTGGCCGCGATTCCGCGGCCTGTGTCTTCCAGCCGCAGGACGGCGGCGTCAGAACCGGGACCGACGACCGTGTTCGTCCGGACCGATGTGTCGTACTGTTCGTAGATCCAGCGCCGGGATCCGATCGTGGGCGAGCGGAGCAGGCTGAGCAGCGATTCCTCCGCCTCAGAATCAGCGTTCAGGCCAGATACTTCGGTAAGGTCCAGCTCCCGTAGCCGTATGATTTCGGGAGACTCCACTGCCTCGCGCGTGTAGGTCGGGCAGCCGTCCACGAGCGGCGCGACCGGAATCTCGGCCACCACCTGGCCGTTTTCACGCACCCGGAAGATTCCGTCGTCTGTCACGGACCCGATAGTCGCGGCCTGCAGGTCCCAGCGCTCGAGCACCTCCCGGACGTCGGCCACGCGCTCGGGACGCGTAACCAGGAGCATTCTCTCCTGCGACTCGGAGAGAAGGATCTCGTACGGGGTCATATCCGGCTCCCGGACAGGTACGAGACCCACATCGATGTCGATGCCGGAGCCGGATCTGGAGGCCATCTCCGCCGCACTGGACGTGAGGCCCGCGGCGCCCATGTCCTGGATGCCGACCAGAAGATCTCTCTCAATGAGCTCCAGGCTGGCCTCGAGGAGCAATTTCTCGGTGAACGGGTCTCCGACCTGTACCTGTGGGCGGCTCTCGTGGCTCGACTCGTCCAGCTCGGCGGAGGCGAACGTCGCCCCGTGTATGCCGTCGCGGCCGGTTCTGGCCCCGACCGCCATGACCGGGTTGCCGACTCCGTCCGCCCGGCCCCGGGCCAGTGAATCGAGGCGCACCACGCCGATGCACATGGCGTTGACGAGCGGATTCTGTTCGTAAGCCGGGTCGAAGACCGTTTCCCCGCCGACGGTCGGAATCCCGACGCAGTTGCCGTAATCACCGATCCCCCGGACCACCCCGTCGAGCAGGAAGCGCGACCGCGCCGAGTCGAGCGAACCGAAGCGAAGACTGTTCAGCACGGCGATAGGCCGGGCGCCCATCGTGAACACGTCGCGCAGGATTCCGCCTACTCCGGTAGCGGCTCCCTGGTAGGGCTCGACCGCGGAGGGGTGGTTGTGAGACTCGATTTTGAACGCCACACCCCACCCGTCGCCGGCGTCGATTACCCCGGCGTTTTCGCCCGGGCCCTCGACCACCAGGTCCCCCGTCGTGGGCAGCGTCCTGAGTAAGGGGCGGGAGTTCTTGTATCCGCAGTGCTCTGACCACATGGCGCTGAACACCCCGACCTCAGGCAGGCTCGGCAGGCGGCCGAGGATTTCCAGGATGGCGTCGAACTCCTGTTCGCTCAGCCCGTGCCGGATGGCCAGGCTGAGCAAATCATCACGCTCCGGCGCCGGGCGGCTCGATTCCCCGGCGTCCGGCGGCGAGATCGCTTCCGGCGAAGTCATGAGATCGGACTCGAGCGGCGTCACGCGGTCGCTCCCTGGAGCGACGTAAGTGCCGCGACAGCAGACCGGAACACCCCAAGCCCGTCTTCCGAGCCGATCATCGCGCTGATCGCCCTTTCGGGGTGCGGCATGAGCCCGACGACATTGCGCTCCGCATTACACACTCCGGCTATGCTGCGTGCGGACCCGTTGGGGTTCGCCTCTTCCGTAGTTTCGCCCGCCGGGTTCACGTATCGAAAGATGACCCTGCCGTCTCGTTCCAGTTCGTCCAGCGTGTTCTCGTCAGCTACGTATTGTCCTTCCCCGTGCGCGATCGGAAGGCGCAGGATCTGGCCCGCGTCATACTCGCCCGTGAAAGGAGTCGCAGTGCTTTCTACACGCACATGAACCGGGTGGCAGCGAAAGCGAAGGCCGCGGTTGCGAATCAGCGCGCCGGGGAGAAGGTGAGCTTCACAAAGGATCTGAAACCCGTTGCAGATGCCGAGCACTGGCCCGCCCTCGGCGGCGAAGGCGCGTACCGCTTTCATAATCGGGCTGAAGCGGGCGATAGCTCCGGCGCGCAGGTGGTCACCGTACGAGAATCCGCCCGGCAGCAGGACCACGTCGGCGCCGAGGAGTGACTCTTCCTTGTGCCACAGAACCACCGGCTCCTGTCCGATCCCGTCCCGAACCGCGCGCTCACAGTCGAAATCGCAGTTGGAGCCTGGAAAGCGGACGATCCCGAATCTCATTTGGCTACCGCCGGCTGGTCGGCGCTCTCGGAGACAGTGAACTCGAAGTCCTCGATAACCGGGTTCGCGAGCAGGCGCTGGCAGGCTTCGCGGACCTGCTGTTCACAGCTCGTGAGGTCGTCGGCCTCAATCCTCAGTCCGATCATCCGTCCGACTCGTACCTCCTCGATCCCGCTGTAGCCCAGATCCCCGAGCGCGCGCTCGATCGTCTGGCCTTCGGGATTCAGTATGCCCGGCCTGGGCCTGATCGTAATCTCGACATCAAACGTGGCGATCGTTCCTCCTAGGCGAATTGGGGCAGTTCCCGCCCCGTGACCAATTGGAATGCTTTACGGTACCTGCTCACCGTCGAATCGATTACCGAGTCCGGTAGATCCGGCGCCGGTTCGGTCCGGTCCCACTCGCCGGCCGCCACCAGCCCTTCCAGGTAGTCGCGCACAGGCTGCTTATCCAGAGATGGCGGGCTGCTCCCCGGTTTCCACTCGTCCGCAAACCAGAAACGTGATGAGTCAGGCGTCAGCGCCTCGTCGATCAGCATGATCTCGCCTGTCGGAGCGGTACCGAACTCGAACTTCGTGTCAGCCAGAATCAGTCCGGCGGTCCGCATGCGGGCCGCGGCCGCCTCGTACAGCCTGAGACTCTCTCGCCTCAGATGCTCCGCGACATGCATGCCCAGCAGCCTTTGCATCTCTTCAAACGTGATGTTCTCGTCGTGGCCCTCATCGACCTTGGTGGCGGGCGAGAAGAGCGGCTCGGGAAGCTGGTCGGCTTCCTTAAGACCAGGCTGCAGGGGCTCCCCGGCCAGAGTTCCGCTCCGGCTGTACTCCTTCCAGGCTGACCCGGCCATGTAGCCGCGCACCACGCACTCGACCGGAAACACTGTGGCCCTCCGCACCAGCATGCCTCGGCCGGCCCACTCGCTTCGGGCCGGCCCGAGCTCCGGCCTGCGCCTCTCGATCTCGTCCGGGTCGGCTGAGATGCAGTGGTTCGGGGTCAGCGGCGCTGTGAGGTCAAACCAGAAGGCGGACATCTGCGTCAGCACGGCTCCCTTGTCCGGGATTGGCTGAGGCAGCACGCAATCGAAGGCACTGATCCGGTCGCTGGCCACGAGCAGGAGGTCGTCGCCGAGATCATACATCTCCCGGACCTTACCAGTCTTGAACAGAGGATAGGAAAGAGTGCTCATACTCTCACGTCCACCACAGGCCGCTCCTCTCCCATCCCCTCCCGCAGCGGGGAAAGCACCTCTGCAACGAAGGTGCGCACCTGCTCCGGCGCGCGGCCGACCAGATCTTCCGGCTGGGCCAGCGCCACTAGATCAACCGTGTCCAGCGGGATGGACTGATCCGATTCCACCCGAGCGAAGAAATCGTTTGTGTCCGCTCCTTCGTCCAGATTCTGACGCGCATCCATCGCGTGACGCCTGATCCGCTCATGCAGGTCCTGCCTGTCGCCTCCCTTTCCGACGCCGACTATGAGCATCTGCTCGACGACGAGGAAGGGCAGCGACTTTGCCAGCCGGGCCTTGATCACAGGTTCATGGACGACCAGGCCGTCCGCCACGTTATTCACCAGTTGCAGCACCGCGTCGGCTGCCAGGAAAGCCTCCGGAATGGCGATTCGTCTGTTTGCCGAGTCATCCAGAGTGCGCTCCAGTCCCTGCACCGAGGCGGTCCAGGCCGCGTCTATCTCCAGAGTGCACAGATGACGCGACAGGGCGCATATGCGCTCCGAGCGCATCGGATTCCGCTTGTACGGCATGGCCGACGAGCCGACCTGAGCACTCCCGAACGGCTCTTCCATTTCTCCGAAGCTCTGCAGAATCCGGATATCGCCGGCGAAACGGGCCGCGCTGGCGCCGACGCCGGCCAGACAGCTCAAAATCCGGTGATCCACTTTGCGGGGATATGTCTGGCCCACGACCGCGTATGCGGCCGGGAAACCGAACCGCTCCGCCAAAATTCGGTTCAGGTCGTCCACTCGTGCCGTGTCGCCGCCGAACAGCGCCAGGAAGCTGGCCTCCGTCCCCGTCGTGCCGCGGGCGCCGCGAAACCGCAGGTCGCGGAGATTGGCTTCCACATCCCTGCGGTCGAGGACCAGGTCCTGGGCCCACAGGGTAGCTCGTTTTCCAACGGTGGTCGGCTGGGCGGGTTGCCAGTGGGTGTAGCCCAGGGTGGGCAGATCCGCCCATTGCTCGGCGAAGCGGCCCAGGACCGATAGCGCCGCGTCTATGCGGGACAGGACGAGGCGCAGACCCGACTGGAGCTGCAGGAGGCCCGCGTTGTCCGTTACGTAGCAACTCGTGGCCCCGAGGTGAATGTAGGGGCCAGCCTCCGGCGCGACCTCCGCGAAATGTCGCACGTGAGCCATGACGTCGTGCCGAAGTTCTCTCTCGAGCTCGGCCACACGCTTGAGGTCCACCGTTTCGCGGCCGGACTTCATGGCTTCTATGGCCGAGGCGGGGATGTCAGCGCCCAGATGCCGCGACCCTTCGGCCAGACCGATCCACAGGTCGCGCCACATAAGGGCCTGCGCACGGGGAGAGAAAATTTCGGCCATTTCCGCTGAGGCGTAGCGCTCGATCAGCGGGTGGGAATATCTGGTTTCTTCGTTCGCCAAGACTAGCCGACAGAGAAGAGGGTTCGGTACTGCCGTCCGTCGCGAAAGAACTCTACGACAATCCTACCGCGGCCGGCATTGGACTGAAAGAGTTCTCCTGCTGTCTGCGCGTCCGAGACCGGCTCACGATTGATGAACAGGAGTACGTCACCCTCGCGGAGTCCGGTGACATCGCTGGCCTGAGACTCGATTTCCGAGATCAGTGCCCCTCGCTCGATGTCCAGTCTCCTTTCCAGGGCGATGCTCGGGGTGAGCGTGATGAGCTCCAGACCCCGCACGACCTGTACGCGCTCGGCCATGTTCGAAGGCAGCTCTTCCACGTCAAGAGTGACTGATCGCCGCCGCCCGCCACGCTCGTACGTAACCCGTACCTGTGAATTGACGCCGGCGTCCAGCAGGCCCAGCTCCCAGCCGATCGAACTGTCCACGGGCCTGTCGTTCAGCGAGATCAGGAGGTCGCCCGCCACGAGGCCGGCGCGGTCAGCCGGAGAACTGTCCGCGACCCTACGAACCGCTGTCTGCGGGATGCGGTCGTCCACGATTACCTCGCTCGGCCACAGCCCGACCCAGGGCCGGCGAATACGTCCGTACTGGTCAAGCTCCTCGGCTACTCGCAGCGCCCGATCAATGGGGATGGAAAAACCAAGCCCCTCCGAGCCGCCCGAGCGCGAGAAGATAGATGAATTGATTCCGATGACCTCACCTTCGGCGTTGACCAGCGGGCCGCCTGAATTGCCGGGGTTGATGGAGGCGTCTGTCTGCACGAGATCCGCCATGAGCGACTCGTCCTGGCCCCTGAAGTCCCGGCCCACTCCGGAGATGACGCCCACCGTCACGGTGGCTTCCGAGTTGGCCAGCAGGTATCCGAACGGATTACCGATCGCGATGGCGGGTTCACCAACCATGATGTCAGACGACACTCCGAGCGGTGCGGCGGGAATCTCTCCGGCGGGGATCTTGAGCAGCGCCACATCGGTCAGGGGGTCGGATCCGACCACGCTGGCCTGGAACACTCTGCCGCGGTTGTCAGTCACCACGATCGAATCGGCGTCGCTGACCACATGGTCGTTGGTCAGCACGTGTCCGCGATCGTTGATCGCGAACCCCGATCCGAGACCACGAACCGTGCGCTCGAAGCGGCGTGGAACAAAGAAGTCGAACGGACTGGAGCGCCGCGATTCACTGACCGTGCGGAGTACTGTGACGCTGACCACGGAGGGGGAGACCCGGTTGGCCGCTCTCACGATCGGGGTGTAGCGGGCACTGCCTTCCGGCGGAGCTTGCTGTCTCGCCGGTTCTGCCTGCTGCGCGAGCGGCCGCTGCTGCGGGGACTCAACTCCGGCATCGGCCGCGCTGGTGCGGATCAGGTTGGGGGTGTCGCTCCGGGCCGCCTCCGCCTGACCGGGTGCGTCGGCGGAGGGCGACAGAACACCTCCCAGGGCGAGGCCGATAGGGAACGCGGCCAGAAGCAGGGCCACGACCCATGCCCGGGCGGACCCGAGTTCGCCGCCAGCCAGCCGTGAGGCTTGGCTGAGAGCCAGCCGTGAGGCCCGGGATTTCATGCGCGCACCGCTCCCAGCCCGGGCACTCCAGGTGCGCGGTTCCAGCCCTCTGCGTAGCGAACTCCAGTCAGGTAAAGGCCTACCGCTGGCGCGGGCTCGGGTGGGCGTGCCTTCCTTGCGGCGAGCAAGGCCGAGATGTCAGTCAGAGGTCTCTTCTCCAGGGCGATATCGACCATCGTAGCTACCAGATACCGTACCATACGGTGTAGGAAACGATCCGCCACTACTGTGAGCCTCACGTTCCCTCCCCCCATGTCTGTCCATTCCGCCTTCTCAATGCAGCAGATCGTACTCTTCTCCACTGCTCCAGTCTTGGACAGCCGCGCAAATGAATGACGTCCCAGCGTCGGCTTGGCTGCGCTTCTCAAGATATCTGTCGACAGCGGGCTGCCAAACTGCCAGACCCGGTTGAGCCAGGAGGGCGCCATGAAGTCGGCGGCGGTTCCAACATAATACTCGTATCGCCGTCCAGTGGCCGAGAACCGTGGATGGAAATCAGGCTCTGCTTCGGTGAGCGACTCGATCCAGATGTCGCCGGGAAGTACTGCGTTCAGAGCCCGGCGAAGCTCGGGCGGATCCCAGCCGGGGGGAGGAGTGAAAGCTATTTCCTGGCCGGCGGCATGCACCCCCGTATCGGTGCGTCCGGCGGCGTCGACCCGGGTGGCTTCCTCGAAAAGCCTCCGCAGACAGCGCTCTACCTCGCCCTGCACGGTTCGCGCGGCGGGTTGACGCTGCGAGCCGTGAAATCCGGTCCCGTCGTAGTGGACCGTGGCGCGAATTTTTCCGTTCTCTCCGTGCTCCACCGGGCGAACCTACCGGGCGGAACCTGACTGGGCCAGCCGGGAAAATTCAGGCCGTGCGGCGCTCCGCGGAGGCGTCATGGCTGAGTTGGGCCAGAGTCCAGGGACCTTTGATCGGAGGCCGGGTAGCCCGCAAAAACCACATCGTCACCTTCGTTCCTGATATGTATCCGATGACAAAGGGGCGGCGTCTGGAACGGTTGGCCATAGTCTGATCTCCCTGGTGGTTTCGCTCAGTACTTGCGTATGACTCCGACCACTATGCCCTGGATCTGCACTCTGTCCTCATCGAAGAAGAGAGGTGTCAGCAGTGGGTTGGCCGGCTGCAGCCGCACGCGGCCGCCGTCTTCGCGGTAGTACTTCTTGACCGTCGCGCTATCTCCGTCCACCAGCGCGATGACCATCTCGCCGTTGTGCGCCGTCTCCCGGGACTGAACAATGACATAATCTCCGTCGCGGATCTGCTCTTCGATCATCGATTGCCCGCGCACGCGCAGAACGAAGTGTGTGCTGGCCGAGCCCGATACCATGTCGTCCGGGACGGCGATCATCTCCTGCTGCTCGATAACCTCGATAGGCTCACCCGCGGCGACGAGGCCGAGGAGGGGAAGCGTGACAGAGGAGAGGCGCATGTCTGTCTGAGCCAGCTCGATAGAACGACTCTCGTTGTAGTTCTTCCTGATGTATCCCTTGGCCTCGAGGTTAGAGAGGTGCTCATGCACCGTGGCAAGAGACCTGTAGCCGAAGAAGGCCGCGATCTCTTCGAAGCTTGGCGAGTAGCCATGAGTGTCGAGGAAACTCTCGATGAAATCGAGGATCTGCTTCTGCCTTCTCGTGAGTGCCATGGTGGCGGGCTCCTTGGAAATCGCTGTGGCCGGTGAACCGCATCTCAGTCCGTAACCGAAATAAAGCCGAACAGAGTATACCCGAATAGGAACCGAAACACAAGCGGCTCGGACGCGGCCCGGCTGAGTTGGTTTTGGGAACAGCCGCCTCTATCTTGGGCGGCCAAGTGACCCGAGAGGAGGCGTATGAGGTGTCTTGAAGCGTGGCGGGCCGCTTCCCGGCGGCTGCGGCGGACGGTGCTGCTTGCGGTTGGAATGGGCCCGCTGGCTATCGGGCCGGGGGTGGCGGCCGCCTACGGCCAGGAGCAGGGGCCGGTACAGGAGCCGGTTCTCAGCCCGCGGCTGAGCCAGGTTCTGGCGAGCGCCGTAGCGCCGGATAGCCTGGAGGTCGTGGTCGAATACCGCGACGGCCCACAGCCGACAGGTGTGTTTCAGCTTCAGCGCCGCGCCGCCGAGCTTATGACGCCCCTGGACGACGTCGTGGACCAGGGAGGCGTGCGAGTCCGGGAGCGATTCTGGGTCGTTCCCGCCGCTTCCGTGGTTGCCACGGCGGCTGGAATCGCGCGCCTGGCGGCGCAGCCGGAAGTGCGCCGTGTGTATCTGGACGAGCGGCTCCCGGTGGTTCTGGATCCCGTGCGCTCAGTAGTTCACGTCCCCAGCTTCACGTCCCAGGCCATGCAGACCATTGGCGCCGACGCTGTCTGGGACCAGGGCGTCACAGGAGCCGGGGTCACGGTCGCGTTCTTCGATACCGGAGCGGACATCCTGAACGCCATGCTGGCGGGCCGCTGGCGAGGCAATAGAACCGCGCTGCGCGCCTCCTGGTTCGATCCGTTTCGGAGATCTACGCTGCCACAGGATCTAATCGGGCACGGGACTCAGGTCGCGCTTACCGCTGTCGGGGCGCTCCCGGCCGGCGACACGCTGGTGCTGCCGGACGGCACGCAGCTCGTGGCGGCGGACGGTCTCGACGTGGTGACGGGAACCGCCCCTGAAGCCGAGTGGATCGCGGCGCGCGTGTTCGAGGATTTCGGCGGCGACATCTATACGCGGCGCTCGGTCTTGCTGCAGGCTTTTCAGTGGGCCATGGATCCGGACGGGGTGCCAGGCACGGACGACGCTCCCAGCGTGATCAACAATAGCTGGGGGATTTTCGGGGCCGCTGATTTTGACCTGTGTTCCGACGTACTGTACTCGGCTATCGACGCGGCTGAAGCTGCCGGAATAGCAGTCCTGTTCGCGGCCGGGAACGGCGGACCGGATCCCACCAGCGTCGCTTTTCCGGCCGCCCGGGACGACGCGGGTATCCGGAACATGGCCGTCGGCGCTACGCAGGGCTCGGGGCCCGTGAGCGTGGCTGACTTCAGCGCCCGCGGACCCTCTCCCTGCGGCGGGGGGATCAAGCCGGAACTCGCCGCTCCGGGCACAGTACCTGTGATCGTCGCGGACGGCTCGGGACGCGTTCGCTCCACCGGATTCACGGCTCAAGGCACCTCGTTTTCGGTTGCCGCCGCCACCGGGGCGGTCGCCCTCATGCGCCAGATCGCGCCCGCCGCCACTCCCGAGCAGGCCAAGCGCTTTCTGATGAACAGCGCGCAGGACCTGGGCCTGGCGGGCCCCGACAACGATACCGGTGCGGGCCTGCTCGATGTACCGGCGGCCGTACAGCTCGCCAATCCGTCCTTCGCGTCTGTTTCCCTGCAGGTCGCGGTGGCGCGAACGTCAGTCGATTCCGTGTGGGTTGAGCTCATGAATCGAGGATCCGGCACGTGGCCCGGCGGCCGGCTCGAGCTGCAGACAGGCCAGCGAACCGCCGTCACCCAGATCGGGCCGCTGGCGGCTTCGGGCCGCCTCGAGATTGCCACCGACCGGCCCGGCTCCGGCGCGGGTGTGCTCAGCGCCACCCTGTTTAATCTTGGAGGCGCAGCCGTCTTCAACCGCGCTCTGCTCCTGGCTCCGCCAGACTTCTTCGGAGGGTTTGTTCTGACGGCGGGGGGCCTGCAGGCCGGCGCCAACGATTTCGGCCGCTTGGGCCAGATTGCGGCCTCATCCGGCTTCCGCTGGGCTGGAACAGAGCTGCTGACGGCCGGCTCAATCTTCGTCGCCGGAGGCGGCCTGATTTCGGACGGCATCTACAACACGGTGCTCGATCGTCCGGGACTGAAGTCCGGACCCGCGGCGGCCGAGACGGACTGGGCCCCTTCGCGGGGTATCACGGACGTACAAACGACGTCGGCACAGGCCCAGTTCGACGATTTCGAGGCGCTGTCTCCCCTCGGCGTTCAAATCGATGCGCTGTACGAAGTCACGGAAAGCGCGGGCGTGGGGGCGCTGGAGATCACCCTGTCAGTACAGAATCAGCGAGGAACGCGGATCGCCGATCTCACGCCCGGGCTGTTCGCCGACTGGGACCTGGGTGGAGACGCCCTGGCTTGGAACTCCGCCGCCGAAGCCATGGCCGCCCAGGCCGCCGCGGGCGGCGGACCCGTAACCCTGATCGCGTCGGACCAGGCAGTGCTCGGCTTCGCCGATGTTCCACTCGGGACCTCGAGCGGCCTGTTCTACGATGTGGGCAGCGGAGTGCTGCAGGGCGACTTTACCGACGCCATAAAGCTCGCCCTGGCCCGGGGCGGAGGGACGGCGGGTCTACCCGGAGATGGGTCGGCCAACGACCGGGCCGCGATGCTCAGCGTAGGTCCATTCGATCTTCAGCCGGGCGAAAACGCTCTCCTCAGGTTCTGGCTGCTGGTGGCAGATACTGAACAAGCCGCTCTCGATCGCCTGGCCGAACTGCGGGCAACCGACATCGAGCCACCTGTGACCGGCGGCCAATTCCAGGTCCTGGCTCCGTTCCCCAATCCGCTTCGCATCGGATCAGGCCCTATTACGTTCCCGTACTCTTTGCCTGCCTCCGAGCGCGGCGCTGGAAGCGAGTTGCTGTTCGAGATCTACGATCTGGCCGGTCGCCTGATGGTGCGCGAGCGGATCGCCACGGACCCCGGAGTCCAGCTCCGCACACCCACATGGGACGGCAGGCTGGCCGAAGGCCGCGAAGCCGCGGCCGGAGTGTACATGTACGTGTTCCGCTTCGAGGGCCAGACCCAGTCAGGAAAGCTGCTCCTGCTTCGCTAGCTGCTTGCCGCCAACTTGCGCGCCGGCGCCCCCGCCGGCCCTTGATCCACCCCGGCGCCGGTCAGGAATCCGGCTCGGCCGCGAGGCGCTTCAGAAGGGTTTCATCGGGTGACACGAACAGCGTTCTCGTGCGCTCCACGGTAACCGAGCCGGGCGGCGCTTTGCGCGGCTTCCGAACGTATTTCCGCCGCGTCCAGTCGACGGCCACCGTACCGCTGTGCCGGGCCTCGCTGTTGCAGGCCGCCGCCACCGCGGCCTCCTGCAGATCGCGGCGAGACGGGTTCTGATCCTTACTGTCCCAGCGCAGGATGACATGCGCGCCGTGCACCTGGCGGGCGTGCAGCCACACGTCGTCCGGCGAGGAGTGGCGAAAGGTGAGGTCGTCGTTGCCGCGGGCGGAGCGGCCGACGCGGATTTCGCGGCCGCTGGTGGTATGTAGAACGCGATAGGGGAGACTTGTCGCGTCAGCGGCGCCCGGAGGTGCCTGAGCCACGGCTGGCCGCCCACCGGCCAGCTTCCACGCTTCCGGGCTGGCTCCCTCGGCGCCGAGGAGGCCGAGAGCGTCGCGCAGCCGGCCCGCAGTTCTTTCGTCGCCTCGAATCTTGGCCGGGAGCCTGCTCAGGGCCCGGTCACGGCGGCGGGCGGACTCGTAATAGCTGGCGGCATTGTCCGTAACACTCAGGGCCGGATCCAGTTCTATGGTGCGCAGTTCGCCGCTGAAGTCCTCGAGTGTGGCCTCGCCCGCACCGCGCTCAATCTCATGCTGCTTGGCCAGCAGCAGGTGCCCGATCTGCCGGAGCTCATCACCGCCGCCCGCCTCTATCTGTCGCCGCATCGCTGCCAGCCGGCGCTCGATGCGGTTCAGCTTCCGCCGCAGGGCGAGCTCCAGATCCGCTTCCTCTCCAGTCCGGTCCGCCGCGCGCCATTCCGACAGGGCCGTGCTCCTGGCTGAATCACTCCCATCTGCGGCGGAGCCCATGGCCTCGAGCAGGGAACCGAAACTCGCGGCGCCCGGATCGGACAGGCTGGACACGTAGGGCTGTAAGCCGGCCGGAGTCGACACCAGCCAGGCGGCCGCGCCGGGCGTCCAGGTCCGGAGCGCCGTGTAGCGGTCATAGGCCTGCTTCAACTCGTCGGCGCCCACATCCGTGCACGCCATGGCGGAGCCCAGGAGGAAGTCCACGTTCAAACCACTCGTATACGAAATACTGGCCAGGATCGCTGCACGCCGGCCCTCGACCTCCAGGCCCACGATCGTCGCCGCCCAATCTGCGCCGGACGGCAGATCAGCGGCCCAGGAGCGCCGGCTGGCTGGCGCCGAATATGGCTTCCCGCCGATCAACGTCCGCTCGCCCCGGGTCTGCTGGCGCAGCGCCGCTCGAACCAGTCCCTGGCCCGACGTCACGTAGGCGGCGTTCCACTTTCGGGGCTGCAGCTCGAGCACGAAGGTGGATCGAACCTGGCCCTCATCGTTGGCCAACTCGATCAGCAGAACGCGCTCGTCAGGCGGCGCGGCGGCCCCCGCCAAGCGCAGTCCCTTCCTGGCGAAAGTCATGCGTCCCTTCGCCGGCGGGGCGACCTCAGCTTGGGCCAGAATGTAGCCCGCGCCGGGCTCCAGACAGGCCAGCAGAGCCGAGCCGTCCTCGAACACGAGCTGGGCCCGGTGCTGCTCGGGAGCGAGATGAAGTCCCACGACAGCGCACCCGCTCCAGCGCTCTGATATCTCCCGGGCCAGAGCTTGCACGAGTACGGAATCGTGCCGAATCGTCATGGCAGCCCTTTCGTGGGTGGTGCGCCGAGTGTCCAAATTGTATTCATAGACATTCCGTCCGCCGGCCTACTTCCTGAACTGGAGCCAGAGTGTCCAGCGCCCCGAGTCCAAAGGCACACAGGGTCACGACCCGAACTCTCCGTGAGATGAAGGAGCGCGGCGAAAAGATCGCGGTCTTGACCTGCTATGACCACCTGTTCGGCAGCCTGCTGGACAAAACGGCGATCGATGTCATCCTGGTGGGCGACTCTCTAGGCCAGGTGATCCTGGGATACGACTCCACCCTGCCGGTTACGCTGGACGAGATGATTCACCATTCGAGAGCCGTGCGCAGGGCTATCTCGAAGGCGCTTCTCGTAGTGGACCTGCCGTTTCTGAGCTATCAGATCAGCGACGAAGACGCTCTCAGGAACGCCGGCCGTGTTCTGAAGGAGACCGGCGCCGAGGCCGTCAAGTTGGAAGGAGGCGACGCCGCTACGGTGAGCCGTGTTCGCGCCCTGGTAAACGCGGGCATTCCGGTGATGGGCCACCTCGGACTCACGCCGCAGGCGCTGCACCGATTCGGGGGCTACCGCGTCCAGGGCCGTGGGGCGGAGCAGGCGGAGGCCATCAAGACAGCCGCCACAGGTCTGGACGAAGCCGGCTGCTTCAGTTTGGTCCTAGAGCTGGTTCCGGCGGAGCTTGCGGGCGAGATTTCCAGGGCTGTAGACATGCCGACGATCGGGATCGGGGCTGGCGCCGAGTGCGACGGCCAGGTTCTTGTTCTGCCCGATATGCTCGGGCTCAATCCCGGCTTCACGCCGAAGTTTCTGCGCCGGTTCGGTTCTCTGGCCGGCGAGGTCAGCTTAGCGGTAGACGATTACATCAAAGCGGTGAAGGACGGCGGCTATCCTTCCCAGGAAGAATCCTACGGCGACTGAGGTGCCTGGCCGGCAGCCTGAGGTGTTCGGCGATCTGCCTGTTCTGCGCACCGTCCGCGAGATGAGAGGGCTGTCGCGGCGCCTGCGGGACGGCGGCAGCTCGCTAGCTCTCGTCCCTACTATGGGATCGCTGCACGAGGGACATCTGAGCCTGATCGATCGGGCCCGCTCCCTGGCTGACCATGTGTGCGTGTCGATTTTCGTGAACCCGTCCCAGTTTGGCCCAGGCGAAGATTTCTCCCGCTATCCGCGCGACCTGTCGGCCGATATCGAGTTGGCAGGGGCCCGGGGAGCCGACTACGTATTCGCGCCGGAAGAGCATGAGATGTATCCGAGTCCTCAGCGAATCTGGGTAGATCCGGGTCCGCTGGCCGGTACGCTGTGCGGCGCCAGCCGGCCGGGCCACTTTCGCGGCGTGCTCACGGTCGTACTGAAGCTGTTTCAGATCGTGGAGCCATCGGCGGCGGTGTTCGGGCGCAAGGATTTTCAGCAATCGGTGCTGATCCGGGCCATGTGCCGGGATCTGGCGCTGCCGGTTGAGATAGACGTGGCGCCCGTCGTTCGAGAGGCGGACGGCCTGGCCCTCAGCTCGCGCAACGTGTACCTGAGCCCCGAACAACGAGTCCAGGCCCTGGCCCTGGCTGGCGGTTTGCGGGCCGCTTGCGCCAGCTTCGCTGGCGGAGAGACCGACGCTCTGAGACTCAAGCAGGCGGCGTCTGGTGTGTTGGAAACGGCCGGACTGACGCCAGAATACGTGGCCGTGGTCGATCCAGAGACTCTGAACGAGGACGCTGAAGCGGGCGCCCGTTCGGTATGCGCCGTGGCCGCGGTCGTCGGCTCTACTCGGCTGATCGACAACACGCCGCTGGGCGGGACGGCGGACCTGTGAAGCTCCATCCGCTAATTCGAAAGGCGGGCGAGGAAGAGCAGCTCCCCAAGTGGGCCCGCTGCGATCCGAAGAGGATCAAACACGTGCGCCGCGTCTCGCGTCTGATGGGAGAATGGGCCAAGGCTCTCGGCTTGTCGCGCAAGCAAGTGGTGCGCTGGAAGGCGGCTGGCTACCTGCATGACGCGCTGAAAGACGCCGGTCCCGAAGAACTTCGGCCCTTGGCGGATGGTCGCTGGCCAGCCAAACTGCTACACGGTCCCGCCTGCGCCGAGCGGCTGCGCCGGGCCGGTGTGGATGACGAGGAATTTCTCCTCGCCATGTCGTATCATTCGACCGGACACCCGGACTTCGGACTCCTGGCCGACTACCTGTACCTGGCGGACTATCTGGAGCCGGGCCGCACGTTCAGGCGGAAGAGGCGCGCCTCGCTGAGAGAAAAGCTGCCGGAGGATCGACAGAGGGTCCTCAAGGAGGTCATCCAGCTCCGGGTGGCTGGCGCTCTGTCTAACGGGCACGAAGTGCTTCTCGAGTCCATTCACTACTGGAACCGGTTGGTAGCCAGTGAAGAATAGGCTCCACACACTCCTGGTCGTGGCCGTACTGGTCGGCGTCGGAGTACTTGTCGGTTCATTCTGGCTCGAGTGGCGGCATACGCGGCTCGATGCAGGCGGGCCTCCGGGGGTGTTCTCGGGACGTCCGGCCACGGCCGGCCGCGCGCCCCTGGATGACCGAATCGGGGTCGAGGTGCTGAACGGGGCGGGGGAGAAGGGCGCGGCCGAGCAGGTGGCCGACCGGCTGCGCGCCATGGGCTTCGACGTAAAGACCTACGGCAACGCGAAGCGGTTCGACTACGAACGGACCACCGTGGTAGATCGCAGCGGGGTCGCCGGGGCCGCCGCCGAGGTGGCCGATTCGCTGGGCGGTCCGCCCGTCGTGCACGAACCCCGGCCGGATCTCCGCCTTGACGCCACCGTGATTCTGGGCCAGGACTGGCGCTCCTTCAGCGGCAGCCGCTAGCAGCTCCAGCCTCTCCTCGAGAGCCATGCGAAACTTCTCCACCTGCCGTCTGGGGCTGGGGCGCCAAATGATTCCCGGGACCTGGTTGAGCGGAATCAGGTTGACGAACACGTCCAGGCGGGTGGAGATGCCGGCGCGTGCGCCAGGAAGGGGTGGGCTAACCCGTTGGCATTTCACCCGCCTCAAGGTTCTCCAGAAGTTCCAGAAGACCCATCACTTCCCAAGACCGGTTGCGTTTGGACGATGAGATCGCTTCCAATACGCCACAATCGGTTAGCTGACTAACCGCTTGGTGGACTGCCGCCTTGGCTCTGCCAGTCGCGGCGGCGGCTACCGGGGTCGTGATGATTGGGTGTGCGGGAAGAACCTCGATTAACGCCCAGGCCGCCGCATCGGCTCTGGGGTTGGGGCCCTGCGAAAGCCGTTTTCTCCACTCATCCATTTGGAGGTTGACGGCCTCCAGATAGCATTCAGCTAACCTTGCGGCTTGAGCCGCCGCTGCTGCGAAACCGGCGATCCAAGAGCCGATCTGGTCTTCCCTGAACTCGACGAGGCCATTTATATATCCGGTCCGATCCCTGGCTAGCATGACGCTGATCGGAGGAACGTAGGACACCGCCACCCCTCTCCTTCGGAGCACCACATGGATCAAGGCGCGACCGGTGCGGCCGTTTCCGTCGTCAAAAGGGTGGATGGTTTCGAATTGTCCGTGCACCATCGCGGCCTGAACGAGAGGAGAAAGGGATTCATCCGCAATCGCCTCACACAGATCCTGTAGGAGTCGGTCTACGTGCTCTGGTGGCGGTGGCACGAAGTCGGCGCCGCAAGGATTGTAATCGTTTCCGCCAATCCAGTTCTGTTCAGTACGCACCACTCCCGCGCATCGAGAGTTGGGAGCGTTTGCCATCAATTCTCGATGGATTTCAGTAATGTGCCCGAGGCAAACAGAATCGGCCGCAGCAGCTTGCTCTACAGCTAGCTCCATCGCATCGATGTTGCCGATGACCTCGAGGACGGTTCGCGAGATTTTGCCTCCCGTCTCCATCCTCGACTCGGCGCGAGCGAGCTGTCGGATTCCAACCTGCAGGCCCTCGACCTTAGAGGATGCGATGGACTCAGTGCGGAGGAGAAGGCGAGCCAGTGGTGTAAGAGCCGGGTCTGCCCGTGCATTGAGCTTCAGAATTGCCTGTTCTGCGTCAGAAACGATGCCTGCAATCTCAGCGCTCAGGTTGAAGTCAGAGAGGGCTAGCGGGTATGGAAGGAAAGCCTCAAACTTGCAGGCTCGGCGGTACCGAGCGGGTGCGTAAAGAGTGGGATTCCACTCCCACATACAGGGGATGTGCTCTCCGCGCATTCTGATCCCGACAGTCTCTATAGTTCAACTTATGAATTAAACTGAACCAAGATCGCGTTTTGGGTCAGGATAGCAATAGGCCGACACGACCTCTTGGCAAACCACCCCCTACCGAGACGTAGCCGCCGCGTCGCGCTCAAGTCGAAGCTGACCGCAGGCCGCGGCGATATCCCGTCCCCGTGGCTGGCGCACGGCGGCCGGAATTCCGCGCGCCTCGAGAGCCATACGAAACTTGTCCACCTGCCGCCTCGGGCTGGGGCGCAAATCGATTCCCGGGACCGGGTTGAGCGGAATCAGGTTAACGAATACGTCCAGGCCAGTGGAAATATCGGCCAGCTGGTCCGCCAGCTCGACCGAGTCGTTGATCCCTTCGATCAGGGTGTACTCGAATGTGATTCGCCTATTCTTGATCTTCTGGTAGTCCCGCAGCGCCTCGAACAGCTCCGGCAGGGGGTAGCGCTGCTCGATGGGGACAAGCGTCATCCGCAGCTCATGGTTTGGCGCGTGCAGAGAAACCGCCAGCCGAAACGCTTCCGGGCGGGCGGCCAGGCGCCGAATTCCGGGGATCAGGCCTACGGTGGACACTGTGATTCGGCGGGCTCCGAAGCCGAAACCGCCGTGAATCACGGACAGCGACGTGAAGACCGCGTCCGCGTTGGCGAAAGGCTCGCCCATTCCCATGTAGACGAGATTCGATACGGGCCGGCCGAAGGCCCGCCGTGAAGCTCCGTCGGCCTCTCGAAACTGGGCCGCGATCTCGGCAGCACTGAGCTGCCGCCGAAAACCGAACATACCGGTGGCGCAGAACCCACAGCCCAGCGCGCAGCCCACCTGCGAGGAAATACACAGCGTGACGCGTCCTTCCACGGGGATTAACACCGACTCCACCTGCTCGCCGTCGTCCAGGGCCCACAGGTGCTTCAGTGTCCCGTCTCTGGATCTGGCTGAAAAGGCTTCGCTCAGAAGTGTCAACGAGTATTCGTCCGCTAGCGCGGTTCTGACCGGGGCGGGCAGCGAACTCATATCCGCGAATGAGGTCGCTCTGTGCTCATAAACCCATGACAGGATCTGCCGGGCCCGATATGGCTCCTCGCCACGTGCCGCCAGGAAGTCCGTCAGCGACTGCTCGGCGTCCGACGGAGACATGTCCAGAAGAGGCTGTAGCGTCATATGGCCCTTTGAGCGGGCGGCCACAAACGGCCCGCCGCGAACGGAGAATATACCCGGAAACTAGGGCTCGAACGCTGCCGTGTTGCTTGCTGGCCCGCAAGGGCCGGGGTATCTTGGGCGGCCGATAATGCACCACGCACGGGATCCAGATCACCCCACTTGTCAGGCATGGCAGACCGTGCGCTCCAGGAGGATCAATCCACTTTGACTGAAACCGTTTCTCCAGCCGCGCCCAGCGCTGCGACTTCACTGGCGACCGCCCTGCGCGACTCGCCGTGTGGAGATCTCGACGCTTCTTGGACCGACCGCACCGTTCGAGTCGCGGGCTGGGTTCATCGCAGACGCGATCTGGGTGGCCTTTTCTTCATCGATCTGAGAGACCGGGCCGGCCTGGTGCAGCTCTCGTTTCGGCCCGATTGGACGAACGAGCAAGCACTGGCCCTGGCGGGCAAACTAGGGCCCGAAGACGTCGTCGTCGTGAGCGGTGTCGTGCGTGCGCGTCCGCCCGAGATGGTCAACACCGACATGAGTACCGGAGCCGTGGAAATCCAGGTGGAGTCTCTGGAGCTGCTGTCGCGGGCCGCTCCGCTGCCCATACTGGTAGCCGTACCCCCGGAGGAGGAGCTTCCCTCCGAGGAGCTGCGGCTGCGCCACAGGGTTCTGGACCTTCGCCGGCCGGACATGCTGCGCAACTTCGAGATCCGCCACCGCGCCGTCACCGCCGCCCGGGCCGCCCTCAACGAAGAGGGGTTCCTGGAGGTTGAGACGCCGTTTCTGACTCGCCGAACGCCTGAGGGAGCCCGCGACTATCTGGTCCCGAGCCGTGTCCACCCGGGCGAGTTCTACGCGCTGCCCCAGTCTCCGCAGATTTACAAGCAGCTCTTGATGGCGGCCGGTTTCGATCGGTATTACCAGCTGGCGCGCTGCCTACGGGACGAAGATCTGCGTGCCGACCGGCAACCGGAGCACACTCAGATCGACCTCGAAATGTCCTTCGTCGAGGAACAGGACGTGTTCGCTGTGTGTGAGAAGATGCTGGATCGCGTGTTTCGGGAGACCGTGCAGGTCGAGCTGGATCTGCCCTTCCGGCGCCTGACCTACGCCAACGCCATGGAGTTCTTCGGGTCCGACAAACCCGACCTGCGCATTTCGTGGCGAATCCAGGACCTGACAGACTGTCTGACCGGCATCGGCTTCGGAATTTTCGAATCGGCGAGCGCGTCGGGCGGACGAATTCGGGGTCTGCGAATACCCGGAGGAGCAGCTCTGTCGAGGCGCCAGCTGGACGAGGCGAACGAGATGGCGCAGTCCGCGGGAGCCAAGGGCGCCATGTGGCTGAAGCGGAATCCAGATGCCTGGTCTGGAGCTCCGGCCAAGTTCGTCGATGAAGCACTGGGCGAGAAGCTGCGGAATGAGCACGGGGTGGACGAAGGGGATCTTCTCTTCCTCGTAGCGGGTCCGGACTCCGAGACGGGCCCGGCCCTGGACGTTCTGCGGCGGCACGCGGCCCAGCTGCTCGGCGCGGTAGCTGAGGGCTTCGAGTGCGCCTGGATCACCAGATTTCCGCTATTCGAACCGGATCCCGAAACGGGTCTGCCCACCTACAGCCACAACCCCTTCTGTATGCCACTGGACCCGACCCCGAGTCGAATCTCGGAGGAGCCATACGAGAACCTGTCGCACGCCTACGACCTCGTCGTCAACGGCGTGGAGTTGGTGAGCGGGAGCATTCGCTGTCATGACCCTGAGCTTCAGACGACGATTTTCAGAACTCTCGGAATGTCTGAAGAGCAGATTCAGGAGCGCTTCGGATTCCTGCTGGATTCCTTTCAGCACGGAGTGCCGCCCCATGGCGGATTCGGTATGGGGCTGGATCGCCTGGTCACTCTTCTCGTCGGGGCCGACTCGATTCGGGAGGTGATCGCCTTCCCCAAGACATCGGCTGCCCGCGGGCTCATGGAGGGCTCCCCGTCGCCGGTCGACGATGCGGGCCTGGCCGAGCTCGGGCTTCGGCTCAGGCAGGCCGAATGAGCGGCAAGGCAACCGGCCAGACACAGGAAACAACGGCGGTCCAGCACAGTCTGCCCAGTGAGGGAGCCGACGAGCTTATGCTAGCGGGCGTGAACGACGTCAATCTCAAGGCGCTGGCCAAGCTGGGCGACTGCCGCGTCATCATGAGGCGCGATCACCTCATTCTGTCGGGCTCGCCCGAGTCGGTCGAACGCTGCACGCCGGTGGCGCAGCGCATGATCAAGCTCGCCCGCCTGGAGCGGCCGTTCGGCCCGGGAGATGTGGAGCGCTTTCTGGCGGAGGCACAATCCGAGGACGGCGCGGGCGCGGCCGAAGGCGGCGAGTCCACCTCCGCCGAAGCGGCGGACGAAGAGGTGGCGGTCACGCTGCCGGGCGCACGGCGATCGATTCGGCCTCGGTCGGCCGGGCAGGGCCTGTATTTGAAGGCCATTCGGGACAATGACATTGCGGTTGGAATCGGCCCGGCCGGCACGGGGAAGACGTACCTCGGAGTCGCGATGGCGCTGGACTCTCTCGTCCGGAAACGGGTCAGCCGGATCATTTTGACCCGGCCGGCTGTCGAAGCTGGTGAGGCCCTGGGATTCCTTCCCGGAGACATACGGGAAAAGGTCGATCCGTATCTTCGTCCCCTGTACGATGCTCTCCAGGACATGCTCCCGGCAGACCGGCTGCAGCGGGCGATCGACGACAACACGATCGAGATAGCGCCCCTGGCCTACATGAGAGGCCGGACCCTGTCAGACGCGTTCCTGATCCTGGATGAGGCGCAGAACGCCACCACGGCGCAGATGAAGATGTTCCTGACCAGGCTCGGCACGAATTCCCGCACGGTTATCACCGGCGACAAGACGCAGATCGACCTGCCGCGTCCGGAGGATTCCGGCCTGCTGGAGATCGAGGGCATCCTTCCGGCCGTTGAAGGCATCGAATTTGTGTACCTGAGCGAGCACGACGTGGTTCGCCACCGTCTCGTCAAGGACATCATCCGGGCCTACGCCGAACACGGAGACGAAGGGTAGTGGGAAGAGTGGAGTCGGCGCTGGCCGCTGTGCGCCAGGCGTTTCGGGCCTTGAGCAGGTCTCCGGGTGACTCGGTGCCGGCTCGTGTGATCCATCACGGCTATCGCATACTCCTGGTCGTCGGGGTCGCGCTGCTAATGCCGATGCTGTTTCCGCGCGTTCCGGTTCCGGATGCGGTAGCTCTGCAGGAAGGAATGGTCGCAGCGGAAGATGTGATCGCCTCGTTCGATTTCGTAGTTCCCAAGTCTCCCGGCAGGCTGAAAGTGGAGCGAGACGAGGCGGCGCACAGCGTACCGCCCGTTTTCGTGCTCGACACGGCCGCGGTGGATACCGCGGTGGCCCGCACGGACGATTTTTTCGCCTCGCTGAGCGAAGCGGCCGCCGCCGCGGGCGATCAGGATTCAGCCGGAATCCAGCGCTACCTCAGGTCTCTCGGAATGGGAACGACGGCGGCGCAGCTATCCTACCTGGCCGATGAGGCCAGCAGCGCCGAACTGAGGCAGGCGCTCACTTCGGCGTACGAGTCCATGCTCCCCTCCGGGGTGGCGCCAGGGCTCGACATGCAGGGGCTTACGACCAGCCGCATCGTGGTCAAGACGCGCGACGCCGATCTGATGGTGGATCGTGACTCGGTCGTAACGGTGGGGCAGTTCTTCCAGGCCGCTGCGGCGCTGGCTCCCAGTTCGGCCGGGGCGGATGTCTTCAGGCTGTACCAGAACCTGCTGGTAAGGTTCGCGCAGCCGAGCCTTGTTCACGATGGCAGCGCCACCGAAATGGCCCGCGCCGAAGCCAGGGCCGCGGTGGATACGACGGCCGGGTTCTTCCTCGAAGGTGAACGCCTTATCTCCGCGCACGAGAGGGTCGGGCGCCCCGAAGCGGAGCGCCTGCGGGCCTACAACAACGAGCTCGTCCAGCGCGGGATAGCCAGCGGAGCGGGCGGAGCGGCCGCGCTGGCCGGAAGTGTCCTTTACGGTCTGCTCCTGGTCGGTGGCGTGGCGCTCGTTCTGCTGTTCTTCCGGCCCGAGATGTATCGCGACGTACGGGCAGTGACGATCGTGATGGCTCATCTCGTCTTCGTGCTCGTAGTGGCGAGCCTTATCGCGGCGGGCTCGGCCAGCCAGGCATTGATTCCGATCGCTTTCCTGGCTCTCAACATCGGCATCCTGTACGACGGCCTCGTAGCTCTTGTCGTCGTAATGTTTGCGGCGGCGCTGGTAGCCGGACAGATGGCCTTCTTCGGCCTCGACGTGGCGCTGCTCATGATCGCCGGCGGCGGCGCGGCTACGATCGGCGCGCGCGGCATGCGGCGGCGCGCGCAGGGGTGGTTCGTGATCGCCGGTATTTCTGTTGCCTACCTGCTGGCGGGAGCGGCCATCGCCGGCATTCGTCCGCTTCCGCTGTCCACGGTGTGGCAGACGTTCCTCTGGGGCAGCATCAACGCCACCCTGTGCACGGCGCTGGCGATGGGCGCAGCTCTACCGCTTCTGGAGCGCCTCACCGGGCGGACCACGGACCAGACCCTGCTGGAGCTGTCGGATCTCAACGGGCCTCTTCTGCGTGACCTGTCTCTGAAGGCTCCCGGCACGCACGCTCACTCCATCAATGTGGCTAACCTGGCTGAGGCCGCCTGCGTCGCAATCGGGGCGAATCCGGTCCTGGCTCGGGTCGGATCCTACTATCATGACATCGGAAAGATGGTACAGCCGCATTTCTTTGTGGAGAACCAACCTTCCGGCCGAAATCCGCACGACCGGCTGCCGCCCGCCAGGAGCGCCGAGATCATCCGCGATCACGTCAGTGAGGGTGTGCGGCTGGCGTCCGAGCGCCGGCTGCCGCAGACCATCCAGTGCTTTATCAGGGAACACCATGGCACGATGGCCATCGAATACTTTCTCGACAGGGCCCGCGAAGAAGGGGCGGTAGATCTGGATCCCGGCGACTTCGCCTACGCGGGTCCGAGGCCGCAGAGTCGAGAGACGGCGATCGTGATGCTGGCCGACGGAGTGGAGTCATCTTCGAGGGTGCTCGGCGACCCGAACCCGGAGAGCATCCGGGAGCTGATCGACCACATCGTGGACGAGAGGATTCGGGCCCGGCAACTGGACGACTGTCCTCTCACGCTGGCGGATCTGGAGAAAGTGAAGGTTCAGTTCGACCGTATCCTCACCGGACTCTACCACCGCCGTATCGATTATCCGGGCGGCGTGACAGCAGGCAACGGGATTGGTGACAGTCAGCCGATCGGGGAAGCCGTCACGGACGGAAAGGTCAGCGCCTGAGTGGCATGACGCCCGAGCCAGGGCCAATGGTCGAGGTGAGCCTCAACCGAATCGGCGAGTGGCCCGACTGGAGTGAATGGCGAGAGGAAATCGAGCGGGCGGCTGGCGTGGCCCTCGCGGCGGTAGCTCCGGACCTGGGGGGAGAACTGTCGATAACCCTTCTCACCGAGGCGGAGATCCAGGAGATGAATGTCCGCTTCCTGGGCCGCGACCACCCGACCGACGTCCTGTCTTTTTCCCTCGGTGATGACGCTGGCTTGATAGGCGATGTTTACCTGTCCCCGGAGGAGGTGCGCCGCAACTCGATCGCTCACGGCGTACCACATCGAGAGGAAGCTCTGCGCGTAGTGATCCACGGAACGCTACACGCTCTCGGGCTCGACCACCCGGACGAACGGCGCGAAGAATCGGACATGTTTCGCCTCCAGGAGCGGTTGCTAAGGAGCCTCGGCCGCAGCTAGGCTGAACGAATGACTCGTTCCAAGCTGATGCAGCGCCTGCGCCGGTATCTGATTACCGGGCTCATCGTGATCGCTCCCATCGGCGTGACGGCCGGCATTCTGGTCTGGCTGTTCGAGCAGCTGGATCCGATTCTGGGCAGGTACCTGGCTATTCTGACGGGCCGCACATTCCCTGGGCTGGGGCTCGTTGTTCTGCTGACGATCGTGGTCAGTGTGGGCTGGATATCACAGAAAACACTTGGCCGCCGGGCGCTGTGGGCCTGGAACTCCGTGCTGGACCGAGTCCCGTTCGCCAGCAAGATCCACAGCGGCTCCTCCCAGATAGTTCGCGCCGTGCTCGACCGGGACGAAAAATTGTTCCGCGCCGTGGGCTTGATCGAGTATCCCAAGGCCGGCTCGTTTGCGCTCGTGTTCGAGACAGCCCATGCGCCTGACGAAGTTGAGCAGTTCGTCGGCTCTCCGACCATAGGCGTGTTTCTGCCTACCGCGCCCAATCCGACGTCGGGCTATCTGCTGTTCGTGCCGCGCGCCGACGTTCAGCGTCTGGAGATGAGCGTCGAAGAGGGAGTGAAGATGGTGCTGTCGGTCGGCGTGGCGGTTCCCGGCCAGGACGATGAGGAATCGGCGTGAGCGACTCGGCTGACCGCCTGTTCGAAATACAGGACAGGGTGCGGGGGCTGCTGGAGTCAGGCCCGCTGGACGAACTGCGTGAGCTTCTGGAAGGGCTCCATCCGAGTGACGTCGCCGAACTGCTCGAGGATCTAGACGAGGAGCGGCGCGTAGCGTTTCTGGAGCTGCTTCCGGCCGACGTGGCGGCTGACGTGCTGCCCGAAGTCGATGAGGCAGAGCATCCCGCCGAGCTGCTGGCCCAGCTGGATCCGGAGCGCATCGGCGAGATCGTCGAGGACATGGCGGATGACGATGCCGCCGACTTGATCGGAGAGCTGGATCCGGCTGAGCAGGCCCGCATCCTGGCTCAAGTGTCGGAGTCGGAAGCGAGCGATATCGAGCGCCTGCTGCACTACGCCGAAGACACGGCCGGCGGGATCATGACCCGTGAGATCGTGGCGGTTTCCGCCGACCTGACGACGGGTGAGGCGATCGAGGCGGTTCGGCGCCAGGCCAGCGAGGCTGACGATTTCTATACGATCTTTCTGGTAGACGCCCGCCATCACCTGAGCGGAGTCGTATCACTCCAGAACCTGGTGATCGGTGATCCGGACGCCCCCGTCTCAGAGCTGCTGGAGGAAGCGCCCGCGGTAGTGCATGTCGATACCGATCAGGAAGAGGTCGGCCGCATTCTCTCCAAGTACAATCTGGCTTCCATCGGGGTGGTGGACTCGTCAGGAAGGCTGGTGGGCCGGGTCACGTTCGACGATGTGATCGATGTGCTGGAGGCCGAGACGACCGAGGATATCCTGCGCTTTGCGGCTGTATCGGAAGAAGAAGAGCTTCGCGGCTCCACCACCGATGCGATACGGAGCCGTCTGCCCTGGCTCCTGACCAGCCTCGTCACGGCGGCCCTGGCCGCCTCCGTAGTCGTGGCTTTCGAGGCCACGATCCAGAAATTCGTCATTCTGGCGGCGGCAATTCCCGTCATCGCGGGCGTGGGAGGCAACGCGGGGACTCAGACTCTCGCTGTTACCATTCGTCGTATAGCGCTCTCCAATGAGACACTTTCGGAGCGCCTGCAGGTACTCAGTAAAGAGTTGACCGTCGGGTTCGTCAACGGCCTGGTTGTGGGCGTCGCGGCTGCTCTCCTCGGCTTTCTGCTGCCGCAGGTTTCGGGGGTTCAGTTCGGGCTGGTGGTGCTTTTCGCCATGTGGGGAAGCCTGATCATAGCGTCCTTCCTGGGGGCCTTTATTCCGATCATGCTGGAAAGCATGGACGTCGACCCGGCCGTGGCGTCTTCTCCTTTCGTCACCACGTTGACGGACGTGCTCGGATTACTCCTTCTCCTCGGCCTGGCGAGTGTGATGATGGGCTGAGCCGCCAGGACAGGGTATTGGCACTGAACTTGCCCGCCTTTGGCGGGTTGAGAATGCAGAATCGCAGCCGGGGCATGCCGTCAGGTGCGAAGCGAAGGCCACCCGATTGGCTGCGGAACTACGAACCGAAAGCCACGGAAACCGCACATGAAGACACTGCGCGCCGGTCTGATCGCCCTCTCGGGAGCCCTCTATATTAGCGGCTGCGGAGGCGGTCCGATGCAGCCCCCGCCTCCGGGCGGAGGCGCCAACACTATCGCGGTGTCGGGCGGCAACAACCAGGTCGCGGCTCCAGGCGCTTCTCTACCTTCGCTGGTGGCCCTTGTGAGCACCTCCACCGGAAATCCGGCCAACGGCGTATCCGTGACGTGGACGATCACATCGGGCGCGGGCGCATCGCTCAGCGCGGCCAGCAGCACCACCGGGCCGGACGGTACGACTTCGGTCGATCTCACACTGGGCTCGGCCGCCGGCGCCTATACCGTGCAGGCTGCCATTACCGGCGCTACGGCGACCTTCTTAGCTACGGCGGAGACGCCCGTGCCGACGTCTATCCAGGCCGCGTCCGGAGATATGCAGTCCGGCATGGTGGGCATGCAGCTGGCCAGCCCGTTCCTGGTAACGGTCGTCGACCAGTTCGGCAACGATCTGGCCGGAGCGACGGTCGACTTCGCGATCACGCGCGGCTCGGCGGGTTCTCCATCCGTCAGCGCCATGTCGGCCTCGACTGACGCGCAGGGACAGGCATCCACGCTGCTGACCCTGGGCGACAAGAACGGGACCTACGAGGTGACGGCCACGGCGGGAAGCGTTTCCGTCCCGTTCTCGGCCACGGCATCTGGCGGCGCCGAGGACCTGTTTGGCGTTACGGGAATCACGCCGGACACGATGACGCAGGGTGGGTCGGCGACTATCAGCGGAACCGGTTTCAGCTCGATGCCGGCAAATAACACCGTTCTTGTGGACGGAGTGGCGGCCGTGGTGAATACGGCGAGCGATACGCAGCTCACCATCACGCTCCCGGACCTGCTGGGTCTGTGTCTGCCACGACGCGCGGCTTCCGTGCAGGTGATCGTGGGGCCCGACAACCAGACGGTCAACCAGCAGATCAAGCCGGCCAGCGAGCTGTCGCTGACGCCGGGCGAGCACGTGCTGCTGAGCGGGCCGGCGGCTGTCGGCTGTGTATATCTACCCGACCATCTGGCATCCGAAGCGGAATACGAAGTGATCGCCTCTGTGGAGCCGGACGGGTTCGTGTTCACGGGCGTGAATCTGGAGGCCAACGGCCGACTACCGCTGACGTCAATTCAGCGGCCAGTAACGGTTACTGCTGCCCAGCAGCAGCGAACCGCGAGCGGGATCGCCGGGCGGCTACCTCCGGAGCTTGCTGCTCGCGCTGTTCAGCATCAGTGGGATCTGAAGATGCGCGAGATGGAAGCCCCGTTGCGTCCTTTCATGAAGGCACAGCCGTCGTTCGGGCTGTTTTCTCAGGTCCCGCCGACTGTCGGCGATAGTCTGGATTTCGGGGTGTCGTGCATCCCGGGTCCCCCGCCTGACGTGCGCGCTGTGGCCGTGTCGGTCGGAACCGCTGCCGCGGTATTCGAGGACACGGTGGGCGGGGGCGGTTACTTCTCCTCCTTCCAGTATGACTCCATCGCGGCCGAGTTCGATACGCTGACGTTCGCCACCAACGAGGCCTACTTCGGTACAGCGGGTGACATCGACGTCAATGAGCGAATCATCATCCTGTTCACGCCGGCCGTGAACGCTCTCACCCCAGGTAGCTACGCGCAGGGTTTCGTGGCTGGGTTCTTCTGTCCCTTAGACTTGGTGCCGGGCCAAGGAAACTTCAAGGAAATGTTCTACGTCGTCGTGCCCGACACGGCTGGAGTTTACAACGGCGGCGGCGGTACGCTGGACGCCGGTACGGTGAGGACGTTTGCCAGCAACACGATCGGTCATGAGTTCCAGCATCTGATCAACGCACAGGTCGGAAACGGCGGAGCGTTCGAAGTGTGGCTGAACGAGGGCCTATCGCATCTGGCCGAGGAAGTGAACGGCCACGCGGCGCTGGGACTGTCACCCGGGTCGAACCTCGACGCCGCAGCCATCGGAGGCATTACGCCCGAGTTTATTACCTGGTACGTCGGCAATTTCCTCAACCTGTCGCTGCACTTGCAGGCGCCGTCGGACACCGCGGCGCTTCTCCAGACAATGGATCCGGGCGCCACTGACCCGAACGGCACCTTCCGCATGCGCGGTGCAGCCTGGAGCTTCGTTCGCTACCTGCTGGACCGGTTCGCGACACCGGCCACTGAGGCTGACTTTACACGGTCCATCATCCAGGGATCGGGTAACAACCGGACGAACATCGAGGCCCTGACCGGCTCGTCATTCTCGGATCTCGTGGCCGAGTGGTCGGCCATGCTGGCTGCCGAGGGACGGACTGATATCGCGTCATTCGGCCCGGAGCTGACACTCACGTCGTGGGACATGTTCGACATGTACGATCAGTTTTCGCTGACAGTGGATCCCAATACCGGGACGTTCGGTTTCGGGTACGGCCTGTCGCCGGCATTGAGCGCCTTGAGCGCGGGTGGAAGCTGGGCCGGAAACCTGTTCACGGGAACGGCGCAGTACGCCCGGCTCACGGGCGGCTCAGATTCCGGAGGCACCGGAATCCGCTTCGAGTCTGACACGGGGGCCGATCTGGCCGCGAGCGCCAATCCGCGTCTGGTAGTCGTCCGAACGCAGTAACCGGCCGCAAGACACAGGTTTTCCCGGGGAGGCCGGCTTGCCGCCCCCCCGGATGCTGCGCAGTTTCGCGGCATATGAGCGAGACAGTGTCCGACGTCCTGAGCCGGAGTCAGCGCGAGCTCGTCAGCCGCTTTGCGGAGGGCGATCAGCTCGCGCTCGCTCGTTGCATCAGCCAGGTCGAGGACCGGGCGCCTGGTTTTGAGGCGCTGCTCGATGCGCTGCACGACGGGGTAGGCTCCGCACACCGGATCGGCATTACGGGCCCGCCCGGGGCCGGAAAATCCACCCTCACGGCGTCCATCGCACGCGACCTGCGAGACCGGGGACACCGGGTCGGAGTTATCGCCGTCGATCCCAGTAGCCCGTTCACCGGCGGTGCCTTGCTGGGAGACCGGGTTCGGATGGACGAACTTGCGACAGAGAAGGACATCTTCATCCGCTCCATGGCCAGCCGCGGCGCGCACGGCGGGCTCGCTGCGATGACCCGCGAGGCGGTAGACGTCATGGACGCGTTCGGATTCGACCGGATCATCATCGAGACCGTGGGTGTAGGGCAGTCCGAGCTCGAGATCGCTTCCTCGGCCGACACTACGGTCGTCGTGCTGGTGCCGGAGTCCGGCGACGCGATACAGGCCATGAAAGCCGGCCTTATGGAGGTGGCGGACGTGTTTGTGGTCAATAAGGCTGACCGGGCGGGCGCGGACATGCTCCGCAAAGAAATTCAGGTAGCCAGAGCCCTGGCCTCGGCCGGGAGTGGAGGCGCCAGCGGGGCGGGCCACCACGGTGTGGACATCAGCTCTATCGGCCGTAGCCGCATCGGTAGCCGCGCCACCGAGGAACCAGCCGCCACGGCGGCGCCGGAAACGGTAAGCGATTCCGGCTGGTCAGAACCGATCCTGAAGACAGTAGCGACGACCGGGGAGGGTCTTCCCGAACTGGTGGAGCAGATCGAACGCCACCACGAGTGGCTCGCAGAGAGCGGAACTCTCGAGTCACGCCGCCGCAACTCATGGATGGAGCAGGTGAGGGAAGTGCTGGCCCGAGCCACGGCGAGCCGGGCGGACGACGTATGGCGGCGCTGGGCCGCCGAACTTGCCTCTAACGGAGCAGAGCCGGACGCTTCACCCTATGAAGTCGGCTGGCGGCTTTTTGCCGACCTTCAAGCGAGCTACGAAACGGACGCAGAATGACCGAGCCCGAAGACCAGAATATAGACCACGATATAGACAGTCTGGAAGCGCAATTCGCCAGGTGGAAGGCGCAGGTGGATTCGATCCCGACGCGCGAGGACGGCGACTTCTCGTCCGTTTCCGGCCGGCCGATCGAGATGCTGTACTCCGCGCTCGACACGGCCGGCGATGATTACTCGCGGGACCTGGGTTTCCCGGGTGAGTATCCGTTTACCAGGGGCCCGTACAGCACCATGTACCGGACCAGGCTGTGGACGATGCGGCAGTTCGCCGGCTTCGCGACCGCGGAGGAAACGAACCAGCGCTATAAGTTTCTCCTGGAGCGCGGCCAGACAGGACTGTCCGTCGCTTTCGACTTCCCGACTCTGATGGGCTACGACTCCGATGCCCCGATCTGTGAAGGCGAAGTCGGGAAGTGCGGAGTGGCCATTTCCAGTCTGGCGGACATGGAGACGTTGTTCGAGGGGATTCCGCTCGATCAGGTGTCGGTCTCGATGACGATCAACGGTCCCGCCATGATGCTCTATTGCTTCCTGCTCGTGACGGCCGAGAAGCAAGGCGTGCCGTTCGACAAGGTCACGGGGACGATTCAGAACGACATCCTCAAGGAGTACATGGCGCAGCACGCTTGGATTTATCCGCCCAAGCCGGCCCTCAAGGTCATTACGGACATTTTCGAGTGGTCTGCCGTTCATGCACCGCGATTCAATACCATTTCAATCTCCGGTTACCACATTCGGGAAGCCGGGGCCACGGCGGCTCAGGAGCTGGCCTACACTCTGAAGAACGGTTTTACCTATGTCGAGGAAGGCGTAGCGCGAGGGCTCGATGCGGACGAGTTCGCGCCTCGGCTGTCGTTCTTCTGGGACGTGCACAACGACTTCTTCGAGGAGATCGCCAAGTTCAGGGCGGCGCGAAGAATCTGGGCCCGCCATATGCGCGACATCTATGGCGCCAGGAACCCGGCCAGCTGGCGGCTGCGCACGCACGCGCAGACAGCGGGCGTGACGCTGACCGCTCAGCAGCCGCACAACAACATCGTCAGGGTGGCCTATCAGGCCATGGCCGCCGTGCTGGGGGGCACCCAGTCGCTGCACACCAACGCTATGGATGAGACTCTGGCTCTACCCACGGAGGCTGCGGTCCGCATCGCACTTCGCACACAGCAGGTGCTGGCTTACGAAACGGGCGTGCCCAACACGATCGATCCGCTGGCCGGTTCTTACTTCGTGGAGACACTGACAGATCAGCTCGAAGCGGAGGCGGA